>NZ_JBIURH010000003.1:0-288887 GCF_044740765.1 Kitasatospora sp. NPDC088346
CCGCCGCGAACGGAGCGATCTTCGCCTCCGCCAACGAACGCACCGCCTCACGGAGCATCTCGTGCTCCTCGCTGAGCCGGAAGAGGTCGAAGTCCGAGCTGCCCGCCATGTGCCACACCCTTCGCGCGTTAACTACCGTTCAGTAGGGCCATCCTAGGCTCGCCCCGCGCGCGCCGTCGGGTGACGTGCGCGACACGGGCCGGCGCCCGGCGGACGGCTCAGCGGACGCTCTCGCCCAGCGTGTCGCTGGTGGTCCGGTGCTGCGCGAAGTACTCGTCCATCCGGTCGTTGCGGACGGCCTCCCAGAGGGTCGCGGAGGCGGCCTGGTCCAGCTTGACGACGTCCTGGCCGTCGATGCTGTCGAAGCCGCCGAAGGGCGCGTTCATGAACCGGACGTCGTCGGGCCGCACGCCGCGCAGGCTCCAGCCGAGGTCGTAGAGGTCGGTGTTGCTGAGCCGGTCGTCGACGCTCACCACGTCGCCGACGGCCTGGAGCAGGCCGGTGAGACGGCCGGGGTTGCCCAGGGTGCCGGCGTTCATGGTCTGGATCATGAGGGCGCGCAGGAAGTTCTGCTGGCGCTTGGTGCGGTCGAGGTCCCCGTTGGGCAGGCCGTGCCGCTCACGGACGTACAGCAGGGCCTCGTCGCCGCTCATGTGGTGGGTGCCCTTGAGCCACTCGCGGGCGTCGCCCTTGGCCTCGATGGTCTGCGGGATGGTGATGTCGACGCCGCCGACGGCGTCGGTGAGCTTCCGGAAGCCGTTCCAGTCGATCACCGCGACGTGGTCGATCCGGATGCCGGTGAGCTTCTGCACCGTGTCCACCATCAGTGGCGGGCCGCCCCAGGAGTACGCCGCGTTGATCTTCGCCATGCCGTGGCCGGGCACCGCCACCCAGGTGTCCCGGGCTATCGAGACCAGCGAGACGCTCCCGCGGTCCGCCGACAGGTGCATCAGCATCATCGTGTCGCTGCGGCTCGCCCCCTCCCTCCAGGCCGGAGCCTTGGCCTGGCCGCCGGTGGTGGGCACGTCGGAGCGGGCGTCCAGGCCGACCAGCAGGAAGGTCAGGCCCGCGCCCGGTACGGGCTGGGGCTGGGCGGACTCCGGGACGCTCGGGAAGGCGCCGGGGATCCGCTCCACGGACGACGCGTAGTGCTCGGCCGTCCAGTAGATGCCCCCGATGCCCCCGCCGACCAGCACCAGCAGGGCGGTCAGCGTCCAGATCAGCACCCGCCTGGTCCGCCGGCGGCGCCTGCCGCGCCCCTCGTCGGCGGCCTCGTCGGCGGCCCCGTCGGTCCCGTCCCCGGGCCGGCCGTCCACCCCGTCCCGCTCGTCGAACAGGCTCAGCGACTCGGGTCGCCCGCCCGCCCCGTCCTCGTGCTCCCGCGCGTTCATGCGCGCATTCTGTCGTTCCGGCCGCGGGCGCGGGATTGAAACGGGAGTTCCCACCGTGACCGGTACGTGCGGGTGCTCCCCCCGTTACCCACCGCAGTCGCAACCGCTTCGGGGGACCGGCCCACGGGCCGCCGTCCGGCGGATACCATCGGTGCCTGCGGCCCCGGGCTCACCCGACCCGGCACGGCCAGAGTCCCGACCACAAAGGGGAAGCACGTGGCCCTCCGTCTCACGGTGATCGGTACCGGCTACCTCGGTGCAACGCACGCGGCCTGCATGGCCGAGCTGGGCTTCGAGGTCCTCGGGCTGGACATCGACCCGGAGAAGGTGGCGGCGCTCAAGGCCGGCCGGGTGCCGATGTACGAGCCCGGGCTGGCGGAGCTGCTGGTCAAGCACGTGCCCGGGCACGAGGGCTCGACCGGCCGGCTGCGGTTCACCGACTCGCCCCAGGAGGTCGCCGAGTTCGGCGACGTGCACTTCATCTGCGTCAACACCCCGCAGAAGAAGGGCGAGTTCGCGGCCGACATGTCGTACGTGGACGCGGCGCTGGACTCGATCGCCCCGCACCTGACCCGGCCGACCCTGGTGGTCGGCAAGTCCACCGTGCCGGTCGGCAGCGCCAACCGGCTGGCCGAGCGGCTGGCCGCGCTCGCCCCCGCCGGGTCCGACGCCGAGCTGGCGTGGAACCCGGAGTTCCTGCGCGAGGGCTACGCCGTCGGCGACACCCTCCACCCGGACCGGCTGGTGGTCGGCGTACGCAGCGAGCGGGCCGAGCAGCTGCTGCGCGAGGTGTACGCGACGCCGATCGCCGAGGGCGTGCCCTTCGTGGTGACCGACTTCCCGACCGCCGAGCTGGTCAAGGCGGCCGCGAACTCCTTCCTGGCCACCAAGATCTCCTTCATCAACGCGATGGCCGAGGTCTGCGAGAGCGCCGGCGCGGACGTCGTCCAGCTCAGCCGGGCCCTGGCCCACGACGAGCGGATCGGCGGCAAGTTCCTCAACGCCGGCCTCGGCTTCGGCGGCGGCTGCCTGCCCAAGGACATCCGAGCCTTCATGGCCCGCGCCGGGGAGCTGGGCGCCGACCAGGCCCTGACCTTCCTGCGCGAGGTCGACTCGATCAACATGCGGCGCCGCTCCCGGATGGTGGAGCTGGCCCGCGAGCAGTGCGGCGGCGGCTTCCTCGGCCGCCGGGTCGCGGTGCTGGGCGCGGCCTTCAAGCCGAACTCGGACGACATCCGGGACTCCCCCGCGCTCAACGTGGCCGGCCAGATCCAGCTGCAGGGCGCCCAGGTCACGGTCTACGACCCGAAGGCGATGGACAACGCCCGCAAGATGTTCCCCAGCCTGGCGTACGCGGCGACACCGCTGGAGGCCGCGGAGGGCGCGCACGTGGTGCTGCACCTGACGGAGTGGCAGGAGTTCCGCGAGCTGGACCCGGAGGTGCTCGGCACGGTGGTCGCCGAGCGCCGGATACTGGACGGCCGCAACATCCTGGACGTGCCGCGCTGGCGGGCCGCCGGATGGACGTACCGGGCGATGGGCCGCCCCGGCGCGGAGTAGCCCTCCGCGCCCCCGCCCGGAATGCGCCGCCGGCTCGCGCCGTTGGAGTGCGACATGAGCTACGGAGACCGGGAAACGGTTCGCAGGATCCTCCAGGACGCGGGCGACACCTGGGCGGTGGTCGGCCTGTCCACCAACACCCGCCGGGCCGCGTACGGCGTCGCGCAGGTGCTCCAGCGGGCCGGCAAGCGGGTGGTGCCGGTGCACCCCAACGCGGAGACGGTGCTCGGGGAGCAGGGGTACGCCACCCTCGCCGACATCCCGTTCGAGGTCGACGTGGTGGACGTGTTCGTGAACAGCCGCCTGGCCGGCGAGGTCGCCGACCAGGCGGTGGCGGTGGGCGCCAGGGCGGTCTGGTTCCAGCTGGACGTGGTGGACGAGGACGCCTACGCCCGTACCACCGGCGCCGGACTGGACATGGTCATGGACCGCTGCCCGGCGATCGAGCTGCCGCAGCTCTAGGCCTCGCCGGGGACCTGGGCGGAGACCTTCGCCGTGAGCGGGCCGGCGAGTGGGACGGCGATGTCGCAGACCGGGGCGTCCCCGGCGGCCTCGGCCCAGTCCGCGAAGTAGACCTCGCGGGGCGCGCCGGTCACCTCGCGGCCCTGCTCCCGGGCCCACTGGAAGACCGCGTCGTAGGCCGTCAGGATCTGCGGGTAGACCACCTGGGCCTTGGTGACGGTCGTGTAGGCCTGGTGGTGGGCGGGCTCGACCCGGTACGGGACGGTGATCTCCGCGGCCCGGTCCCGGTCGACCGGGACGCAGAGCTCCACCGGCCCGTCGCTGTCCTCGTTGACCTCGCCGTGGTAGACGACGAAGGGGGCCCCGGCCGTCCCGCCGTAGGCCTCGGCCGCCGCGAACAGGCGGTCGCACGCCGCCGGGATCCAGACCGGCAGGTCCTCCGGCCCCGCGTGCCGCTGCTCGGTGAGCACCAGCTGCTCCGGCACCTCTCGCTGCTGGATGTCGAACATGTCCAGAATCCCTTCGCCGCCTGACAGTTGGATGCGGAGGTAGGCCGCCAACTCGCGCTGCGCGGCGATCCGTCGCTCGACCGCGGCCCAGTACTCGGCCACCAGCCGGGCGCCCTCGGCGCCCGGTGCGGCCAGTACCTCGGCGACCGCGGCCAGCGGCATGTCCAGCCCGCGCAGCAGCCTGATCCGCCGGGCGTCGACCAGCCGGCTCTCGCGGTACGAGCGGTAGCCGGTGACCGGGTCCACCCGGTCGGGCCGCAGCACGCCCTGGCTGTCGTACAGCCGCAGGGCCTTCTGCGACAGCCGGGAGCGCCGCGCGAACGCGCCGATGCCGAGGGTTGCGTCCTCCTCCATGTCCTCCACCGTCCTGTCTGCCCCAGGGGGAGGGTCAACCGCGGCCGTCGAGCTGCCCGACGGTGGCCCAGGAGGGGCCGCGGAAGGTGAGCTGGAGGTCGGTGGCGACGTCCTCGGCCTGCCGCAGCACCCGGACGGCGTTGTGCCAGGTGAGCTTGGAGAGGTCGGCCTCCGACCAGCCGCGGCCGAGCAGCTCCGCGATCAGGTTGGGGTAGCCCGCGACGTCGTCCAGCCCCTGCGGCAGGAAGGCGGTGCCGTCGAAGTCGCCGCCGATCCCGAGGTGGTCGATCCCGGCCACCTCCCGCATGTGGTCCAGGTGGTCGGCGACGACGGCGACGGTGGCGACCGGCTGCGGGTGGGCGGCCTCGTACGCGCGCTGGACGGCCATCGCCTCCGGGGTGGTCTCCAGCGGGTGCACGCCGTGCGCGCGCAGGTTCTCGTCCGCGGCGGCGGTCCACTCGATCGCGGCGGGCAGGACGAACTTCGGCACGAAGGTGGCCATCGCCAGGCCGCCGTTGGCGGGCAGCTGGGCCAGGACGTCGTCCGGGACGTTGCGCGGGTGGTCACAGACGGCGCGCGAGGAGGAGTGCGAGAAGATCACCGGCGCCTCGGAGACCCGGAGCGCGGCCCGCATGGTGTCCGGCGAGACGTGCGAGAGGTCGACCAGCATGCCGAGCCGGTTCATCTCCCGGACGACCTCCTCGCCGAACGCGGTCAGCCCGCCGGCGGCCGGGACGTCGGTGGCGGAGTCCGCCCACGGCACGTTGTCGTTGTGGGTCAGCGTCATGTACCGCACGCCCAGCTCGTACATCATCCGCAGGGTGCCGAGCGAGCAGTTGATGGAGTGGCCGCCCTCGGCGCCGATCAGCGAGGCGATCCGGCCCCGGCGCCGGGCGTTCTCCATGTCGTCGGCGGTGAGGGCGAGCTGCAGCACCGCCGGGTAGCGCGCCACCATCGTCCGGACGAAGTCGATCTGTTCCAGGGTGGCGCTGACGGCCTGGTCCCCGGCGTAGTCGGAACGCACGAAGACCGACCAGAACTGCGCACCGACCCCGCCCGCGCGCAGCCGGGCGAAGTCGGTGTGCAGCCGGCCGCTCTGGTCGGCCGTCAGGTCGATGGCGTCGAGGTCGTACCCGGCCTGGGCGCGCATCGCCCAGGGGAGGTCGTTGTGACCGTCCACCACGGGGGTGTCGCGGAGGACGGCACGGGCGCGATCCAGCAGTTCGGGAGTCATCCCCCTGTTGTATCGCGGACGATCCGCCCCAGGTGCTACTTGCCGAAGCCGAACGACGAGGAGCCGGCGACCTTGGCGCGCAGCTTCTTGCCCTTCTCGGTGGCCTGGTTGTTCAGTTCGACCTGGAACTCGACCATCTTCTCGGCCAGTTCGGGATCGAACGCGGCGAGCATCCGGACCGCCAGCAGGCCGGCGTTGCGGGCACCGGCGACCGAGACGGTGGCCACCGGCACGCCGGCCGGCATCTGGACGATCGACAGCAGGCTGTCCATGCCGTCCAGGTAGCGCAGCGGCACCGGCACGCCGATCACCGGCAGCGGGGTGACGGAGGCCAGCATGCCCGGGAGGTGGGCAGCGCCGCCGGCACCGGCGATGATCGCCTTCAGCCCGCGCCCGTGCGCCCGCTCGCCGTAGGCCACCATCTCGCGCGGCATCCGGTGCGCCGAGACCACGTCGACCTCGTACGGGACCTCGAACTCGTCGAGGGCCTGGGCCGCGGCCTCCATCACGGGCCAGTCGGAGTCCGAGCCCATGACGATGCCGACGACGGGACCAGTGGGGTTGGTCATTCGGTGATCGTTCCTCGCAGGTAGGCGGCCGCATGGCGGGCGCGCTCGCGGACGTCGTCGAGGTCGTCCCCGAAGACGTTGACGTGGCCGACCTTGCGGCCGGGCTTGACGTCCTTCCCGTACATGTGGATCTTCAGGCCCGGGTCACGGGCCATGCAGTGCAGGAAGGCGTGGTACATGTCGGGGTAGTCCCCGCCGAGGACGTTGACCATGACCGTCCACCGGGCCCGCGGGCGCGGGTCGCCCAGCGGCAGGTCGAGGACGGCCCGCAGGTGGTTCTCGAACTGCGAGGTGACGGCGCCGTCCTGGGTCCAGTGGCCCGAGTTGTGCGGGCGCATGGCCAGCTCGTTGACCAGGATCCGGCCGTCGCGGGTCTGGAACAGCTCGACCGCGAGGTGGCCGGTGATGTCCAGCTCGCCCGCGATCCGCAGGGCCAGCGCCTGGGCCTCGCCGGCCAGCTCCGGGTCCAGGTCGGGGGCCGGGGCGGTCACCTCGGCGCAGACGCCGTCCTCCTGGACGCTCTCCACCACGGGGTAGGCCACCGCCTGGCCGCTGGGCGAGCGGACCACGTTCGCCGCCAGCTCGCGCAGGAAGTCGACCTTCTCCTCGGCCAGCACGGGCACCCCGGCGAGGAACGGCGCGGCGGCCGCGGACTCGTCGTCGACGACCCAGACGCCCTTCCCGTCGTAGCCGCCGCGGACGGTCTTCAGGACCACCGGGTAGCCGGCGCCCTCCTCGGCGAACGCGGTGACGTCGGCCGGGTCGGCGACCAGCCGGTGACGCGGGCAGGGCACCCCGATGGAGTCCAGCTTCGCCCGCATCACGCCCTTGTCCTGGGCGTTCACCAGCGCGTCGGGGCCCGGGCGGACGGCGATGCCGTCGGCCTGGAGGGCACGCAGGTGCTCGGTGGGCACGTGCTCGTGGTCGAAGGTGACCACGTCGCAGCCCGCCGCGAACCGGCGCAGCGTTTCGAGGTCGCGGTAGTCACCGAGCACCACGTCGGAGACCACCTGCGCGGCGGAGTCCTGGGGGGTGTCGGCGAGGAGCCGGAACCGGATGCCGAGCGGGATGCCCGCCTGGTGCGCCATCCGGGCCAGCTGGCCGCCGCCGATCATGCCGACCACTGGAAAATTCACATTACCCGCGAGAGTCACGCCGCCCAGGATATCCGGGCCGGTCGGGACGGGTGCACAGCCGGGCGCCGGGAGGGCCGGGGCACCGGGGGTGGGGACGGCCGGGTGTGGAGCGAGTAGCCTGGATGGCCGGACCCCGAGAAGCACAATCCGATCATGTGTGTATACGAGGGGACCGCCCGCGTCCGACCGACGCGAGCACGGCACCCTCGCACGCGAGCACATGGAGACAGCCGGGTATGACGATCACCACCGCACCCAAGCCATCCCTGACGCAGCGACTGCAGGGGATCTCGGGCGAGATGATCAAGTTCGGCGTGGTCGGCCTGAGCGGCGTCGCCGTCAACTTCGTCGTGTTCTGGATCTGCATCAACGGTCTCGGCCTGGCCTCGCTGCGCTCCAACATCGCCGCCACCCTGATCGCCATCGCGACCAACTACCTCGGCTACCGCTACTGGCTCTACCGCGACCGCGACGCGGCCTCGCGCAAGCGCGAGATCACGCTCTTCCTGCTGTTCAGCGGCATCGGCATGCTGATCGAGACCGGGATCCTCGGGTTCTCCGTCTACGTCCTCGGCCTCACCACGCACCCGGAGCAGCTCGCCGCGAAGGTCGTCGGCCTCGGCGCCGGCACGGTGTTCCGCTTCATCTCGTACCGCACCTGGGTCTTCAAGGCCCTCCCCGAGCTCACCGAGCCCGAACCGGCCGTGGTCACCGAGGCCGAGCGGCTGCTGACCACCGAGCAGCCCGCGTACGTCGAGCAGCGCTCGTAGCGGCGGTCCGTCAACCCGGAGCCGGGACGCCACCCACCCGTTCGGCTGATAGGCCGGCCACCCGGGCCCCTCCGCACGGCGCCATCCACGCTCGTACGGCTCCGCCCCACACTGCGCTAGTCGGTCGTACGGCTCCGCCCCACGAACAGCGCGAACACCGGCGGCTGGAGGGACAGCAGTTCCAGCCGGCCGCCGTCCGCCTCCGCGAGGTCGCGGGCGACGGCGAGGCCGATGCCGGTGGAGTTGCGGCCGCTGACCGCCCGTTCGAAGACCCGGTTGCCGAGTTCGGCCGGGACGCCCGGGCCCTCGTCCTGGACCTCGGCGACGATCGAGCTGCCGGAGCGGCGGACCCGCAGGGTGATGGTGCCGGCGCCGTGCATCAGGGAGTTCTCGATCAGGGTGGCCAGCACCTGGGCGACGGTGCCGGGGGTGCCGGTGACGTGCGCGCCGCGGATGCCCTCGATGACCAACCGCCGACCGCTGTCCCGCAGCGGCGGCCCCCACTCCTCCAGCTGCTGCTTGACGACCTCGTCGAGCGGGAAGCCGACCGCGGTCGGGCTGCTGCGGTCGCGCTGGTTGGTGAGCAGGCGCTGCACCACGTCGGTGAGCCGTTCGACCTGCTGGAGGCCGATGGCCGCCTCCTCCCGGACGGTGGCGGGTTCCTCGGCGAGCGCGGTGATCTCCTCCAGCCGCATGGAGAGCGCGGTGAGCGGCGTGCGCAGCTGGTGGGAGGCGTCGGCGGCGAGCCGGCGTTCGGCGGTGAGCATCCGGGCGATGCGTTCGGCGCTGGCGTCGAGGACCTCGGCGATCCGGTCGAGCTCGGGGACGCCGTAGCGTCGGTCGCGCGGGCGCGGGTCGCCGGAGCCGAGCCGTTCGGCGGTCTCGGCGAGGTCGGTGAGCGGACGGGCCAGCCGCTTGGCCTGCCAGACGGCGAGCGCGACGGCGGCCTGGACGGCGAGCAGGGCGACCACACCGAGCAGCAGCAGCATGTTGCCGATCTCGTGGTCGACCTCCTCGCGGGACTGCATCACGGTGACCGTCTCGCCGCTGGCCCCGACCTCGGCGGCGCTGAGGGTGGGGCCCTTCACCGGGCGTCCGGCCGCGATGAGCGGCTGGCCCGGGATGTCGACCAGGACGAAGGATCCCTCGGTGACCTGGGCGGCGAACTTCTCGCCGGTCACCGGCTCCCCCGCGGCCAGCCTGCTCTCGACCAGGCCGAGCACCCGGACGGCCTCCGCGTCCACGCGGTCGTTGGCCGCACTGACGATGCTCTGCTTCTCGATCAGTGCCAGCGGTACGCAGAACACCGCGACCACCACCAGGACGACGCCCAGCAGCGAATTGATCATCCTGCGCTTCACGCCGGGCGGCCTCTGTCAGTTCTTCTCGAAGCGGAAGCCCACACCGCGGACGGTGGCGATGTAGCGCGGGTTGGCCGCGTCGTCGCCGAGCTTCTTGCGCAGCCAGGAGATGTGCATGTCGAGGGTCTTGGTCGAGGTCCACCAGGTGGTGTCCCAGACCTGACGCATGATCTCCTCGCGGGTGACCACCCGGCCGGCGTCCCGGACCAGCACCCGGAGCAGTTCGAACTCCTTGGCGGAGAGGGTGAGCTCCTCCTCGCCGAGCCAGGCCCGGTGCGACTCGATGTCGATCTTCACGCCGTGTGCACCGGTGGTGAGCTGGTCCACGTTGCCGCGGCGCAGCAGGGCCCGGACCCGGGCGAGCAGTTCGGCGAGCCGGAACGGCTTGGTGACGTAGTCGTCGGCGCCCGCGTCGAGGCCGACCACGGTGTCCACCTCGTCGGCGCGCGCGGTGAGCACCAGGACCGGGAAGCTCTTGCCGTCGGCGCGCAGCCGGCGGCAGACCTCCAGGCCGTCCATCTCGGGCAGGCCCAGGTCCAGGACGATCAGGTCGACCTCCTCGGTCAGCCCGGCGCCCAGCGCGGCGGGGCCGTCCTCTCGGACCAGCACCTCGTAGCCCTCCCGGCGCAGGGCGCGGGCCAGCGGTTCGGAGATTGCCGGGTCGTCCTCGGCCAGCAGCACACAGGTCATGGGCTGATGGTAGACCGCCGCGGGCCCCTTGATCAGGGTGCGTACGGCCCCTTGACCTCCGCATGACCTGCGAGCGGGACGACCGCGGGCGGGGCCGCGCGGGCGCTGTGAACTAGTTCACAGAGCGTGATCATCGGCTCGGGGCCGCCATGGTTTCGAAGGCTCGGTCAGGCGCCCCCCTTCGGCGAAGATTTCCGCGTGCTACCTTCGCTTCAAAGGACATTTTGCGCTCAGGCCAATGAATTCACACCCAAGAGCCTCTTGCACTTTGCTTGCGCGTTACCCGCCGTGTCATATTTGTCCGTCCATGTCATGGAATACCGCCACGTACAGTGGTTTGGTCCCCGTCCGCCTCCACCCCCCTTGGCGGACGAAGTCAGGCAAGGAACCCCTACACATGGCGTCTACCACCCTGGATGCCGGCATACAGTCGGCCCCTCCCAGCGGCAAGACCTTCCTCGGGCACCCCCGGGGACTCGCCACTCTCTTCATGAGCGAGATGTGGGAGCGCTTCAGCTACTACGGCATGCGCGCCCTGCTGGTCCTCTACATGACGGCCGCCACCACCGACGGCGGCCTGGGCATGAAGGTGGCCGTCGCCGCCGCGGTCTACAGCGTCTACACCGCGATGGTCTACCTGCTGGCCCTGCCCGGCGGCTGGATCGCCGACCGCTTCCTCGGCGCCCGCAAGACCGTCGCCGTCGGCGGCACGATCATCATGGCCGGACACTTCATGCTGGCCGTACCGGCCACCGTGTCCTTCTTCGCGGGCCTCGGCCTGATCGCCATCGGTTCCGGCCTGCTGAAGGCCAACATCTCGACGATGGTCGGCCATCTCTACGACGGGCCGAACGACCCGCGCCGCGACGGTGGCTTCACGATCTTCTACATGGGCATCAACCTCGGTGCCTTCGCCGCGCCGCTGGTCATCGGCACCGTGGGCCAGAGCGTCAACTGGCACCTCGGCTTCGCCCTCGCCGGCGTCGGCATGGCGCTGGGCCTCGGCCAGTTCCTGCTCGGCACCCGTCACCTGAGCGCCCGCAGCGACGTGGTGTCCTCGCCGATCTCGGCCGCCGAGAAGCGCGACGTGTTCCGCAAGGCCGGCCTCTGGCTGGCGCTGGCCGTGGTCTTCTACGCCGTCGTCGCGCTGACCGGCAGCTTCACCATCGACTGGGTGATCTGGCCGCTGTCGATCGCGGGCATCGCGCTCCCGGTCTTCGTCTTCGGCAAGGTGAAGCGGGACAAGGACCTCAGCTCGGACGAGCAGTCCAAGATGAGCGGCTACATCTGGTTCTTCATCGCGGCCGCCGTGTTCTGGATGATCTACGACCAGTCCGGCTCGACGCTGAGCGTCTTCGCGGACGACAGCACCGCCTCCACGCTGTTCGGCTTCGACTTCCCGTCCAGCTGGTTCCAGTCGCTCAACCCGCTCTACATCATGGCGCTGGCCCCGGTCTTCGCCTGGCTGTGGGTGGCCCTGGCCCGCCGGGGCAAGAACCCCAGCACCACGATGAAGTTCGCGATCGGCCTGCTGATGGTCGGCGCGTCCTTCCTGGTGATGATGCTGGCGATGGCGGCCGCCGCGGGCGGCACCAAGGTCACGCCGCTCTGGCTGGCGCTGGTCTACCTGGTGCAGACCGTCGGTGAGCTCACGCTCTCCCCGGTCGGCCTGTCCGTCACCACCAAGCTGGCCCCGGCCAAGTACGCCAGCCAGATGATGGGTGTCTGGTTCCTCGCCGTCACGGCGGGCGACTGCGTGGCCGCGATCTTCCAGCTGGTCCTGGGCGACGCGACCGGCAGCACCTGGTACTTCGCGGTCCAGGGCGTGCTGGCGATCATCGCCGGCATCGGGCTGGCGCTGTACCGCAGGAAGGTCGTCAGGCTCATGGGCGACGTGCACTGACGCACCGCGCGCGACGCGCGACGCACCACGACGAGGGGCCGGTACCCGCCGAGGCGGACACCGGCCCTTCGCCGTACCCGGCCCGAGGGGCCGGACGCCGGTCAGAACTCCCGCGCGCCCGCCCGCCAGACGGCGGCGGTGAGCGGCACGCCCGGCCGGTAGGCCAGGTGGACGTGCGAGGGCGCCTCCAGCAGCAGCAGGTCGGCCCGGGCGCCCAGGGTGATGACGCCCACGTCGCTGCGGCGCAGCGCCTTGGCGCCGCCGGCGGTGGCGGCGTGCACGGCCTCGTCCGGGGTCATCCCCATCTCGCGGACGGCCACCGCGATGCAGAAGGCCATCGAGCTGGTGAAGCTGGAGCCCGGGTTGCAGTCCGTGGACAGCGCAACGGTGGCGCCCGCGTCGAGCAGGCGGCGCGCGTTCGGGTAGGCGGCGCGGGTGGAGAACTCCGCGCCGGGCAGCAGCGTGGCCACCGTCTCCGAGCCGGCCAGCGCGGCGACGTCCTCGTCGGTGAGGTGGGTGCAGTGGTCGGCCGAGGCGGCGCCCAGTTCGACCGCCAGCTGCACGCCCGGCCCGTACGAGAGCTGGTTGGCGTGCACCCGCGGGATCAGTCCGCGCTTGGCTCCGGCGGTGAGGACGGCGCGGGCCTGGTCGCCGTCGAAGGCGCCCCGCTCGCAGAAGACGTCGACCCAGCGGGCGTGCGGCGCGCAGGCGTCCAGCATCTCGCCGGTGACCAGGTCGACGTAGCCGGCCGGGTCGTCGGCGAACTCGGGCGCGACCACGTGGGCGCCGAGGTAGGTGGTCTCGGGGGTGTGCGAGGCGGCGATCCGCAGCGCCCGGGCCTCGTCGGCGACGGTCAGGCCGTAGCCGGACTTGCACTCGACGGTGGTGGTGCCCTGGTGCAGGGCCTCGCGCAGGAAGCGGACCAGGTTGGCGTCCAGTTCCGCGTCGGTGGCCGCACGGGTGGCGGCGACCGTGGTGCGGATGCCGCCGGCACTGTAGGCCTGGCCGGACATCCGGGCGTTGAACTCGGCGGTGCGGTCGCCCGCGAAGACCAGGTGGGCGTGCGAGTCGACGAAGCCCGGCAGCAGCGCGCGGTGCCTGGCGTCGAACCGCTCGTCGGCGGCGGGCGCGGCGGCGGCCGGGCCCACCCAGGCGATCCGGCTGCCCTCGACGACCACGGCGGCGTCCTGGAGCAGGCCCAGCGGGCCCTGTCCGAGCGCGGGGTCGTTGGTCACCAGGGTGCCGACGTCGGTGATCAGGAGGCTCAAGGGGACCCTTTCACTTCGGGACCCGGGAACGGGCCCCACCAGATCAGCCCTGGTGGGGCCCGCTCCCGGGAGTCTATGACTGCAGGGCGTCGATCGAGTCACGCAGGGCGGCCGGAACGTCGGCGACCAGTTGGTGCACGCCGTCCTTGACGATGTGCCGGCCGCCGACCACCACGTGCCGCACGTCGGCGGCGGAGGCCGCGAAGACCGCGGTCTCCGCGCCCAGCGCGGGCCCGGGCCCGGCCGTCCGGACGCTGTCCAGCGCGACGGCGGTGAGGTCAGCGAGCGAGCCGGCCTCGATCCGGCCGGCCTCCGGCCAGCCGAGCGAGGCGTGGCCGTCCTCGGTGCCGGCCCTGAGCAGCGCGTTGGCCGTCCAGTGCCCGCGGGTGCGGGTGCGCAGGCGCTCGTCCAGCTCCAGGGCGCGGGCCTCCTCGAACGGGTCGATGACCGCGTGGCTGTCGCTGCCCAGGCTGATCGGACAGCCCGCGCTCGCCAGCCGGCGGGCCGGCCCGATGCCGTCCGCGAGGTCCCGTTCGGTGGTGGGACACATGCAGATGGTGGTGGTGGAGTCCGAGAGCAGCCGGATGTCGTCGTCGCTCAGGTGGGTGGCGTGCACGGCGGAGGTGCGCGGGCCGAGCACGCCGTGGTCGGCGAGCAGCCGGGTCGGGGTGACGCCGTGCGCCGTGAGGCAGGCGTCGTTCTCGGCGGTCTGCTCGGAGAGGTGGACGTGCAGCGGTGCCTTGCGCATCGCCGCCCAGTGCGCGACGGTGCTCAGCTGCTCGGCCGGGACGGCCCGCACGGAGTGGACGGCGGCGCCGATCCGGGCGTGCTCGGTGGCCTTCAGCGCGTCGGCGCGGGCCGCCCAGGCGTCCGCGTCGCCGTCGCTGAACCGCAGCTGCGGCTTGGTCGGCTCGGCGCCGAAGCCGGCCGAGACGTAGCAGGTGTCCAGCAGGGTGATCCGGATGCCGGCCCGCAGCGCCGCCTCGATGAGCGCGTCGCCCATCGCGTTCGGGTCGTCGTACCGGCCGCCGCCCGGGGCGTGGTGCAGGTAGTGGAACTCACCGACGGCGGTGATGCCGGCCAGCGCCATCTCCGCGTAGACCGCGGTGGCCAGCGCCAGGTAGCTGTCCGGGTCGAGCGCACCGGCGAACCGGTACATGGTGTCCCGCCAGGTCCAGAAGGTGCCGGAGCCGACCTGGACGGTGCCGCGCAGCGCGCGGTGGAAGGCGTGCGAGTGCGCGTTGGCCTGGCCGGGGAGGACCAGTCCGCCGAGCCGCACCGCCCCGGGCGGGCAGGGCCCGCTGTCCGGGGTGACCTTGGCGATCCGCCCGCCCGGACCGACCGTGATCAGCACCTGCTGCTCGACGACCGGTCCGTTGGCGTGCGGCAGCCAGGCGTACTCCGCCCAGTACGTCACCGCTGCTGACATGCGAGGTCCTCCAGTACGTCGGCGAGAGCGGCCACGCCGGCGAGGCAGTCGCGCTCCTCGGCGTGCTCGGCCGGGGAGTGCGAGACGCCGCTCGGGTTACGTACGAACAGCATGGCGGTCGGGATCGCCGATGCCAGGATTCCGGCGTCGTGTCCCGCACCGGTCGGCAGGACGGGTACCCCGCCGAGGCCCTTGGCGAGCCGGTCGCGCAGCGGGCCGTCGAAGTCGACCACCGGCGTGTACGACTCCCGGGTCAGCTCGACCCGGACGCCGTCGTGCGTGCCGCGCGCGTCGGCGGCCTGCCGGATCTCCTCGACCAGCTCGGTCAGGGTCGCCTCGTCGGCGGCCCGGGAGTCCAGCCAGCCGCGGATCAGCGAGGCGATCGCGTTGGTGCCGTTGGGCTCGACGGCGACCTTGCCGAAGGTGGCCAGGGCGCCGGCCAGCTCGGCCTTCTCGCGGGCGGAGAGCACGGTGCTCGCGAAGGTGAGCATCGGGTCCCGGCGGTCCTCGATCCGGGTGGTGCCGGCGTGGTTGGCCTCACCGTGGAAGTCGAAGCGCCAGCGGCCGTGCGGCCAGATCGCGCTGGCCACGCCGACCGGGTGCTCGGCGGTCAGGGAGCGGCCCTGTTCGACGTGCAGTTCGACGTAGGCGCCGACCCGGGCGAGCCGCTCGTGGTCCGAGCCGATCGCGGCCGGGTCGTAGCCGGCCCGCTCCATCGCGTCGGGCAGCCGGACGCCGTCGGCGTCGCGCAGCGCGTACGCCGACTCCTTGGAGAGCACGCCGGCGGTGAGCCGGGAGCCGATGCAGGCCACGCCGAACCGGGCGCCCTCCTCGTCGCCGAAGTTGACGATGGCCAGCGGCTTGTCGAACTCGGCTCCGCGCGCCCGGAGTTCGTCCAGGGCGGCGAAGGCGGAGACCACGCCGAGCGGGCCGTCGAAGGCGCCGCCGTCGGGGACGGAGTCCAGGTGCGAGCCGGTGACGATCGCGCCGCCGGCGCTCGGGTCGCCGAGCCACGCCCACTGGTTGCCGTTGCGGTCCAGCTCGTAGGCCAGGCCGCGGGCGCGGGCCTGCTCCTCGAACCAGACCCGGCACTCGGCGTCGGCGGTGTTCCAGGCGAAGCGGCGGTACCCGCCGGAGGAGGCGGAGCGGCCCACGGGGAGCAGCTCCGCCCACATCCGGCGGAAGGAGTCCTCGGTCACAGCTCGTTCATGGGGACGCGCACCCCGCGCTCGTCCGCGACCTCGACCGCGCGGTCGTAGCCGGCGTCGACGTGCCGGATGACGCCCATGCCCGGGTCGTTGGTGAGCACCCGGCGGATCTTCTCGCCCGCGAGCGCGGTGCCGTCGGCGACCGTGACCTGGCCGGCGTGGATCGAGCGGCCGATGCCGACGCCGCCGCCGTGGTGGATGGAGACCCAGGACGCGCCGGAGGCGACGTTGACCATGGCGTTGATCAGCGGCCAGTCGGCGATCGCGTCCGAGCCGTCCAGCATGGCCTCGGTCTCGCGGTACGGGGAGGCGACCGAGCCGCAGTCCAGGTGGTCGCGGCCGATCACCAGCGGGGCGGACAGCTCACCGCTGGCGACCATGTCGTTGAAGCGCGCGCCGGCCTTGTCCCGCTCGCCGTAGCCGAGCCAGCAGATCCGCGCCGGCAGGCCCTGGAAGTGCACCTTCTCCTGGGCCATCTTGATCCAGCGGTGCAGCGACTCGTTCTCCGGGAAGAGGTCGAGCACGGCCTTGTCGGTCTTGTAGATGTCCTGCGCGTCGCCGGACAGGGCCGCCCAGCGGAACGGGCCCTTGCCCTCGCAGAAAAGCGGGCGGATGTACGCCGGGACGAAGCCGGGGAAGGCGAACGCGCGGTCGTAGCCGGCCAGCTGGGCCTCGCCGCGGATCGAGTTGCCGTAGTCGAAGACCTCGGCGCCCTTGTCCAGGAAGCCGACCATCGCCTCGACGTGCTTGGCCATCGACTCGCGCGAGCGCTGGGTGAACTCGGCCGGCTTGGCGGCCGCGTAGTCGGCCATGTCGTCGAAGTCGACGCCGACCGGCAGGTAGCTCAGCGGGTCGTGGGCGCTGGTCTGGTCGGTGACGATGTCGATCGGGGCGTCCATCGCGAGCAGCTGCGGGAAGATCTCCGCGGCGTTGCCGAGCAGGCCGATGGAGAGCGGCTGCCGCTTGTCGCGGGCGGCGGTGGCGAGCTCCAGCGCGTGGTCGAGGTTCTTGGCCTCGACGTCCAGGTAGCGGTGCTCGATCCGGCGGGCGATCCGGGACGGGTCGCAGTCGACGCAGATCGCCACGCCGCCGTTCATGGTGACGGCCAGCGGCTGGGCGCCGCCCATGCCGCCGAGGCCGGCGGTGAGGGTGATGGTGCCTTCGAGGGTGTTGTTGAACTTCTTGGCCGCGACGGCGCCGAAGGTCTCGTAGGTGCCCTGGAGGATGCCCTGGGTGCCGATGTAGATCCAGGACCCGGCGGTCATCTGGCCGTACATGGTGAGCCCGAGGCTCTCCAGCCGGCGGAACTCCTCCCAGTTGGCCCAGTCGCCCACCAGGTTGGAGTTGGCGATCAGCACCCGCGGCGCCCACTCGTGGGTCTGCATCACGCCGACCGGGCGGCCGGACTGGACCAGCATGGTCTCGTCCTGCTTCAGGGTCTGCAGGGTGCGGACCATGGCGTCGTACGAGCGCCAGTCGCGGGCCGCCTTGCCGGTGCCGCCGTAGACGACCAGCTTGGACGGGTGCTCGGCCACCTCGGGGTCGAGGTTGTTCATGAGCATCCGCAGGGCTGCCTCCTGCTGCCACCCCTGCGTGGTCAGGTTCGTCCCGCGCGCCGCGCGGACCTCGCGCGGACCACTGCCCGTCTGCTGCTGCACCATGCTGCCGGCCTCCCTGCGGATGGATTCATTCAATGTGTGTTGCTCTGAATATATCCAATCATCCGCCCGCCCACCAGACCATCGCGCCAACGATCACCGTCGGGGGTCCGCCGGTCGTCGCCGGGGGCACGGGCACGCGGGTCGCACCACGGGGACGCACGGGGTCCACCGCCGGCGTCCCGGCACGGGAACGGCGCGGGAACGGCAGGGCGGCGGCACGGGGGGACGGTCCGGCGGGGCCGGGCGGGCGGCGCGGCGGGGCAGGGGGCGCGCCGGGACGGGAGAGGGCGCGCGAAGGGGCTCAGGCGGCCGCGTCGCCGTCCCAGTCGATGCCGATCTCGGCCAGCCAGCGGCGGTCGTCCGCACCGAGGGCCTCGGCCCGGGCGGGCTGGCCGGGCCGGGCCGGCGGCTCGGCCGGCCGGGGTGCCCGGGGGATCTCGCGGATCGGGCCGAGCCCGTACCGCTCGGCGGCGCCGGCCGCGGCGTCGGGGTCGATCACCCCGACGTGCACCGCCGTCTCGTCCCCCGCCTCCAGGACGACCAGGTCGGGCTCCGGCGGCTGCTTGAGCGAGATGCGGCGGCCGCAGCTCGGGCAGGACCACTCGTCCGCCCCCGAGGCGAGTCGGCCGGTCAGTCTCATCTGGTGGATCGGGCCCATGGCTGACACCCCCGTCCGGCCCTGGCGCCAGGGCCTGCTGGAGGGATGCCCGCTGGAGGGCGCCGGGCAACCCGTCGACGCCAAGCTGTGCCCATCGCGGAAGCGGGCTCCCCCGGGCCGCGCCCGTTGCGGGCGGTACCCGCTCCGGCGGCGCCTACTCCAGGAACAGCCCGCGGGCCGCCGCGGACTGCTCGATCGCCTCCAACCGGGCCTCCGCGCCCGGGAGTTCGTCGCACATGGTCTGCAGCAGCACCCGGCCGAGCATCATCGGCCCGCAGGCGGTGTCGAAGACCAGGTTGGTCCCGACCGCGACCGGCAACAGCAGGTCGGAGAGCTTGGCGACCGGCGCGAAGGCGCTGTCGGCGACGGTGAGCACGGTCAGCCCGCAGTCCCGTGCGACCACCAGGGCGTCCATCAGCTCGCGCGGGTAGCGCGGCAGCGCGAAGCACAGCAGGGCGGACGCGCCGGCGAAGGCGGCCTGCTCGATCCGGTCCGCCAGCATCGAACCGCCCTCGTCGAGCAGCCGGATGTCGGGGTGCACCTTGGCGGCGAAGTAGGCGAAGCCGCGGGCCTGCGCGGAGGCCGCCCGAAGACCGAGCACCGGCAGCGGCCGGGAGGCCGCCAGCAGGCGGGCCGCGCGGACGATCGGCTCCGGGTCCGCGAGCAGCGCGGCCAGGTGCCGCAGGTGCTCGATCTCGGCCAGGACGGCCTGCTGGTGCTCGTTGCGGACGGCGTCGGCCGGGGTCTCGGGCGCGGCGGGTTCGCCCGCGCCGAGCTCGCGCAGCTGCTTGCGCAGCGCCGGGTAGCCGTCGTAGCCGAGGGCGACCGCGAAGCGGGTGACCGAGGGCTGGCTGACGCCGGCCAGCTCGGCGACCTCGACGCTGGACAGGAACGGCGCCTCGTTGGCGTGCCGGACCAGGGAGTGGGCGATCCGGCGCTGCGTCGGCGTCAGCCGGTGGCCCTCGAAGAGCTGGAGCAGGCGGGCGGACGGCCCCACGGCGCCGTTCTCCTCCGGGGCTGTCATCAGCGGTACCTCCGAGCTCGGGTTGGGCGTCCACCGCTGGCCGCGGCGGCTGGGACGACTGTGGCGCAGTCCCGGCAGGTGGGCAATGGTGTTTCGGAGTTCGGGACGGTCCGATTCTCGGGGTGACCCTGATTTCTCCCTGAACCGCCCCCGAGATCCCGCGCCCCGGGTGGTCCCGCGTCCACCCGGCCCTCGATCATCGAGTCCATGGACACTTCCCAGGACGAGCTGCGCCGCGACCTCGACGCCGCCGTGCAGACCCGCAAGGAGCTGGGCCGCGAGTACGAGTCGGAGATCGTCGACTCCTTCCTGGCCCGGATCGACTCCCGGCTGGACGCCCGGGTCGAGCAGCGGGTCGCCGACCGGCTCGACCGTGCGGGCGGGGGCCCGAACGCCATCCGGGGGCGCGGCTCCCGGATGGCGCTGAGCATCGTCTCGCTGGTGATGGGCATCCCGCTGACCGCCATCGCGTCCGAGAGCGCCGGGCCCACCGGCCTGATCGTCTGCTGGGTCGGGATCGTCGGGGTCAACGTCGCGTCCGCCCTGGGCGACCGCCGCCGGGAACGGGAACCGTCCCGCGGCGCCCGGAGCGAGTGGACCTGACGGCCGCACCCGCTCCGGGGCCCGCGGTCATCAGGCCAGCGGGCCGGTGACCTTCTCGACCGCGGCCACCAGCTCGCCGGAGGCGACCAGCACGTGCGCGGCCTCCAGGTCGGGCGACAGGAAGCGGTCCCGGCCGGGGCCCTGCACGCCGGCCCCGCGGGCGGCGGCGATCGCGGCGGCGGTGGCGGGCGCGAGCGGGCCGCTGCCGCCGTCCGCCCGGATCTCCAGCGCGCGGGCCGAGGCCAGCAGCTCGACGGCCAGCACCCGGGCGAGGTTGTCCACGGCCAGCCGCAGCTTGCGCGCCGCCGACCAGCCCATCGACACGTGGTCCTCCTGCATCGCGGAGGACGGGATCGAGTCGACCGAGGCCGGGACGGCGAGCCGCTTGTTCTCGCTGACCAGGGCGGCCTGGGTGTACTGGGCGATCATCAGGCCGGAGTCCACGCCCGGGTCGTCGGCGAGGAAGGCCGGCAGGCCGTGCGAGCGGGCCTTGTCGAGCAGCCGGTCGGTGCGGCGCTCGGAGACCGAGGCCAGGTCGGCGGTGGCGATGGCGAGGAAGTCCAGCACGTACGCGACCGGGGCGCCGTGGAAGTTGCCGTTGGACTCGACCCGGCCGTCGGGCAGCACGACCGGGTTGTCGACCGAGGCGGCCAGCTCGCGGGAGGCGACCAGCTGGGCGTGCGCGAGGGTGTCGCGGCCGGCGCCGGCCACCTGCGGGGCACAGCGGATCGAGTAGGCGTCCTGGACTCGCGGGGCGTCGTCCTGGTGGTGGCCGGTGAGGCCGGAGCCCTTGAGCACGGCGAGCATGTTGGCGGCGCTGAGCGCCTGGCCCGGGTGCGGGCGGATCGCCGAGTGCAGCTCAGGGGCGAGCACCCGGTCGGTGCCGAGCAGCGCCTCCAGGCTCATCGCGGCGGTGATGTCGGCGGTGGTGAACAGGCGGGAGAGGTCGGCGATGGCCATCACCAGCATGCCGAGCATGCCGTCGGTGCCGTTGATGAGGGCCAGGCCCTCCTTCTCCAGCAGCTCGACCGGCTCGATGCCGGCAGCGGCGAGCAGCTCGCCGGCCGGGTGCTCGGCGCCGTCCGGGCCGTACGCGACACCCTCGCCCATCAGCACCAGGGCGCAGTGCGAGAGCGGCGCGAGGTCGCCGGAGCAGCCGAGCGAGCCGAACTCGCGGACGACCGGGGTGATGCCGGCGTTGAGGATGGCGGCCATGGTCTCGGCGACCAGCGGGCGCACACCGGTCCGGCCGGAGGCCAGGGTCTTCATCCGCAGGAACATCAGCGCGCGGACCACCTCGCGCTCCACCGCCGGGCCCATGCCGGCGGCGTGCGAGCGGACCAGCGAGCGCTGCAGCTGGGCGCGGAGCTCGGGACTGATGTGCCGGACGGCGAGCGCGCCGAACCCGGTCGACACGCCGTAGACCGGGCGCGGTTCGGCGGCGAGGGCCTCGATCGTGGCGCGGGCGGCGGCCATCTCGGCCTGCGCGTCGGGTCCGATCTCGACCCGGGCGTTGCCGCGCGCGACGGCGAGCACGTCCTCGGCACTGACGTCGGCCTTGCCGACCTGGATCACGGGCGCATCGGCAGCCACAGCACTGTGCATATCCATATGCACAATGACATCAGGTGAATGAGGATATGACAACCGGCGACCCGGCAGCTGTTCGATCCGGCCCCGGATTTCCGACCCGCGCCGGCCGTGACGCAAGCTGGGGCAGGACCACGAGCGGAGGTGTCGGGCGATGGCGCGGGCGACGGTACGGCGGCGGGTGGTGCGGTTGCGGGGCGCAGAACAGTCCGTACGGCCGGACGCCTTGGCGGCCGAGGAGCCGCTGGAGATCAGACTCGGCGGCGACCCCCTCACGGTGACCATGCGCACCCCGGGGCACGACTTCGACCTGGTGGCCGGCTTCCTGGTCGGCGAGGGCCTGGTGCACCGCGGCGAGCAGTTGGCCGCCCTGCGCTACTGCGCCGGGACGGACGCGGACGGCGCCAACACGTACAACGTGGTGGACGCGACGGTGCGCGGCGCCGCCGTCCCGCTCTCCGCCCACCGCAACCTGCTCACCACCAGCGCCTGCGGGCTGTGTGGACGGGACACCGTCGAGGCCGTCCGCACCCACAGCCACTGGCCGGTCGGCCAGGACCCCCTGACGGTGCACCAGGATGTCCTGTACGGGCTGCCGGACACGCTGCGGGCCGCCCAGCGCACCTTCGAGTCCACCGGCGGCCTGCACGCGGCCGGCCTGTTCGACGCGTCCGGCCGGCTGCTCTGCGCCCGCGAGGACGTCGGGCGGCACAACGCCGTCGACAAGGTGATCGGCTGGGCGCTGCGGGAGGGGCGGCTGCCGCTGACGGGGCATCTGCTGCTGGTCAGCGGCCGGGCCTCGTTCGAGCTGACCCAGAAGGCCGCGCTGGCGGGCATACCGCTGCTGGCCGCCGTCTCCGCGCCGTCCTCGCTCGCGGTGGACCTGGCCGAGGAGCTCGGCCTGACCCTGATCGGCTTCCTGCGCGGCCCGGGCGCGAACGTGTACAGCCGCGCCGACCGGATCGGCTGAGCCCGGGCCCCGCGCCGGCCCGGGGGCGGTCCGGGTGCGGTCCGGTCAGCTCCGGCGGCGCGAGCGCCGGAGCAGCCAGACGGCCAGCAGGAGCAGCGGGACGGCGATCAGCAGCACCAGCACGATCAGGGCGACGCCGAGGATGCCGGAGAACAGGCCGCCCTTCTTCTTTTTCTTGAGCTTGCTCTTGGCCAGCTCGGTGCCGGACGCCTTCGCGGGAGCGGGGGCGTCCGCCCGGCCGGCCGGGGCGTTCCCCGGTCGTTCCGTCCCGGACCGTCCCGGCACGGCCTGCGCGGACTGCGCGGCCGCGTGGTGCGGCGGCGCCGCACTCGCCGGACCGGCCGCGAGGGCGCCGCCGCCGAGGGCCAGCGCCGCGGTCAGGGCCAGACCCGCCCAGCGTGTTCGAATCACGTCAACCTCCCGGGGTCGCGGCCGAGGGCTCGGCCTGCCCCGGCTCGGCTTCCTCGGGAACCGGGACCGCAAACGTCCCGGGCGCCGCCGGCCCGGCGGCTCGGGAACAGAAGCGGCTCGGGAGCAGCGGCGAGCTCAGGAGCGGCGGCCGCTGCGGCGGACCAGCCAGACCACCAGCACGATGGCGAGGATCACCAGGATCGCCACGACGACGAGCCCGATCAGGCCGCCCTTGGACTTCTTCTTCTTGCTCTTGCTCTTGCTCT
The DNA here is from genome assembly GCF_044740765.1 of Kitasatospora sp. NPDC088346. Lineage (NCBI taxonomy): Bacteria > Bacillati > Actinomycetota > Actinomycetes > Kitasatosporales > Streptomycetaceae > Kitasatospora > Kitasatospora sp. NPDC088346. Next base: position 23,028 of record NZ_JBIURH010000003.1, read on the forward strand.
TGGCCAGCTCCGTCCGGTTCGCGGCCTTCTGCGCGACGGGCGCCTGGGCCTGCGACTGCCCGCCGTGAGCGCCCGCCGCCGCGGGTGCCTGCTGGACGGCCGAGACGGCGGCCGTACGCGGTGCGGCCGAGGCCGTGCCCGCGCTCAGCGTGGCGCCGCCGGCCGCGAGCGCCAGGGCGAGCAGTGCCCCCGCCAGACGTGTTCTCATCTGTCCCACCTCGTTCCCGCCCGGCCCCGGTGGCCCTGCGACGGCCTCAGAGTGGCATGCGGGCCCACCGCGCGACAGGGGTGCGGTACCGCCCGTTCCCCAGCTGTGACGGTGTAACGGCGCCGGGTCACCCGGCCAGCTCGGCGTCGGCCCGGGCGGTGACGGCGGTCAGCACCCGGGCCGCCGCCGCCAGGTCCTCGGCCGGCAGGCCGCCGTAGAGGCGCGCGGTGAGCTCGCCCACCGCGGCCCTGATCGCCTCGTGGCGGGCACGGCCGGCGTCGGTGAGCCCGAGCCGGCCGCCCTCGCCGGACGGCTCCGCCAGCAGCCCGGCGGTCGTCAGCTCGGCGAGGACGGCGAGCGCGGCCGCGGCGTCGATCTTCAGGGTGGCGGTCATCCTGGCGACCAGCGCGTCCCGCTCGGCGGCGCCGCCACGGTCCGCCGTGGCGTTGAGCGCCACCGACTGGTGGAAGTGGTGCCGGTCGCGGCGAGCCGGGTCTCCAGCAGGGCGCGGGTGGCGTGGTGGGCGAGGCCGATGACCTGGCCGTTGAGGGTCGGGGCGGTGGGCATGGCTACTCCTCGGTCGGAACGTCGGTCGGGCTGCCGTCGGACGGCACGTCCGGGGGCGCGTCGAGCGGCACGGCGAGCAGCGCCGTCAGCTCGTCGACCAGCACCCGGGCGCGGGCGCCGTCCCGGCCGCCGAGCGGCGCCAGCAGCCGGTCGAGCAACGGGTGGACGACGGCGATCGCACGGCCGGTGACCTCCCGCCCCTCGGCCGTGAGCGCGAGCTGGACGGCCCGGGTGTCGGTCGGGTCCGGGCTGCGCTCGACCAGGCCGGCCGCCTCCAGGGCGCGGGCCAGCTTGGAGACGTACAGCGGTTCGAGGCCGGTGTGGTCGGCCAGCCGGCGCTGGCTGGGGCGGGCGCCGGAGCGTCCCATCCCGGACAGGCTGGCCAGCAGCGAGTACTGCGCGTGGGTCAGCCCCAGCGGGGCGAGGGCGCGGTCGACCGCCACCCGCCACTTCGTAGACAGGCGCCAGACCAGGAAGCCGGGCGTGGGGCCCGCCGGGGTTTCACTCATACCGAATACGGTACATGGATATTAAGTACATGGCTACTATTTGGCGGCGCCTCGGCACGGCGGTCGGGCCGGAGCGGGGCGGGACCCAGCAGGGCGGGGCTCGGCAAGGCGGGACTCGGCAGGGCAGGCCTCGGCAAGGCGGGGCTCGGCAGGAAGCGCCTCAGCCGGGCGGCGGGGAGGCCGGCCCCGAGAGGGCCACGGCGACCAGGGCGCGCAACGCGGCCGTGATCTGGCCGAGCGGCAGGGTGGACTCGTCGGCGAAGAGCTCGACCAACCAGCCGCCCGCCGGGTTCCCGCCCCCCGCCGCGACCATCCCCTTGTAGCCGCTGACCACCATCATGGCCTCCTCCGCCGGGTCGTTGCCGGGCGCGCCGGCCCGCAGCGAGAACGCCCCGCCGCGCACCGCCCGCCGGGTGGTCGGGTAGTGGCCGAGGTCGAAGACGGCGTCCGGGGCCTCGATCTGGGCGCGCTGGGTCTGCGCCTTGTTCCCGCTGGGCCCGCTGGTCATCCGGTAGACGGCGTGCTGCGCCGTGCGCATCAGCTGGGAGCCCGGCGGGACGTACGAGACCCACCAGCCGACGGCGTTCAGCAGCCGGGCGGAGGTCTCGGCGACGGTGGTCAGCCGGGCCAGGGTGTCGGCGGGGTGGCTGCTGCGGCGGGTGGAGCCCTGGTCCAGGGCCGCGAGGACGGCCGCGAGCAGCTGGCCCGGGTCCGCGCTGTGCGCCGCTCCCCGGAAGCGGCGGCGGTCGTGGTTGCCCATCCGGCCGGCGCCGGCGCCCGGGCCCGCCTTGCGGCCGTCGGCGCGGTGGTGCGGATCGGCGGCGTCGGCGAGCAGGACCACCGGGTCCGGGGCGAGACCGGGGCCGTGGCTGCGGCCGGCCACCACCGGGTGGGCGGCGCGGGCCGCCTTGGCCCGGTACTGGGCGGCGTCGGCGAGCCGGAAGAGCCGGTCCGGGGTGCTGACCGGGCCGATCGAGTCACCGGTGGAGGCGACCCCGCAGGCCACCCCCTCGCCCTCGGTCAGCTCCAGCGCCTTGGTGCACAGGTCCTCGGCGACGGCCACCACCTCGTCGGCCTTCTGCCCCTCGGCGAGCAGGCAGAACTCGTCGCCGCCGAGCCGGGCGGCCAGGCTGCCGGGGAGCCGCGCGGCGGAGAGCGAGAGCTGGTGGGCGAACCGTTCCAGCAGGCGGTCGCCCATCTCGTGCCCGAGCTGGTCGTTCACCCGCTTGAGGCCGTTGACGTCGCAGACCACCAGGCTGACCACGGTGTTGTCCCGGTTGTGGGCCTTCAGCGCGCTCTCCAACCGGGCGTCGACCGCACGGCGGTTGGCCAGGCCGGTGAGCGCGTCGGTGAAGGCCAGCCGGCGCAGGTCCGCGACCCGCTCGGTCTGGGCCAGGCCGGCCGAGATCTGGGCGGCCAGCAGCGTGGCGTAGTCGGTGTCGGCATCGGTGAAGACCGGCAGGCCGACCGCCCGCGCGAGGTACAGCTCGCCCCAGGCCTGGCCGTGCAGCACGATCGGGGCGACCAGGCAGCACGCCCGGCCCCGACGGCGCAGCCCGGCGGCCCGCTCCTGGCAGAATGCACCGGCGCCGGGGTGGGCGTACGCGCTGTGCGGGGGGTGGTCGTCGGCGGTCTGCACCCAGGCCCGGGGCAGCCGGCCGGTGGTCCACTGCTCCTCCAGGTAGGTGACGATCTCCGGGAAGTCGTGCACCGGGTAGGACTCGTCCTCGGGGAGCTCCTCCTCCCCGGCCGCCAGCTCGCCGTGGTTGACCAGCACCCGCAGCCGGCCCGACTCGCGGTCCCAGACCGAGACGGCGGCCATGGTGGCGGCGAGCGCGTCGGTGGCGCGGACGGCGGCGGCGCGGACGGCCTCCAGCGGGGTGAGCGCGCCGGACATGTCCTGCGCCAGTCCGACCACCGCCCGCAGCCGCAGGTCCGGGGTGGAGGCCGCGGCGGACCCGTCGTCGCTCATCATCGCCTCGCCACTCACGGATCGCCCCATCCCTCGCCGCGGATCCACACCTGGACCAAGCCTATGGCGGTTTGAGAACGCTATGCCCGATTTGTCAAGGTCAACCCGGCAAGATCCGCCGGACGGGGCCGGATGGCTGACGACCGGCCGGCCGGCTTCTCCCCAGCCGTGGGCAGGACCTAGCCGAGGCGGCCGGGCCGGGAGAGCAGCCAGGGCTCGACCAGGCCGAGCCCGCGGACCGGCCGGCGCCACATCGGCTGGAGGTGGAAGCGGTGGTCGCCGTCGCCGTGCGGGCCCTCGTCCGGGTCGCCGTCGGGCGCCGGGGGGGCGACCGCACCGAGCAGTTCCAGCGCGGCGGCCAGCTCGCCGTCGACCAGCACCGCGTCCCGGGGCGCGATCGAGGTGAGCCGGCTGGCCAGGTTGACGGTGGTTCCGAAGACGTCGCCCATCCGGGAGGTGACGGTGCCGAAGGCCATCCCCACCCGCAGCGCGGGCATGGTGTCCTCCTTGGCGAGCGTCTCGACCAGGCTGAGCGCGATCTCGGCGGCGGTGGCGGGGTCCTCGGAGACGTAGAGGATCTCGTCGCCCAGGGTCTTGATGACCCGGCCGCCCTGACCGGCGATCAGGTCGGAGCAGGTGTTCTCGAACGTCTCCACCAGCTCGCCGAGCTCCTCCTCCTCCAGCCGGCGGGAGAGGCGGGTGAAGCCGACCAGGTCGGCGAAGCCCACGGCGAGGCGTCCGCTGGTGATCTCGGTGTCCTCGGCGGCCTGCACCACCCGGCCGGTGACGGCCGCGAGCTGGCGGCGCCAGACGTACACCAGGAACTGCTCCAGCTCCGGCAGCAGCAACTCGACCAGGGGGTACGCGACGTCGGCCCGGGTCATGCCGGGTTCGACGGCCTGGGTGAGGTTCTCCAGGAAGGTGTCCATCTGCCAGCCGGCCAGCCGGGCCGTGGTCTGGCCGGTCGACCGGGCGACCTGGATCGCCATCGGCTCGCTGAGCAGCCCGGACTCGACGAGTCCGGCCAGCCGGCGCAGCGCGATCACGTCGTTGTCGGTGAGCGCCCGGGACTGGCCGATGTCCGGGAAGCCCATCGCCCGCCAGAAGCGGGTGGCCAGCTCCATCGGCACGTCGGCGGCGCGGGCCGCCTGGTACGGGGTGTAACGGCGGGGCGCGTCCAGGATCAGCCGCTCCAGGTCGAGGGCGACCGTCGGGTCGTCGTCGTCCTGCTGGCCGCCACCGCCGCCGCTCGCCTCTGCCACCGATCCGTCCCCGTGCGGTCGCCGCACTTGCCTCATGTCCTGCCTGTCCAAGGGCGCACGACCACCGCGCGGGTAGTGGCGCGCCTCACACCGCTGCCAGGTGGAATGGTCGCACGGAAATGCAGGGCATGTCTCCTGAGCTGTGCCGACGGCCCGGCCGCGGGCCGGGCCGGGGCGCCCATCGGCTCTGGTCAGCCGGTCAGGACGGCTCGGGGCGCACGTGCACCACGTCACCCGCGGCGACGGAGTGGCGCTCGCCGTCGGGCGTGCGCACCACCAGCCGGCCGTCACCGTCCACGGCCACCGCCTCGCCGTGCAGTTCACGCTCGCCCGGCAGCTGCACCAGGACGGGCCGGCCCAGGGTGGTGCAACGTTCGGTGTAGGCCGGCAGCAGGCCGCTGGCGTGCGGGTCGCCGGCCGCGGCCACCCAGGCGGCGTACAGCTCGGCGAGCTCGCGCAGCAGGGCCCGCAGCAGGGTCTGCCGGTCGGTGACGGCGGCGCCGGCCAGGGCCAGCGAGGTGGCCGCGGGCACCGGCAGCTCGGACTCGCGCAGCGAGACGTTGACGCCGAGGCCGACCACCACCGCGCCGTCGGCGAGCTCGGTGAGGATGCCGCCGACCTTGCGTTCGACGCCGTCGACGGTGACCAGCAGGTCGTTCGGCCACTTCAGGCCGGTCTCCACCTCGCCCACCCGGGCGAGGACGGTGGCGGCGGCGACCCCGGTGAGGACGGGCAGCCAGCCGTACCGCTCGACCGGCACCCCGGTGGGCCTGAGCAGCACGGACAGGAAGAGGCCGGACCGGGCGGGCGCCGTCCACCGCCGGTCCAGCCGGCCGCGGCCGGCGGTCTGCTCCTCGGCGATCAGCACGGTGCCCTCGGGTGCCCCCTCCTTTGCCCGGGCGGCCAGGTCGGAGTTGGTGGAACCGGTGTCGGTCACCACGTCGAGGGCGGTCCACAGCCCGCCCGGCAGGACGAGGTCGCGGCGCAGGACGGCGGCGTCCAGCGGGGGGCGGTCGAGGTCGGTCCAGGGGGAGGGTCCGTCGTGGCCGAAGCCACGCAGTCCGCTGCGGCGGGGAGGAGTGGGCTCGGTCACCGGGCCAGCGTACCGACGGAGTGTCAACCTGGCGCCGAGGACGCGGGCCGCGCGTCGGGGGCGGCCCGGGCCCGTCCGGTCCCGTCCGTGGCCGGCCGCCCGGCGTCCACCGACCGGCCTCCGGCCGTAAGCCGCCCCATCATCGCGCAGAACGCCACCGGACACACTGTGTCGCCTGCCATAACCGGATCGGCCCGGCGCTGGCTACGCTACTCAACGGTAGTTCGCAGCGCCGCCCTGCCCGGAACCCACCCCTGCGTCAGGCCGCGGCCCATGGACCAGGGAGAGCCACCGGATGACCGAGGCCCCGTACGACCCGCACACCACCGCCGGCAAGCTGGCGGACCTGCGGCGCAGGCTGGACGAGGCGGTGCACTCAGGCTCCGCCGCGGCCGTCGAGAAGCAGCACGCCAAGGGCAAGCTGACGGCCCGTGAGCGGATCGTCGAGCTGCTGGACGAGGACTCCTTCGTGGAGTTCGACGAGTTCGCGCGGCACCGCTCGACCAACTTCGGGCAGGAGAAGAACCGCCCGTACGGCGACGGCGTGGTGACCGGGTACGGCACCGTCGACGGTCGCCAGGTGGCGGTCTTCGCCCAGGACTTCACGGTCTTCGGCGGCTCGCTGGGCGAGGTCTTCGGCGAGAAGATCGTCAAGGTGATGGACTTCGCGCTGAAGACCGGCTGCCCGATGATCGGCATCAACGACTCCGGCGGCGCCCGGATCCAGGAGGGCGTCGTCTCGCTCGGCCTGTACGGCGAGATCTTCCGCCGCAACGTGCACGCCTCCGGGGTCATCCCGCAGATCTCGCTGATCATGGGCCCCTGCGCGGGCGGCGCGGTGTACTCCCCCGCCGTCACCGACTTCGTGGTGATGGCCGACCAGACCTCCCACATGTTCATCACCGGCCCCGACGTGATCAAGACGGTCACCGGCGAGGACGTCGGCATGGAGGAGCTGGGCGGCGCCCGCACCCACAACACCAAGTCGGGCAACGCCCACTACCTGGCCGCGGACGAGAAGGAGGCCATCGAGTACGTCAAGAACCTGCTGTCGTACCTGCCCTCCAACAACCTCTCCGACCCGCCGGTCGTCCCCGAGCAGGCCGACCTCTCGCTCAGCGACGAGGACCTGGCGCTCGACACCCTGGTGCCCGACTCGGCCAACCAGCCGTACGACATGCACACCGTGATCGAGCACATCGTCGACGACGGCGAGTTCCTGGAGGTCCAGGGGCTGTACGCGGGCAACATCCTGACCGGCTTCGCCCGGGTCGAGGGCCACCCCGTGGGCATCGTCGGCAACCAGCCGATGAACCTGGCCGGCTGCCTGGACATCGCGGCCAGCGAGAAGGCCGCCCGCTTCGTGCGCACCTGCGACGCCTTCAACATCCCGGTGCTGACCTTCGTCGACGTGCCCGGCTTCCTGCCCGGCACCGGCCAGGAGTGGGACGGCATCATCCGGCGCGGCGCCAAGCTGATCTACGCCTACGCCGAGGCCACCGTGCCGCTGATCACCGTGATCACCCGCAAGGCCTTCGGCGGCGCCTACGACGTGATGGGCTCCAAGCACCTGGGCGCAGACCTCAACCTCGCCTGGCCGACGGCGCAGATCGCCGTGATGGGCGCCCAGGGCGCCGTCAACATCCTGCACCGGCGCGAGATCGCCGCCGCGGAGGACGTCGAGGCCAAGCGGGCCGAGCTGCTCGCCTCGTACGAGGACACCCTGCTCAACCCGTACCTGGCCGCCGAGCGCGGCTACGTGGACGCGGTGATCGCCCCCAGCGAGACCCGCCGGCACATCGTGCGCGGGCTGCGCGCCCTGCGCGGCAAGCGCGAGACGCTGCCGCCCAAGAAGCACGGCAACATTCCGCTGTAGGCCCCGAAGGGAGAGGATGGACCCATGCCCCCGATCCATGTGCTGCACGGGCAGCCGACCCCCGAGGAGCTGGCCACCGTCCTGGCGGTGGTCTCAGCCCGGGCCGCCGCCGCGCAGGCCGCCGCCGAGGCGGCCCGCACGGCGGGCGGCCCGGCCTCCCCGTGGAACGACAACGCCCGGCGCCTGCGCCCTGCCCTGCGGCCGGGCGCGCACGCCTGGCGCACCTCCGGGTGGGCCCGCTGACCGGCGCGCCCACCCGCGTACCGCCGCGCCGAAGGGCCCCCGAGCCGGGGTCCTTCGGCCGCTGCGGGCTCAGACGGCCGCGGTGGCCGGCTCCTCGGCCGCCACGGCCGGCGCGTTCCGGCGCCTGAGCACCGGGCCCAGCAGGGAGCCCAGCGCGAAGCTGCCGGGGCCGGCGAAGGCGATCAGCAGGAAGACCCAGGAGTACAGCGCGGCGGTCTCACCGCCGTTCTCGATCGGCCACAGCGCCTGCTCCTGGTGGACGTCGAAGTAGGCGAACGCCATCGAACCGGAGCACAGCAGGGCGGCCGTCCGGGTGCCGAGCCCGACCAGCACCAGGCTGCCCGCGACCAGCTCGATCAGCCCGGCGTAGAAGCCCGGCCAGGCCCAGGTGTCGACCGTGGCCCCGTCACCGACACCGCCCAGCACGCCGAACAGCTTCGCCGCACCGTGGCAGACGAAGAGCAGGCCGACCACGATTCTGAACAGGCCGAGGACGTGCGGCCGGACGGTCTCGACGGCCTCGCGCGGGACGAAGGGCATGGGGGGACTCCTCGCTCGGGGGATGAACCAGGGCACACTTAGGTTTGCCTAAGCTAAGTGGAGCCCGCAATCCTGCGGCCGGGGAATTCACACGTCCGTGACAAAAAGTCACACCGACGGCACACCAGGTGAGGCGCCCCGCCCCGACGTGTACGAAGAACCCCCGCGAACTGAGTACGGGTACTCAGGCGACCCGTCGGGCCGCGGCGCAAGCTGATGATGTGCTCTGGTCAGACCCCGGCGACGAGCCCTCGCCCGAAGCCCGCCGAGTGCAGCGGATGCTGCACCGGGCCGGCCTGCTGCTCGCCGTCGTCACCGTCCTCGCGGCCCTGCTGCTGATGCTCTGACCGGGCGCCCGCGGCGACCCCGCGACCCCCTAGGCTGACCGCATGACCGATCGCCGCACGCTGGTACTCGCCTCCGCCTCCCCCGCCCGCCTCGGGCTGCTGCGCCAGGCGGGCCTCGACCCGCAGGTCGTGGTGAGCGGCGTCGACGAGGACGCCCTGAGCGCCCCGACCCCGGCCGAACTCGCGCTGGTCCTGGCCGAGGCGAAGGCCAAGGCGGTGGCCACCGGCCTGACCGGCGGCGAGCTGGTGATCGGCTGCGACTCCGTGCTGGAGCTGGACGGCCTGGCCCTCGGCAAGCCCGCCGACGCCGCCGAGGCGCTGCAGCGCTGGCAGTCGATGCGCGGCCGCTCGGGCGTGCTGCAGACCGGCCACTGCGTGATCGACACCGCCACCGGCCGGCAGGCCTCGGCCACCGCCTCGACCACCGTGCGCTTCGGCAGCCCCGACGACGCGGAGGTCGCCGCCTACATCGCGAGCGGCGAACCGCTGCACGTGGCGGGGGCGTTCACCCTGGGCGGCCGCTCCGCGCCGTTCGTCGAGGGCATCGACGGCGACCCCGGCAACGTGATCGGCCTGTCGCTGCCGCTGCTGCGGCGCCTGCTCGCGGAGCTGGACGTCCGGATCACCGACCTCTGGGTCTGACCCACCCACCCGGCCGGCCCGCAGGTCAGCCCGCGGTCAGCCCTTCACGCCCGCCGCGGTCAGCCCTTCGGTCGGCCCGCGGGGGGGCGCATAGGTGGCCAGGAAGGCCTGCACGTCGGGCAACGCGCCGTCCCTGAGCACCTGTGCGCCGTGGTTCGCGCCGGGGTAGATCCGGAGCTGCTTGTCGGCCGGGGCCGCCGCCGCGTGCAGGCTCCTCGCGTCGGCGGCGAAGGTGCCGTCGTGCTCCTCGACGGCGAACAGCACGGGCACCGTCAGCCGTTTCACGGCGGTGGCCGCGTTGTCGGCCCCGAAGGACTCCGGGCCGCTCAGCGACACCACCGCGGCCACCGGCAGCGGGCCGGGCAGCGCGGCGGCCACCAGCGAGCCGGTGCCGCCCTTGGACGCGCCGATCAGGACCAGCCCGGTGATCCCCCGGGACTTCAGGTAGCCGGCGGCGGACTCGATGCCGGTCGCGACGTCCCCGTTGGCGGTGAAGGGCAGGACGGCGTAGCCGGCCCCGGTGAAGCCGTCCAGGTAGGGCACCCAGTCGCAGAGGCTGCCGCCGTTCTGGTGCGAGAGCACGATCGCCACCCGGGCGCCGCCGGCGTCGGAGTCCCGGTAGTAGGCGTCCACGCCGCCGACCCCGCTCGGGATGGTCACCGCGCCCTTGGCGCCCTGCTCCTTCGTCAGGCACCCGTAGGTGACCGGCGAGGCTCCGGCCGAGGGCGCGCCCACCGCGCCGCCGGAGCCGCCGGAGCCGCCCGGGGAGCCGCAGCCCGCGAGCAGCAGGACGGCCGCCGCCAGGCCGGCCGCGGACGTGGTGAGGCGCTTCATGGTTCCCCCGTGAATCCGCTGAACCCGTTGAATCCGCTGCCCGCACCCCGGCGGGCCGTGCCGTGCAGGCTAGGGAGCGGGGCGATGGAGCGTCAATGGTCTGGACCATTACGGTTGGGGCACGAGCCGTCCGGAGCACACCCGTCCGGTTTCCCGTTGCGGATACGGACAGAACCGGCCCCGTACATCTGTCGCAGTGACCCACCGACCCGGGGCCGCCCGCGCCGCTAGGCTGGCGCAGCCGTGGACGGGAAGGAGGCGCAGGAATGACGGACAGCGTGCTGAACGTGGTGCTCGGCCTGGTCGCCAGCGCCATCAGCGCCGGCCTCGGCTGGCTCGCGCAGAGCGTGCGGCGCCGGCGCCGGCTCGGCCGGGTGCGGGAGTTCTTCGGGATGCCCGGCGGCACCGAGTGCCTGCTGGTGGTCAATCACCACGCCGCCTCGCAGAGCTCCAAGAGCGTGTCGCGCAACGACGTGTACGCCCTGATGGAGCTGTCCGCGCTGGTCAAGGAGTGCGGCGCGCGGGCCGAGATCGTGGCGCACGACCAGGTCCGGCAGGGGCTCGGCGGCAAGTCGGAGTTCTGCCTCGGCGGCCCGGCCAGCAACGACCGCACCGCGGCCCACCTGGCCTCCTGGCTGCCCGGTGTCGACTTCGCGGTGCAGGACCCGGACGGCCCGTTCGGCGACACCACCATCAAGGTGGGGGACCACGAGTTCGCCTTCGTACACCCGGACGCGGCGCCCGGCGGGCAGACGTACGTCCTGCTGGCCCGGCTGCACCCACAGCCCGGCAGCCGCCCGGTGTTCCTGATAGCCGGCCAGACCGCGACCTCCAACCACGCGGCGGTGCGCCACCTGGTGGCCAACCACCGCGCCCTGGCCCGCCGCCACGGCAAGGACGGCACCTTCGCACTCGTCCTGCGCGTGGTCAACGCCCGGGCGTACGGCCCGGACGTGGTCGAGCTGGCCGCGGACGTCACCGCGGACGCGACCACCCGGACGACCCCGGTGGCCGCCTGACCCACCCTCATGTGGCCAAGACCACATCCGCCACCGCGCGGCTCCAGCCGCCCGCGGGCCATGCTCTACGGGCCCGCGTAACGTCGCCACCAGCGAGGTGTCCCGTTCCGTGAGCAGATGATCACGGAACCGCGTCACGCTCCGCGTGGGCTAGCTCACCACCTGGGGCTACTCGCCGGTACGACCATGCAATCCCTAGACTCAACGAGGTTCAAGAAGGGAGCCACAGTGCGCAAGGTGCTCATCGCCAACCGCGGAGAAATCGCCGTCCGGGTCGCCCGGGCCTGCCGGGACTCCGGTATCGCCAGCGTCGCCGTGTACGCCGAGCCGGACCGGGACGCGCTGCACGTCCGCGCGGCCGACGAGGCCTACGCGCTCGGCGGCGACACCCCGGCCACCAGCTACCTGGACATCGCCAAGGTCCTCAAGGCGGCCGCGGACTCGGGGGCGGACGCCGTCCACCCGGGCTACGGCTTCCTGTCCGAGAACGCCGAGTTCGCCCAGGCCGTCCTCGACGCCGGCCTCACCTGGATCGGCCCGCCGCCGCAGGCCATCCGCGACCTCGGTGACAAGGTCACCGCCCGGCACGTGGCCCAGCGGGCCGGCGCGCCGCTGGTCGCGGGCACCCCGGAGCCGGTCGGCGGCGCCGACGAGGTCGTCGAGTTCGCCCGGGAGCACGGCCTGCCGGTCGCCATCAAGGCGGCCTTCGGCGGTGGCGGCCGCGGCCTGAAGGTCGCCCGCACCCTGGAGGAGATCCCGGAGCTGTTCGAGTCGGCGGTCCGCGAGGCGGTCGCCGCCTTCGGCCGCGGCGAGTGCTTCGTCGAGCAGTACCTGGACAACCCGCGGCACGTCGAGACCCAGTGCCTGGCCGACCAGCACGGCAACGTGGTGATCGTCTCGACCCGTGACTGCTCGCTCCAGCGGCGCCACCAGAAGCTGGTCGAGGAGGCCCCCGCGCCGTTCCTCACCGCCGAGCAGAACGCCGAGCTGTACCGCGCGTCCAAGGCGATCCTGCGCGAGGCCGGCTACGTCGGCGCCGGCACCTGCGAGTTCCTGGTCTCCCAGGACGGGCTGATCTCGTTCCTGGAGGTCAACACCCGCCTGCAGGTCGAGCACCCGGTCTCCGAGGAGGTCACCGGCATCGACCTGGTCCGCGAGATGTTCCGGATCGCGGACGGCGAGGAGCTCGGCTACGACGACCCGGAGATCCGCGGTCACTCGATCGAGTTCCGGATCAACGGCGAGGACCCGGGCCGCAACTTCCTGCCGGCCCCCGGCACCGTGACGCTGTTCGCCCCGCCGACCGGCCCGGGCGTCCGGCTGGACGCAGGCGTGGAGACCGGCTCGGTCATCGGCCCGGCCTGGGACTCGCTGCTGGCCAAGCTGATCGTCACCGGCGCCACCCGCAAGCAGGCGCTGGAGCGTTCCGCCCGCGCCCTGGCGGAGTTCAAGGTGGAGGGCATGGCCACCGCCATCCCGTTCCACCAGGCGGTCGTCACCGACCCGGCGTTCGCGCCCGAGGTGCACGGCAGCGACGAGGCGTTCACGGTCTACACCCGCTGGATCGAGACCGACTTCGCCAACACCATCCCGGCCTTCACCGGCGCGGGCGGGGAGGCCGAGGAGGCGGACCAGCGGGAGACCGTGGTGGTCGAGGTCGGCGGCAAGCGGATCGAGGTCTCGCTGCCCTCCTCGCTGGGCGTCTCCGCCGCTCCGGCGGCGGGCGGTGCCGCGGCGAAGACCAAGCGCCGCGCCGGTGCCAAGAAGGCCGGCTCGGCGGTCAGCGGTGACACCCTGGCCTCGCCGATGCAGGGCACCATCGTCAAGGTCGCCGTGACGGAGGGCCAGACGGTCGCCGAGGGCGAGCTGATCGTCGTCCTGGAGGCGATGAAGATGGAGCAGCCGCTCAACGCGCACAAGGCCGGCACCGTCGTCGGCCTCAAGGCCGAGGTGGGCGCCAGCGTCAGCAGCGGCGCCGCGCTCTGCGAGATCAAGGACTGACCCCCGGTCAGTGCCGTGCACCGGCCCGTGCGCCCCTGTGGGGGTGCGCGGGCCGGTCCGCGTTCCGGGCACCGCCGGGGCGCGGGGTTCTGACAGTCGATGACGAGGTCACGACAGTGACTCGACGGTGTGACGAGTGCGGGGTACTCGTCGGTATTCGGTGATGGGGATTCCGATACCCGGACGTAGCCGCTAGTTTGCCCGGATCGCGTGATTCCGTCCCCACATCCCTCCGGCAGCAGTGGCCGAGGGTCCGGCCTCACGCGGGGAAGGCACTACCTCCTATGAGCGCGGACACCACCCAGCGCACCAGGACCGGCCCCGAGGCCACCGACGGCAACCCCGGCGGCAACCTCCAGGCCGGACTCAAGAACCGCCACCTGTCGATGATCGCCATCGGCGGCGTCATCGGCGCCGGCCTGTTCGTCGGCTCCGGCGCCGGCATCGCCTCGACCGGCCCCGGCATCCTGCTCTCCTACGCCCTGGCCGGCGTGCTGGTCGTCATGGTGATGCGGATGCTCGGCGAGATGGCCGCCGCAGACCCGCAGAGCGGCTCCTTCTCCGCGTACGCGGACCGGGCGCTGGGCCGCTGGGCCGGCTTCTCGATCGGCTGGCTGTACTGGTTCTTCTGGGTCGTCGTGCTGGCCGTGGAGGCCACCGCCGGCGCCAAGATCCTCAACGGCTGGATGCCCGGCGTCCCGCAGTGGGCCTTCGCCCTGCTGGTGATGGCCGTGCTCACCGCGACCAACCTCTTCTCGGTCGCCTCGTACGGCGAGTTCGAGTTCTGGTTCGCCGGCATCAAGGTGGTGGCCATCGCGGCCTTCATCGTGATCGGCACGCTGGCCGTGTTCGGCCTGCTGCCCGGTACGCACGCGGTCGGCACCACCAACCTGGTCGGCCACAACGGCGGCTTCCTGCCGCACGGCGTCGGCGCGGTCTTCACCGGCATGCTGACCGTGGTCTTCGCCTTCATGGGCAGCGAGATCGTCACCCTGGCCGCCGGCGAGTCCGCCGACCCGGAGAAGGCCGTCAGCAAGGCCACCAACAGCGTCATCTGGCGGATCGGGATCTTCTACCTGGGCTCGATCGCCATCGTGGTCACCCTGCTGCCCTGGGACTCGGCCGCCGTCAAGGGCAGCCCGTACGTGGCGGTGCTGGAGCACGTCGGCATCCCCGGCGCGGGCCGGGTGATGGACGTCATCGTCCTGACCGCCGTGCTGTCCTGCCTCAACTCCGGCCTGTACACGGCCTCCCGGATGGCCTTCTCGCTCGGCCGCCGGGGCGACGCGCCCGCCGCGTTCGCCAAGGTCAGCAGCCGGGGCGTGCCGACCACGGCGACCCTGGCGTCGGTGGTCTTCGGCTTCGTCGCGGTGTTCTTCAACTACACCTCGCCGAACACCGTGTTCCAGTTCCTGCTGAACTCCTCGGGCGCGGTCGCGCTGTTCGTCTGGGTCGTGATCTGCCTGTCCCAGCTGCGGATGCGGAAGATCATCGAGCGTGAGTCGCCGGAGCGGCTGACCGTGCGGATGTGGCTCTACCCGTACCTGACCTGGGCCACCATCGGCCTGATCGGCTTCGTGATGGTCTACATGTTCACCACCGAGGACGGCCGCAAGCAGATGTACCTGTCCCTGGTCGCGGCGGCGATCGTGCTGGCCGCCGCGCCGATCGTGCAGCGCCGCCGGGCCGGCCGCGAGCTGGCCGCGGAGGCCGCGAGCGGCTCCTGAGCCGCCGACCGGTGCCCGCCCACCGGTGCCCGCCCCGGGTCGCCCCCGGGCGGGCCCGGGGGCGCGGCGACACCCGGGGTCCTCAGCGGACCCTGGGGCCGCCCAGCTCGGCGAGCCGGGTGGGCAGCTGACCCGGCGGTCCGCTGTGCGCCCCGGGCCGCCGCTGGCCCGGCAGAGGGGCTCCGCCTGGCGGCGGGGCGACCCGGCGCGGCACGGCGGGGCCGGGCAGCGACTGGTGGCGGTCCTGGCCACCGTGGACCGTCGAATCGGCCGGCAGCCCGGTCGGGGCGACCGAGATCCGCACCCCGCAGTCGGCCAGCGCGCTCAGCTCGCAGGCGGTCGCGTCCTCGGCGGCGGACTGCTCGTCCGTCACCAGGTGCGTGATCGCCTCGGTCGGCACCGTCTGGAACATGGTGTCCGAGCCGAGCTTGGTGTGGTCCGCCAGCACGATCACCTCGGCGGCGGCCTGGACCAGGGCGCGGTCGACGCTGGCGGAGAGCATGTTGGTGGTGGACAGGCCGCGCTCGGCGGTCAGGCCGCTGCCGGAGATGAAGGCCTTGGAGACCCGCAGCCCGTGCAGGGACTGCTCGGCCCCACTGCCCACGAGGGCGTAGTTAGAGCCCCGCAGGGTGCCACCGGTCATCACCACCTCCACCCGGTTGGCGTGCGCGAGCGCCTGGGCGACCAGCAGGGAGTTGGTGACCACCGTCAGGCCCGGCACCCGGGCCAGCCGGCGGGCCAGTTCCTGCGTGGTGGTGCCCGCGCCGACCACCACCGCGTCGCCCTCCTCGACCAGGCCCGCGGCCAGGTCGGCGATGGCGCTCTTCTCGGCGGCGGCGAGATGGGTCTTCTGCGGATAGCCGGGCTCCCGGCTGAAGCCGCCGGGGAGCACCGCGCCGCCGTGCCGGCGGTCGAGCAGCCCTTCGGCCTCCAGCGCCCGGACGTCCCGGCGGACGGTGACTTCGGAGGTCTGGACGACGCGGGCCAGTTCCCGGAGCGAGACCGCTCCGTTGGCGCGCACCATCTCAAGGATCAACTGGCGACGTTCTGCTGCAAACACAGAACCGACGGTAACTGAATGACCGTCTGCTTTCAGGCGTTTGCAGCTGGTAACGGGAATTGCTCACGTCGGCCCAGCGCGCGACCGTACAATGTGCGCCGCTGTTCGCCGGCGCACGCGCTCCACCGCGCGGGTGGGACCTGCCGGGAACGGCGGAGGCGGCCACCACCGGCGGCCGCCCCAACTGGACTGCGTGGATCAGGAGTCCGAGTTCTCCCGCTTGCGGATGTGCAGCTGCCGGGCGGCCTCCGCGGTGGATCCGGAGAGCGACGGGTAGACGGTGAACGCGCTGGCCACCTGTTCGACCGTCAAGTTGTTGTCCACCGCGAGCGAGATCGAGTGAATGAGCTCGCTGGCGCGCGGCGAGACCACCACACCGCCCACCACGATGCCGGTGCCCGGGCGGCAGAACAGCTTCACGAAGCCGTCCCGGATGCCCTGCATCTTGGCCCGCGGGTTGCCCCGCAGCGGCAGCTTGACCTCGACGGCGTCCATCTTCCCGCAGGAGACGTCGGCGGCGGTGTAGCCGACCGTCGCGATCTCCGGGTCGGTGAAGACGTTGGAGGCCACCGTCTTGAGGTTCAGCGGCTGCACCGCGTCGCCGAGCGCGTGGTACATCGCGATCCGGCCCTGCATGGCGGCGACCGAGGCGAGCATGAAGACGCCGGTGCAGTCGCCGGCCGCGTACACGCCCGGGGCCGAGGTCCGGGAGACCCGGTCCACCGCGATCTGACCCCAGTCGTTGAGCTTGACCCCCGCCTCCTCCAGGCCCATGTCGGAGGTGTTGGGGATCGAGCCGACCGCCATCAGGCAGTGCGTGCCCGTGATCACCCGGCCGTCCGCCAGCGTCACCTCGACCTGGTCGCCGACGCGCTTGGCGGTCTCCGCACGGGAGCGGCTCATCACGTTCATGCCGCGCCGGCGGAAGACCTCCTCAAGCACCTCGGCGGCGTCCGGGTCCTCACCGGGCAGCACCCGGTCGCGGGAGGAGACCAGGGTGACCCGGGAGCCGAGCGCCTGGTAGGCACCGGCGAACTCGGCGCCGGTGACACCGGAACCGACCACGATCAGCTCCTGCGGCAGCTCCTCCAGGTCGTAGACCTGCGTCCAGCTGAGGATCCGCTCGCCGTCCGGCTGCGCCTCGGGCAGCTCGCGCGGGCGCACCCCGGTGGCGATCAGCACGGCGTCGGCGCGCACGGACTCCGTGCTGCCGTCCTCGCGGTCGACCAGGACCTCGCGGGAGCCGTCCGCCCCCTGGCCGCCGGCGCCCAGCCGGCCGCGGCCGCGCAGCACGGTGACCCCGGCCCGGGTGACGGCCTGGGTGATGTCGTGGGACTGCGCGATCGCCAACCGCTTCACCCGTCGGTTGACCTTGCCGAGGTCCACGCCGACCACCCGGGCCGCGCGCTCCAGCGGCGGGGTGTCGTCGGCGACGATGATGCCGAGCTCCTCGTAGGAGCTGTCGAAGGTGGTCATCACCTCGGCCGTGGCGATCAGCGTCTTGGACGGCACGCAGTCCGTGAGCACCGCCGATCCACCCAGACCGTCGCGGTCGACGACGGTCACCTCCGCGCCGAGCTGGGCGGCCACCAGGGCCGCCTCGTATCCGCCGGGTCCGCCACCGATGATCACGATCCGAGTCACGTGACCCATTCTCCCGCATGCCGGAACCGACGCCACGCCGGGGGCGTTGAATCCACCCCGCGCGCGCCGGATGTGACGGTGGCCACTCCCCGGCCGTGACCCGGGGGCGATCTCCCGTAGGCTGACGACCATGTCGCTCTACGCCGCGTACGCCACCAACCTCGACGCCCGGCAGATGAGCCGGCGCGCCCCGCACTCCCCGCTGCGCGGCACCGGCTGGCTGCCCGGCTGGCGGCTGACCTTCGGCGGTGAGCACCTCGGCTGGGAGGGCTCGCTGGCCACCGTCGTCGAGGACGAGAAGGACCAGGTCTTCGTCTCGCTGTACGACGTGGCGCCGATGGACGAGGAGGGGCTGGACCGCTGGGAGGGCGTCCAGCTGGGCATCTACCGCAAGATCCGGCTCCGGGCGCAGAGCCTGGACGGCGAGGTGCCGGTCTGGACGTACGTGCTGAACGACTACGAGGGCGGCCTGCCCGCCGCGCGCTACCTCGGCCTGATCGCGGACGCCGCGGAGAGCGCCGGAGCGCCGGACGACTACGTGTCGGACCTCCGCCGGCGCCCCTGCTAGGTCCTGCCCGCCCATCCGCGTCGAAGCGGCGCGCGGCCGGAGCGGTCGGACGGGCCCGGCACCGCCCGCCGGCGGCTCGGCCCCGTGGGGCCCGTCCCCCGCGGCGGGTCGGAGGTTGCTCCAGTCGCAGGGGCCGCGATCCGGCCCCGACCTGTCGCTTTAGGTCATCCGGGTAACGATCCGGCAAGCCTTGGCGCGTTTGTCTACGCGCGTAGGCGATTCGCGTCTATTCTCGGTGCTGTGAACGCATCTCCTCAGTCGGTCGTCTCTGCCGACCCCTACGCCGCCGCCCAGGACGCCGCCGAGCGCCTGCGCGAGCTGACCGGTGCCGAGCGCCACGACGTCGCCCTGGTGATGGGCTCCGGCTGGGTGCCGGCCGCCGACGCGCTGGGTGAGACCGTGGCCGAGTTCCCGGTCACCGAGCTCCCCGGCTTCCCCGCCCCTTCGGTCGCCGGCCACGCCGGCAAGATCCGCTCCGTCCGGATCCCGGGCAGCGAGGGCTCGGCCGACAAGCGCGCCCTGATCTTCCTGGGCCGCAACCACTACTACGAGGGCCACGGCGTGGCCACCGTGGTGCACGGCGTCCGCACCGCCGCCGCCGCCGGCTGCGGGATCGTGGTACTGACCAACGGCTGCGGCGGCCTCCGCCAGGGCTGGGTCCCCGGCCAGCCGGTGCTGATCAGCGACCACATCAACCTCACCGCGGACTCGCCGATCGTCGGCGCCAACTTCGTGGACCTCACCGACCTCTACTCGAAGCGGCTGCGCGAGCTGTGCCGCGAGGTCGACCCGAGCCTGGACGAGGCCGTGTACGTGCAGTTCCGCGGCCCGCACTACGAGACCCCGGCCGAGGTCAACATGGCCCGGGTGATCGGCGGCGAGCTGGTCGGCATGTCGACCACCCTGGAGGCCATCGCGGCCCGCGAGGCCGGCGCCGAGGTGCTGGGCATCTCCCTGGTCACCAACCTGGCCGCGGGTATGACGGGCGAGCCGCTGAACCACGCGGAGGTCCTGGAGGCCGGCAAGGCCTCGGCCGAGCGGATGGGCGCGCTGCTGGGGAAGGTCCTTGAGCGGATCTGAGCGTCCGCTGACGCAGAATCAGTAGGCAGGGGCCGTCGAGCCGGTGCCGGATGACAGGTCGAGGTACCTGCCGTCCGGCACCGGCCCGGCGGCCCCCCATTCACATCAACCCCCAGAGGAGCAGGCACCCCATGCCCCAGGCGCCCACCACCGACCTCATGGCCCGAGTCCGGGCCTGGCTCGCCGAGGACCCGGACCCGCAGACCCGCGAGGAGCTCTCCGCGCTGCTGGCCGCCGCCGAGGGCCCCGACGCCGAGTCCGGCGAACGGATCGCGTGGTCGCAGCTCAGCGAGCGGTTCGCCGACCGCCTGCAGTTCGGCACCGCCGGCCTGCGCGGGGAGCTCGGTGCCGGCCCGATGCGGATGAACCGCGCCGTGGTGATCCGGGCCGCCGCCGGCCTGGCCGCCTACGTCCGCAAGGAGCAGCTCGGCGACCTGGTGGTCATCGGCTACGACGCCCGCCACAAGTCGTACGACTTCGCGCTCGACACCGCCGCGGTGATGGTCGGCGCCGGCCTGCGCGCCGCCCTGCTGCCGCGCCCGCTGCCGACCCCCGTGCTGGCCTTCGCCATCCAGCACCTGGGCGCCGCCGCCGGCGTCACCGTCACGGCCAGCCACAACCCGCCGCAGGACAACGGTTACAAGGTCTACCTCGGCGACGGTTCGCAGATCGTGCCGCCCGCCGACCTCGGCATCGCCGCCGAGATCGACGCCATCGGCTCGCTCGCCGAGGTCCCGCGCGCCGAGTCCGGCTGGGAGGTGCTCGGCGAGGACGTGATCGAGGCGTACCTGGCCCGCGCCGTCTCCACCGTCGACCCGAGCAGCCCGCGCGACCTGGACGTGGTCTACACCCCGATGCACGGCGTCGGCCGGGACGTCCTGGTGTCCGCGTTCAAGCTCGCGGGCTTCCCCGCGCCGACCGTGGTCGCCGAACAGGCCGAGCCGGACCCGGACTTCCCCACCGTGGCCTTCCCCAACCCGGAGGAGCCGGGCGCGATGGACCTCGCGTTCCGCACCGCCGCCGAGGTCCGCCCGGACATCGTGATCGCCAACGACCCCGACGCCGACCGCTGCGCGGTGGCCGTGCCCGAGCAGGGCAACGGCGGCTGGCGGATGCTCCGCGGCGACGACGTGGGCGCGCTGCTGGGCTCCGCGCTGGTCGCCAAGCACGCCGAGGGCACCTTCGCCACCACCATCGTCTCCTCCACCCTGCTCGGCAGCATCGCCGCCGCGGCCGGGCTCGACTACACCGAGACGCTGACCGGCTTCAAGTGGATCGCCCGGGCCGACGGCCTGCGCTACGGCTACGAGGAGGCGCTGGGCTACTGCGTCGACCCGGACGGCGTCCGCGACAAGGACGGCATCACCGCCGCCCTGCTGGTCGCCGAGCTGGCCGCGACCCTCAAGCAGAGCGGCCGCACCCTCACCGACCTGCTGGACGACCTGGCGCTGGAGCACGGCCTGCACGCGACCGACCAGCTCTCGGCCCGGGTGGAGGACCTGTCGCTGATCGCCGCCGCGATGCAGCGCCTGCGCGAGCAGCCGCCGACGGTCCTGGCCGGTCTGCTGGTCACCCGGGCCGACGACCTGTCGGCCGGCTCCGCCGACCTGCCGCCCACCGACGGCCTGCGCTACTACCTGGAGGGCGAGGGCGTGCGCTCCGCCCGGATCGTGGTCCGTCCGTCCGGCACCGAGCCCAAGATCAAGTGCTATCTGGAGGTCGTCCTGCCGGTGGCCGACGCCTCCGCGCTCGCCGACACCCGCGAGCGGGCCGCGGCCCTGCTCGACGCGGTCAAGCGCGACCTGGCCGCCGCGGCCGGCATCTGACGGCATCGGACGGCCTCTGACGGCGTCGACGCGCGAGGGCGTTCTCCCGGCTGCCACCTGGTGAACGCCCTCCTGCTGTCCGCCGCCGGGGCGGCCCTGCGGCGGACCGGCGAGCGGGGGTCAGCCGACGGCGATCAGCGTCACCAGGGCGACCAGCCCGGCGAGGGTCGGCGCGATGATCCACCAGCACCAGCGGACGTCGACCGGTCCGGCCGCGTCGGGGCGGGAGGCGTTGCGCTCGGCCAGCTCCTGGAGCGAGTCGACCACCTGGTCGGACCACGCGCGGGTCGGGTCCGGCTCCGCCCCCGTCCGGGCGGCCCGGCCGGCCAGCGGGTTGGCGTTGCGGCCCCCGGTCGTCCGCGGGTTGCCGCCGGAGATCACCGGGTCCCCCGCGGCGGCGGCCCGGGCCGCCTGCCGGTTGGCCCGCTTGCGCTGGCGCAGCGACACCGGCACGGCCCAGACCTGGTACTTCCTGCCGCCGGCGAACAGTTCGACCGAGTAGCCGGCGCGCAGCCCCTCGACGGCGGCCCAGGGGGCCTCGACGGTGCGCAGCGGGTTGCGGACGAGCAGCCGGCGCTCGTTCGCGTAGACCACCGGCCGCAGGGTGTAGGCGATCACCGGGAAGGCGAAGACCGGGGCGGCGGCGAGCGCGATCCACGGGGTCCTGCCGGTGCCACTGATGACGGCGTCACCGATCAGCCAGCCGGCCACGGCGAGCAGCATGACGCCGGAGATGATGCCGGGCACGGAACGGTAGCTCCGGTCGGCGTACTGCGGCTCGGGGGCGGCGGAGCCCGGGTGGGGCGTGCCGTCGGATTCGGTCATGGGGGCGATTCTGCACCATGGGTGCCGTGAATCCCTAGGGTCGCAACCGCCCGGATCTGCGGATTCCGGTGCGGTGCCACGTCCGCTTGCGCTGCGGTGCCGCGTCCGTCGCCGGCCGTTCTCAGGCGGTCCGGCGCCTGAGGGTGGCCGCGCCGAGCCCGAGGGCCAGCAGCGCGGCGCCGGCGATGACCGCGAGGTCGACCAGGACGTCGCCGCCGACCCCGGGAGTCGCGGTGAGCCGGTTCATGGCGTCCACGGCGTAGGAGAGCGGCAACGCGTCGGAGACCCAGCGCAGCACGGTGGCCATCGAGTCGCGGGGCACGAAGAGGCCGCAGAGCAGCAGTTGCGGCAGCAGGACGGCGGGCAGGAACTGGACGGCCTGGAACTCGGTGGCCGCGAAGGCCGAGACCAGCAGCCCGAGGGCCATCCCCAGCAGCCCGTCGCCGAGCGCGACCGCGAAGATCAGCCAGGTAGGGCCGGCCACCCGCACCCCGAGCGGTCCGAGCGCGAGCGCGGAGGCCAGCGCCGCCTGGACGAGGGCGACCGTGCCGAACGCCAGGCCGTAGCCGAGCAGCAGGTCGAGCCGGCCCATCGGCATGGTGAGCAGGCGTTCCAGCGTGCCGGTGGTGCGCTCGCGGAGCATGGCGACCGAGGTGACCAGGAACATCACCAGCAGCGGGAAGATCCCGAGCAGCGCGGGGCCGATCCGGTCGAAGGCGCCCGGCCGGCCGTCGTACATGTACTTCAGCAGGGTCAGCAGCACGCAGGGGACGACCAGCAGCATCGCGATGGTGCGCGGGTCGTGGCGCAGCTGTCCGAGGACCCGTTGGGCGGTGGCGAGGGTGCGCCGGAGGTTCATCGGGGGATCTCCACGGGTGCGGCCTGGACGAGTCGGAGGAAGGCGGCGTCGATGTCGGCCGCACCGGTGGCCCGGAGCAGCTCGGCGGGGGTGTCGTGGGCGAGGAGCCGACCGTCGCGCATCAGCAGCAGGCGGTCGCAGCGGGTGGCCTCGTCCATGACGTGGCTGGAGACCAGCAGGGTGGCGCCGCGGTCGGCGAGGGTGCGGAAGAGCTGCCAGAGGTCCTGCCGCAGCACCGGGTCGAGGCCGACGGTGGGCTCGTCCAGGATCAGCAGTTCGGGGGTGCCGAGCAGGGCGGCGGCCAGCGAGACCCGGGCCTTCTGGCCGCCGGAGAGCCGCGCGGCCAGGTCGTCCTCGTGGCCGCCGAGGCCGACCAGGGCGGTCACCCGGGCCGGGTCCCCGGCGGGGGCGCCGAGCACGGCGGCGAAGTAGCGGAGGTTCTCGGCGACGGTGAGGTCGCCGTAGACCGAGGGCGCCTGGGTGACGTACCCGACGCGGTGGCGCAGCGCGGCGCTGCCGGCCGGGAGGCCGAGCACCCGTACCTCGCCGGCGTCGGTGCGCTGCACCCCGACGACCGAACGCAGCAGGGTGGTCTTCCCGCAGCCGCTCGGGCCGAGCAGCCCGGTGATCGAGCCGCGCGGGACGTCGACGTCGAGGCCGTGCAGGACGGCGCGGCCGCCCCGGCGGACGGTGAGGCCGGTGATCCGGATCGCGGGATCCGCGGGGCCGGCGGGGTCCCCGGGGTTCGTGGCCGCCATGTAATTCATCATGCGATGAGTTTTACGGGACAGGGGACGGCCGTCAAGGGGGCGCGGCACGCTCAGTTCCCGGAGAGGTACCCCTGCACGGTGCGGGCCAGCAGCGGGGCCACCTCGGCGGGCGCGGCCGAGGCCAGCGGCTCCACACCGATCACGTACCGCGCCATGGCCAGCCCGACGATCTGGGACATCATCAGCTCGATCCGCAACTCCGCCTGCGGGATGCCCAGTTCGACGGCCGCGGGGGCCACCACCTCGGTGGCCATGAAGCCCCGCATCAGCAGCGCCACCTGCTCGTTGGTGGCGGCGGTCCGCAGCAGAGCGAGCATCCGGTCCCGGGTCTCGGGCTGTTCCCAGAGCTGGAGGACGAAGCCCGCCACCCGCTCCCCGACCGTGGCCCGGTCCCCCGCCAGCACCTGCCCGACCACCACCCGGGGGTCGATCGGCACCTCCAGCGCGGCCAGGAAGAGCCGGTCCTTGCTCCCGAAGTAGTGGTGCAGCAGCGCGGCGTCCACCCCGGCAGCCCGGGCGATCGCCCGCATGCTCGCCTTCTCGTACCCGCGCGCGGCGAACTCGGCGCGCGCCGCCTCCAGCACCGTACGGCGGGTGTCGGCGCCGCCGGGCCGGCGCCCGGTCTTCTTGCGGGGCGCGGGGGGCTGCGGCTGCTCTGCGGAGGTCACCCGATCATTGTCACCGGACGGGCCACGGCACCCCGCGCCCGCCGGAACGGGCACCGCCCTCGCGGCCCGCGCGGCAGCCACCGCCGCAACACCGGCGACCTGGGCGGAGAGGGCAGGATTCGAACCTGCGAAGGCGGGCGAAACCACCCGACCGGAACCGAAGCCCCGGCCCCCGATCAACCACTCCGGGCACCTCTCCCTGTTCCCGGCCCGGTCTCCCGCGCCGTTCACGAGTACTACGTTGCCAGTCCGCCCTGACGCCGCGCTGATCGCCCGCTGACGCCGCTCCACCGGCCCCGCCGGCCCCCACCGCCCCAGGCCCGCCCCGGCCTGTCGCCGACCCACCGCCGGGCGGCCCCCGGCGGAGCGTCGACATTCAGGACAGATCTCGGTCCCGCATCGAAAGCCACCTCCCCTAGCGCCTGACTACGCGCGTAGATATGCTGGTCTGGTGACTATGTCCACTCTTGCAGCCAACGCCCCCGACGCTGCGGGCAGCGGTCTCGCAGACGTCGCCGCGTCCGAGGCATCGCTCCGCCGCTTCCTGCACGGCCTGCCCGGTGTCGACCAGGTCGGCCTGGAGGCCCGCGCCGCGTCCCTCGGCACCCGTTCGATCAAGACCACGGCCAAGGCCCGCGGCATCGATCTGGCCATCTCGATGATCGACCTGACCACGCTCGAAGGCGCGGACACGGTCGGCAAGGTGCGCTCGCTCTGCATCAAGGGCCGCAACCCCGACCCCACCGACCCGAGCACCCCGCAGGTGGCCGCGATCTGCGTCTACCCGGACATGGTCGCCACCGCCAAGGCCGCCCTGGCCGGCACGCCGATCCAGGTCGCCTCGGTCGCCACCGCCTTCCCGGCGGGCCGCGCCGCGCTGCCCGTGAAGCTGGCCGACACCGCCGACGCGGTCGCCGCCGGCGCCGACGAGATCGACATGGTGATCGACCGGGGTGCCTTCCTCTCCGGCCGCTACCTGGACGTCTTCAACGAGATCGTCGCGGTCAAGGAGGCGTGCAGGCGCGCCGACGGCAGCTACGCCCACCTGAAGGTGATCTTCGAGACCGGCGAGCTCCAGACGTACGACAACGTGCGCCGGGCCTCCTGGCTCGCGATGCTGGCCGGCGCCGACTTCATCAAGACCTCCACCGGCAAGGTCGCCGTCAACGCGACCCCTCCGGTGACCCTGCTGATGCTGGAGGCGGTCCGCGACTTCCGCGCGGCGACCGGCGTCCAGATCGGCGTGAAGCCGGCCGGTGGCATCAAGACCACCAAGGACGCCATGAAGTACCTCGTCATGGTCAACGAGACCCTCGGTGACGACTGGCTGACCCCGCACTGGTTCCGCTTCGGCGCCTCCAGCCTGCTCAACGACCTGCTGATGCAGCGTCAGAAGCTGACCACCGGCCGGTACTCCGGTCCCGACTACGTGACGGTGGACTGACCCTCATGGCCAAGAACAAGAAGATCGAAGAGCCCCAGCTCCAGGCTGCCGCCGCCCCCGCGGCCGGCCTGTTCGACTACGCCCCGGCGCCGGAGTCCCCGGCCGCCGCGGGTGACATCGCCACCTCCTACGGCCACTTCATCGGCGGCGAGTTCGTCGACTCGACCGGCAGCGAGGCGCTGAAGACCGTCAACCCGGCCACCGAGCAGGTGCTGGCCGAGTTCGCGCACGGCACCGACGAGGACGTGGACCGCGCCGTCGCCGCCGCCCGCAAGGCGTTCACGGACTGGTCCGCGCTGCCCGGCAGCGAGCGCGCCAAGTACCTGTTCCGGATCGCCCGGATCATCCAGGAGCGCTCCCGCGAGCTGGCCGTGCTGGAGTCGATCGACAACGGCAAGCCGATCCGCGAGACCCGCGACGTCGACCTGCCGCTGGTCGCCGCGCACTTCTTCTACTACGCGGGCTGGGCCGACAAGCTGGACTTCGCCGGCTACGGCGCCAACCCGCGCCCGCTGGGCGTGGCCGGCCAGGTCATCCCGTGGAACTTCCCGCTGCTGATGCTGGCGTGGAAGATCGCCCCGGCGCTGGCGACCGGCAACACGGTCGTGCTCAAGCCGGCCGAGACCACCCCGCTGACCGCGCTGCGCTTCGCCGAGATCTGCCGCCAGGCCGGTCTGCCCAAGGGCGTCGTCAACATCGTCACCGGTGACGGCCGCACCGGCGCCGCGCTGACCGCGCACCCGGACGTCAACAAGGTGGCCTTCACCGGCTCCACCCCGGTCGGCCGGGCGATCGCCAAGCAGCTGGCCGGCAGCCGCAAGAAGCTGTCGCTGGAGCTCGGCGGCAAGGCCGCCAACATCGTCTTCGACGACGCGCCGATCGACCAGGCCGTCGAGGGCATCGTCAACGGCATCTTCTTCAACCAGGGCCACGTCTGCTGCGCGGGCTCGCGCCTGCTGGTCCAGGAGTCGATCCAGGACGAGCTGCTGGACGCCCTCAAGCGCCGGATGGACACCCTGCGGGTCGGCGACCCGCTGGACAAGAACACCGACGTCGGCGCCATCAACTCGGCCGCGCAGCTGGCCCGGATCACCGAGCTGACCGCCGCCGGCGAGGCCGAGGGCGCCGAGCGCTGGTCGCCCTCCTGCGACCTGCCGGGCACCGGTTTCTGGTTCCGCCCGACGCTGTTCACCGGCGTCTCCCAGGCCCACCGGATCGCCCGCGAGGAGATCTTCGGCCCGGTCCTGTCGGTGCTGACCTTCCGCACCCCCGCCGAGGCGGTCGAGAAGGCCAACAACACCCCGTACGGCCTGTCGGCCGGCATCTGGACCGAGAAGGGCTCGCGGATCCTGTGGACCGCTTCCCGTCTGCGGGCCGGCGTGGTGTGGGCCAACACCTTCAACAAGTTCGACCCGACCTCGCCGTTCGGCGGCTACAAGGAGTCGGGCTACGGCCGCGAGGGTGGCCGGCACGGTCTGGAGGCCTACCTCGATGTCTGACATCTCCCTGCGTCTTGACGTCCTCAAGACCTACAAGCTGTACGTCGGCGGGAAGTTCCCGCGCTCCGAGAGCGGGCGGGTGTACGAGGTGAGCGACAGCAAGGGCCAGTGGCTCGGCAACGCCCCGCTGGGCACCCGCAAGGACACCCGGGACGCCGTGCTGGCGGCCCGCGCCGCCGTGAAGGGCTGGTCCGGCGCCACCGCGTACAACCGCGGCCAGGTGCTGTACCGGGTCGCCGAGATGCTCCAGGGCCGCCGCGAGCAGTTCGCCGCCGAGGTGGCCGCCGCCGAGGGCGTCGGTGCCAAGAAGGCCGCCGCGCTGGTGGACGCCGCGATCGACCGCTGGGTCTGGTACGCGGGCTGGACGGACAAGATCGCCCAGATCGCGGGCGGCGCCAACCCGGTCGCCGGGCCGTTCTTCAACCTCTCCACCCCGGAGCCGAGCGGCGTGATCGGCGTCGTCGCCCCGCAGAGCGGGTACGGGCACTCGCTGCTCGGCCTGGTCGAGGTGATCGCCCCGGCGATCGCCGCGGGCAACACCGTGGTGGTCGCGGCCGCCGCGGACGCCCCGATGCCGGCCCTCTCGCTCGGCGAGGTGCTGGCCACCTCGGACCTGCCCGGCGGTGTCGTCAACATCATCTCGGGGAAGACCGCGGACATCGCGCCGACCCTGGCCACCCACCAGGACGTCAACGGGCTGGACCTGGCCGGAGCGATCGCCGCCGAAGGTCCCGGCGCGGCGGCGGCACTGGAAGCCGGTGCCGCGGATACCCTGAAGCGAGTGATCCGCCCGGTGCTCGACCCGTCCACCCAGGACTGGACCCAGGCGCCCGGCACCGAGCGGCTGCTGTCGTTCCTCGAGACGAAGACGGTCTGGCACCCGATGGGTATCTGACCCTCCGCAGCCCCGGAGACAACTCCACAGACCGGCCGTCCCCAGTGCCCCTACCCCCCCGGGGGCCCGGACGTGCCGATGACGGACCCGCACTTCTCCCCCCTAGTGCGGGTCCGTCCACGTCTGCGGCCACCCGACCGCGGAGCCGTACCGCCCCCGCGTCGCCCGGAGCCGCCCCGCCCGGAGCCCGCCCCGCGCCCGGTGTGACCGAAGCCGCTGCCGACGGGTTACGGTCGGGCGCCCCGATGCGTCAGACTGGTGTCCCGTGAGTGACTTGCTGCTGAATGCCCAGCCGACGCCCGGCGCCCGCGTGATCCTCCTGTCGGGCCCCTCCGGATCGGGGAAGTCCTCGCTCGCCGAGCGCAGCGGCCTGCCCGTGCTCCAGCTCGACGACTTCTACAAGGACGGGGACGACCCCACCCTGCCGCTCTTCCCGGACGGCGGGACGGACTGGGACTCCCCGCTCTCCTGGCACCGCGAGCAGGCCATGGCCGCGATCCGGCAGCTGGTCGCCACCGGCCGTGCCGAGGTGCCGGTCTACTCGATCCCCGCCAACGGCCGGGACGGCAGCCGCACCCTGGACCTGGGCGGTGCGTCCGCCTTCATCGCCGAGGGCATCTTCGCCGCCGAACTGACCGGCCAGTGCGCCGCGGAGGAGCTGCTGGGCGACGCCCTGTGCCTGCGCAACCGCCCGCTGACCACCGCCTGGCGGCGCTTTCGCCGGGACGTCCGCGAGGGCCGCAAGTCCGTCCCGTACCTGCTGCGGCGCGGCTGGCGGCTGATGCGGGCCGAGCGCGGCATCGTGGCGCGGCAGGTCGAGCTCGGGGCCGCCGCCTGCGCCGGCCCCGAGGCCACCCGCCGGGTCCGCGCGGTCACCGAGCGGCAGCCGGTCGCCGCCGTCGCCTGACGGCCCCGCCGGCCCCGGCCCGGCCCTACCCGGCGTCCGCACAGCACAGCACGGACGGGCCCGGTGCCTCTCCCCGGCACCGGGCCCGTCCGTGCTCGGACCTGCGGGTCCCCCGTCGGCGGCCACTCCCCCGAGTCGGCCACCACGTCTCCGCGGTCCTGCCCCGTCCCCCGACGGGTGTCCTCGTCGCCGCGGTCAGGCCACCAGCTCGCCGAAGGCGAGGCAGGCGTCACCGCTGCGGTTGAGCTGGTCGTCGTCGCGCAGCCGGCGCAGCGCGCGCCAGATGCTGCTCTTCACCGTGCCGACGCTGATGCCGAGGATGTCGGCGATCTCCGGGTCGGTCCGGCCCTCGTAGTAGCGCAGCACCAGCATGGTGCGCTGGTTCTCCGGCAGCTTGGCCAGCGCCTGCCAGAGCACGGTGCGCAGCTCGGTGCCGCCCATCGCGTCGGTGTCGCCGACCGTCTCCGGCAGCTCCTCGGTCGGGTACTCGTTGACCTTGCGGCGGCGCCAGGCGGAGATGTGCAGGTTGGTCATGGTGCGCCGGAGGTAGCCCCCGAGCGCGGCCTTGTCGGTGATCCGGTCCCAGGCGCGGTAGGTGCTGAAGAGCGCGCTCTGCAGCAGGTCCTCGGCCTCGAAGCGGTCGCCGGTCAGGTGGTAGGCGGTGGCGAACAGGGACGCGCGGCGCTCCTGCACGTACGCGGTGAACTCGGCGGTGCGGTCACCGGCCGGCTGCTGCTCCGGCGCGGCGGACTCCCCGGCCGCCGGCGCCAGGTGCAGCAGCGTCGTGCCCGGAGTCCTGCGGTCGTCCGGCTCCCCCGAGCCGGACCCCCCGACCGCGGACCCGCTGCCACCCGGGCGCACCGGGAGGATTCCCCGGAGCGTCAGCGTGGCACCGGAGTCGGTCGCACTCCCCATGCGACCGATCCCGTGCAGTTCCCCCCTGCCCGCGCCCACCGGGCGGCGGGCTCCGGCGCTGTGTGCGCACCCCCGTACGATCACGGCGCCGGACGTCTCGTCGGTCCGCACCTCGTACCGGGTCCGCGGGGCCGCGCCGGATGAGTGCGCGGTGCGGACGGCCCCGGTGGTGCGGGTCTTCAGCGTTGCGGTCATCGTGCGCCCCCATGGTCGGTACGTGCGGGTCCTTGTCGCCGCCGTCCGCCCCGGTCGGTGACCTGGTGCGTTCTTCGGCGACAAGGAAAATCCTGCCAACCGCTCGTCATCGCGGTGTCCGCCGACTGTCACAGGGCTGTCACAGCGGAACGGGCTTTCGCGCGTTCCTCCGCCACACCGCCGTGGACGCGTGAAGCAACGATTCCGGTTCCACCGGGCATCGACCGGTACCTGGTGGGTGAATCGGCGGGCCGGGTGGGCCAGAATGAGGCCGTGCCTTTCCTGCTTCTGATCGAGGACGACGACGCCATCCGGACCGGCCTCGAACTCGCCCTCACCCGCCAGGGTCACCGTGTGGCCGCCGCCGCCTCGGGCGAGGACGGCCTGAAGCTCTTCAAGGAGCAGCGGCCGGACCTCATCGTGCTGGACGTGATGCTGCCGGGCATCGACGGCTTCGAGGTCTGCCGCCGGATCCGGCGCACCGACCAGTTGCCGATCATCCTGCTCACCGCCCGCTCCGACGACATCGACGTGGTGGTCGGCCTGGAGTCCGGGGCGGACGACTACGTGGTCAAGCCGGTCCAGCCCCGGGTGCTGGACGCCCGGATCCGGGCCGTGCTGCGCCGCGGCGAGCGGGAGAACTCCGACTCCGCCAGCTACGGCGGCCTGGTGATCGACCGCTCCGCGATGACGGTCACCAAGGACGGGGAGGACCTCCAGCTCACCCCGACCGAACTGCGGCTGCTGCTCGAACTGAGCCGCCGGCCCGGTCAGGCGCTCTCCCGCCAGCAGCTGCTGCGGCTGGTCTGGGAGCACGACTACCTGGGAGACTCCCGGCTGGTGGACGCCTGTGTGCAGCGGCTGAGGGCGAAGGTGGAGGATGTGCCTTCGGCTCCGACGCTGATCCGCACCGTGCGCGGCGTGGGCTACCGGCTCGACCCGCCGGCGTAGCCCGCCCGATCCGACCCGTCTGCGAGAACTGTTGACTGACCCTCAGACCCAGCGGCCCCGCCCCCGCGCGCGCTTCCGCTCGGGCCCGTGGCGCCGCCTGCGCTCGTTGCGGGTGCGGCTGATCGCGGTGTTCGCCGCGGTCGCGCTGATCACCGCGGTCTCCGCGTCCGGCATCGCCTACTGGCTGAACCGGGACGCGGTGCTCAAGCGCGCCCAGGACACCGCGCTGAACGACTTCCGGGTCTCGGTGACCCGCAACGTCTCCGCACTGCCGCAGAACGCGAGCTGCCCCGAACTGGTCGACCTGGCCAACCAGGTGGCCGGCTCCGGCCTCAACTACGACGTGCTGGTGGTCGACGAGAGCCGGCCGGACTGCCTGGCCTCCTCCGACCCGACCCGCTTCACCCTGGCCAGGGTCCCGCAGACGCTGCAGGCCACCGTCGGCGTGCCGCGCGCGGCGGGCCCGGGCGGCGGCAGCGGCGGCTACCACCTGTACTGGCAGCGGGTGAACCTGGACGCGCCGTACCTGATCGGCGGGTCCAAGGTCGTCGAGACGCCGCTGACCGCCTACATGTTCAAGTCGCTGGACACCGAACGGGCCGACCTCAACACCCTCGGCTGGTCGCTGGCGATCGCCACCCTGCTCGCGCTGATCGGTTCGGCGCTGCTCGCCCAGGCCGCCTCGGCGACCGTGCTGCGCCCGGTGAAACGCCTCGGCGAGGCCGCCCGGCGGCTCGGCGAGGGCAAGCTCGACACCCGGCTGGAGGTCGAGGGCGGCGACGAACTCGCCGACCTGGCCAGGACGTTCAACCGGACCGCCGAGTCGCTGTCCGACCAGGTCGCGGAGTTGAGCGCGCGCGAGGCGCAGAGCCGCCGGTTCGTCGCCGACATGTCGCACGAACTGCGCACCCCGCTCACCGCGATGACCGCCGTCACCGACATCCTGGAGGACGAGGCCGACGCGCTGGACCCGATGATCGAGCCCGCCGTCCGGCTGGTGGTCAGCGAGACCCGCCGGCTCTCCGACCTGGTCGAGAACCTGATGGAGGTGACCCGCTTCGACGCCGGCACCGCCAAGCTGGTCGCCGACGAGGTGGACATCGCCGACCTGCTGACGTCCTGCATCGACGGCCGCGCCTGGTACGACGCCGTGGAGGTGGACGCCCCGCGCGGCGTCCGGGCCATGGTGGACCCGCGCCGGCTCGACGTGGTGCTGGCCAACCTGATCGGCAACGCGCTCAAGCACGGCGGCTCGCCGGTGCGGGTGCGGGTGCGCGAGCGGGACGGCCAGGTCGTCGTCCAGGTCTCCGACAGCGGGCCCGGCATCCCCGAGGACGTGCTGCCGCACGTGTTCGACCGGTTCTACAAGGCCGACAAGGGCCGGGCCAGGTCGGAGGGGAGCGGGCTGGGGCTGTCCATCGCGATGGCCAACGCCCAGATACACGGCGGCACCATCAGTGCCGCCAACGGCGAGACGGGCGCGGTCTTCACGCTCAGCCTGCCCCTGACCCCGCCCGCCCCGGACGAGCAGGAGGACGCCCGGTGAACGCCCGCAAGACCCTGCCCGCCACGCTGTTCCTGCTGCTCGCCCTCGCCGGCTGCGGCATCCGGCCGACCGCCGTCCCGGTGTTCGCGGGTGCGCCCGCCAGCCGGACGGCCTGCCCCGCCGTCCCCCAGGTGCCGAGCGCGCCCACCTCGCCGACGCCCTCGGCCTCGCCCGTGCCGACCGCGCCCAGGACCGCCCGGCCCCCGGTGACGGCCTCCGCCTCGCCGTCCGCGCCACTGTCGGCACCGCCGTCCGCCGCCCCGTTCGTCTCGCCGTCCGTGTCGCCGTCCGCCGGGCTGTTCAGCGCGCCGCCGTCGCCGACCCCCTCGGCGAGCGGCTCGCCCTGCCCCTGAGCGCCGGTTCCCGGCCCTTCGCGGATCGCCGGGAACCGTGCGCGACCCACCCGGCGTCCTTGGGACCGTGCACCGACATGGCACCACCACCCGCGCCGAGGACAGCGGCGCAGCACCCGAGGACGAGGCCACCGGAGCGGCCGCCCGGCCGGGGGTGTCGCGTCCGCTCCGGACGGTGGTGCGGATCCTCCTCGCGGTCCACCTGGTCGTCCTCGGCTGGCTGACGCTGCGTCCGCTCCCGGTCAGCTGGACCTACCCGGCCAACCTGACCCCGTTCGCCACCGTGCAGCAGGCGCTCTCGCTCGGCGGCTGGGACGGCGCCCGGCAACTCGCCGGCGGCCTGCTGCCGCTGGCGCCGTTCGGCGCCCTGCTGCCGCTGGCCGGCGGGCGGGTGCGGACGGCCTGGCTGCCCTCGCTGTTCCGGACCGTCGGCGGCGCGGCGCTGCTGGCCACCGCCCTGGAGATCATGGAGGGGTGGGCCCCGGGGCACGTCCTGAACGTGGACGACATCCTGCTCGGGACGCTCGGTGCGGCCGTCTGCCACGTGGCGGTGGTGCCCGCCCTGCGGGCCCTGATGCTGCGCGAGCGTCCGGCCCCGGCGGTCGCCGGCCCGGGTCACGGCACCGGCGCCGTGGAAGTCCCTGCGGAAGTCCCTGCGGAGACGGACCAGGACCGCCCCCGGTACGCGCAGGCGTACGAGCGGACGGTCCCGGTCGCGGGGTTCGGCGGGCTCAGCCCTTCAGGTACTTCGACGCATCGATGACCTGCGCGGCCGGCGGGGCCGTCACGGTGACGGGCTTGCCGTAGTCGGCGAAGGTCATGGTGCCGGTGTCCGCGCCGGTGGTGGCCAGCTGCAGCAGGTACGGCTCGCCCTTGGCGGCCACCGCCATCTCGGCCTGGGTGGTCGCGTCCCCGTCCTTGATGACCACGGCGAGGTCCGAACCGATCTGCCTGGTACCGCCCTTGGTGGCGCTCGCGGTGTCGTCCGTGCCGTCCTCGGTCCGGCCGATGGACTTCAGCGCCTCAAGGCCCATGTCGCAGAAGCTCGCCAGCTCCTTCACGCCGGCCGCCTCGGCGCCGCCCTTCATGTACTTGCCGGCCAGCGTCTTCGAGGTGCCCGCCGCGACCGACTTCTCCCAGAACACCGCGTCCGGCTTCAGCCACACCGACCCCGAGGTCCGCAGCACCTCGAAGCTGCCCTTGTCACCCAGGCTGACCTGGCCGACGCAGTTGCCCGAGCTGTCCTCGGCCACCGAGCCGGCTATCTTCGTCCCCTCCGAGGCGATGTCGAAGGTCAGCTTGACCGAGGTCGCCTTGGTGCTGGCCTCCTGGGTCCTCTTCACGATCTCGGCCGCGGACAGGCTCTCCAGCCCGGCGGCGGACGGCGAGGCGGCGGACGGCGAGGCGGCGGCCGCCTTCGCGTCGGTGCTCGTCTTCTTCTCCTCCGCCGGCCCGCAGGCGGTCACGCCGGCGAGGCCGAGGGAGCAGAGCAGGGTGGCGGCAAGCAGCCGGGGTGCGCGCATGTGTGGTGTGTTCCTTGCGAAGAGTTGCCGAATTCCTCAAAAACAAGTCGGCCCGACCTGCCCCCCCGGACGGGCCGACTGTGAGACTACCGGCAACGCGGCCACCCGGAGTTACGGCCCCTGACCGGGCCGCCAGTCCAGGATTTCCACCCCGTCCCATTCCCCGCGCGCCAGCGAAGCACCGTCCGGGCCGTCTCCTCACTTGCAACATCGGCGATGTGGCGGGGCCCCACCTCACGCTCTTCGAGATTCCCGAACATCGGAATCCCGCTCCGGAAGGCCTCGATCGACCACGCGCTCTCGTCGTCACGCACCGACTCGTCCGGGTTCTCATCATCCAATGGCGCGTCGAGCTCTGCGAACAGAAAAGGGATCATCGACTCCTCTCCCCCCCCTTTTCTCCACCCTTGCGGGTCAATGCCGAACGACATCATCGCCTCGCTTCTCGCGCATGCCCCCGGAGTTGTGGACGCCCGGCCGTGGGGCACGGGCTCGACACAGGACACGACGTGTCCTACTGTCAACTCTGTGTCCTGACGGACCGTCGGGCGCCCGCCGCCGGGCCCCGGCCTGTCGCGAGGAGAGAGCACGCCATGGCACGGACATTCGACGCCACCAAGGCCGAGCTGGTGGCACAGGCCCACCGGACGATGCGCACGCACATCCCGGACACCACCTGGACGATCCGCCAGAAGGTCGCCCTCACCTGCCGGATCCTGTTCGACGCCGGCCACGACTCCGGCCTCGCCGGGCAGATCACCGCCCGCGCCGAGGAGCCCGGCACCTACTACACCCAGCGGCTGGGCCTCGGCTTCGACGAGGTGACCGAGTCCAACCTGCTGCTCGTCGACGAGGACCTCACCGTCCTGGAGGGCGACGGCATGGCCAACCCGGCCAACCGGTTCCACAGTTGGGTCTACCGGGCCAGGCCCGACGTCAACTGCATCGTCCACACCCATCCGCTGCACGTCTCCGCGCTCTCCATGCTGGAGAAGCCACTGGTGGTGTCGCACATGGACCTGTGCCCGCTGTACGACGACTGCGCGTTCCTGGAGACCTGGCCCGGCATCCCGGTCGGCAACGAGGAGGGCGAGATCATCACCGCCGCCCTCGGCGACAAGCGCGCCCTGCTGCTCGCCCACCACGGCCAGCTGGTGGCCTGCGGCACCGTCGAGGAGGCCACCACGCTGGCCGTGCTCTTCGAACGGGCCGGCCGGCTGCAGCTGTTGGCGATGGCGGCCGGCACGATCCGGGAGATCCCGGACCTGTTGGCCCGTGAGGCGCAC
The DNA here is from genome assembly GCF_044740765.1 of Kitasatospora sp. NPDC088346. Lineage (NCBI taxonomy): Bacteria > Bacillati > Actinomycetota > Actinomycetes > Kitasatosporales > Streptomycetaceae > Kitasatospora > Kitasatospora sp. NPDC088346. The sequence goes on from NZ_JBIURH010000003.1 coordinate 58,682, forward strand.
GACTGGACGTCCACCCCCAAGCGCGGCCAGGCCAACTTCGCCTACTACGCACGCCGGGCGCTGCGGACACACACCGACTGCCTGGACCCGCAGCCGCCGGCAGCCGGCCCGCACGGCACCGAGGGCGGTGCCTGAGATGGCCGGCCCGACCCTGGAGGGGATCGTCGCGTACCCCGTCACCCCGTTCGCCGAGAGCGACGGGCGCCTCGACGCCGAGCGGCTCTCCGCCCTGGTGGACCGGCTGGTGCTGGCCGGCTGCCACGCCGTCGCACCGCTCGGCTCCACCGGGGAGAGCGCCTACCTGGACGAGGACGAGTGGCACGCCGCGGTGGAGGTCTCCGTCGCCGCGGTACGGCGCCGGGTACCGACGGTGGTGGGGATCGCCGAACTGACCACCCTCGGCGCCGTCCGGCGCGCCCGGTTCGCCGAACGGGCCGGCGCGGACGTGCTGATGGTGCTCCCGCTCTCGTACTGGAAGCTCGACGAGCGGGAGGTCGTCCGGCACTTCACCCAGGTCGCCGACGCCGTCAGCGTGCCGGTGATGATCTACAACAACCCGGCGACCAGCGGCGTCGACCTGTCCCCCGAGCTGATGGTCGGGCTGGTCGAGCGGGTGGAGAACATCACCATGGTCAAGGAGAGCAGCGGGGACGTACGGCGGATGCACCGGATCGCCCGGCTCTCGGACGGCGGCGTGCCGTTCTTCAACGGCAGCAACCCGCTGGCGCTGGAGGCCTTCGCCGCCGGCGCCGCCGGGTGGTGCACGGCGGCGCCCTGCCTGATCCCGGAACTGACCCTGGAGCTCCACCGCGCCGTCCGGGCCGGCGACCTCGACGCCGCCCGCGCGGCGTTCGACCGGCAGCTGCCGCTCCTGCGGTTCATCCTCGCCGGCGGCCTGCCGACCACCGTCAAGGCCGGGCTCGCCCTCCAGGGGCACCCGGTGGGCGGTCCCCGCCCCCCACTGCTGCCACTGGACGCGGAGCGGACCGGCCAACTGGCCGGCCTGCTCGCCTCGGTGGGCCGCGGGGCCGGCTGAGCGGGGCAGGGGTGCCGGTCGGGGCGGCGGCCTCAGGGCAGCGCGGGGACCGGCTCGGCCGCCTCCGCGGGCTCGTCGTGGATGATCACCAGTACGGCCGCCGGCACCTCGCCGATGCTCCTGGAGCGGTGCGGCAGCGCCGAGTTGAAGTACACGCTGTCCCCGGTCTCCAGGGTGACCGTGCGCTCCGGGAACTCCAGCTCGACCCGGCCCGCGTGGACGAAGAAGAACTCCTCGCCCGCGTGCGACCTGAACGGCGAGTCGGCCGGGTCCGCGGGCGGGTACATCATGAACGGCACCATCTTCTTGCCGCTCAGCCCGGTCGCGATGCCCTCGTAGTGCGGAGCCCCCGGGATCGGCGCACCGCTGACCGGGCTGCGCTCACCGGCCCGGACCACGGTGACCAGCTCCGGTTCGACCTGGTCGGAGAAGAGCCGGCCGACGTCGACCCGCAGCACCTGCGCGAGCCTGAGGGCGGTGGCGATCGACGGGACGCTCATCCCGCGCTCGACCTTGGAGAGATAGCTCTTGGTCACCCCGGCCTGCGCCGCGAGTGCCTCCAGGCTGAGCCGGTTCTGCTTCCTCAGCACCCTCAAACGGCTGGTCATGCGGTACCTCTCGCCCATGGATCCACGGGCCATTCTCCCACCGGCCACCTGCGGAACGGGCAGCGGGCGGCCGCCGGTTCCGGCCCGGGGTCGGGGACCGGCCCTGAGTCTCCCCTGAGACCGGCGCCCGCCGACCCGGGCAGAGTTGAGGGGTTGGGATCCGCACCGGGGCTGACGTCGGGCGGCCCGCCGGAACGGAGGATGGAGTCATGCCCGCCGGAGAGACCGGCACCGGGCCACATCACCTCGGAGACCTCGATGAGCCGCCGCCTTGCCCGCCCCCGCCACAACCGCGTCATCGCCGGCGTCTGCGCCGGGCTCGCCGAGCGGTTCGGCCTCGCCCCCTGGACCGTCCGGACGATCGCCCTGCTCTCCTGCCTGCTGCCCGGCCCGCAGTTCCTGCTCTACCTGGCGCTGTGGCTGGTGCTCCCGCAGGAGGCGTGAGCCGGGCCGGCGAACGGCCGCGCCCGATCACGGCCGCGAACGGCCGAGGGCCGCTCCCCCGTCCTGCGGGGGAGCGGCCCTCGGCCGTCGAGCGCGGGGACTAGCCCAGGCCGGGAACGGCACCGGGCGAACCGCCGAGGCTGCTGATGGTGCCGATGACACCGCCGACCGGGGTCTTCGACAGGCCCTGGCCGCCGGGGACGGACTCCAGGCCGCCGACCCGGTTCGCACCCGCGGTGCGCATGCCGTCGGCGACCGGAGCGTCCTCGGCGAGCGGGGCCGCGGCGGCCGGTGCGGGCGACAGCGGGCTCGCCACGCCCAGGGTGCCGACGGCCTCGGTCACCTCGCCGCCGCCGGGGACCTTGTTGACCGCGCCGGTCGCGGCGGTGGTCGCCGCACCCGCGACCTCGGGGTTGGCCAGCGTGGTCGGGAGTCCGAGGCCGCCGGCGCCGGCGGCGGAGGCGGTACCTGCGGCGACGGCGGCGATCGCGACGCCGAGCACGGCCGTACCGGCAGCCTTGAGAGTGGCCTGCTTCATGTGGTGGTCCTCGTCCTCGTCGGGCGGGCGCGTGCGCAGCGCGGCCTACGGGCCGCCGGCATCACGCCGTGTCAGAAGTGACTGACACACCGTAGTGACAAGGTCCTTCGCAGGCCAAAGACACGTCACCCTCCCGGGTTACCGCTCGAACGGGTGCCGGACGGCGAGGCGTCCGGCACCCGTTCGGGCGTGCGTCAGGCAGGGCCTGCGTCGGTCGCGACGCGCGTCAGGCGGGACGTACGCCGGACGCGACGTGCGTCAGGCGCGGGCCTGGAAGAGCCACTCCGCCTTCAGCTCGGCGTAGCCGGGCTTGATCACGTCGTTGATCATCGCCAGTCGCTCGTCGAAGGGCAGGAAGGCCGACTTCATCGCGTTGACGGTGAACCACTCCATGTCGCCCAGGGTGTAGTTGAAGGCCTCCACGAGGTGGCCGAACTCCTGGCTCATGCTGGTGCCGCTCATCAGCCGGTTGTCGGTGTTGACGGTGACCCGGAACTTCAGCCGGCTGAGCAGCCCGATCGGGTGCTCGGCGTACGAGGCCGCGGCCGCGGTCTGCAGGTTGGAGGTGGGGCACATCTCCAGCGGGACGCGCTTGTCGCGGACGTACGCGGCCAGCCGGCCGAGCTCGACCCGGCCGTCCTCGTGCACGGTGATGTCGTCGACGATCCGCACGCCGTGGCCGAGGCGGTCGGCGCCGCAGCACTGCAGGGCCTCCCAGATCGACGGCAGGCCGAACGCCTCGCCGGCGTGGATGGTGAAGTGGTTGTTCTCGCCCTTGAGGTAGTCGAAGGCGGCCTGGTGACGGGTGGGCGGGTGCCCGGCCTCGGCGCCGGCGATGTCGAAGCCGACGACGCCCTGGTCGCGGTGGCGGTTGGCGAGCTCGGCGATCTCCTGCGAGCGGGCGGCGTGCCGCATCGCGGTGATCAGGGTGCCGACCCGGATCCGGTGGCCGGCGGCGCGGGCGTTGGCCTCGCCGAGGCGGAAGCCCTCGTTCACGGCCTCGACGACCTGGTCGAGGGTGAGGCCGGCCTCCAGGTGCTGCTCGGGGGCGTAGCGGACCTCGGCGTACACGACGCCGTCGGCGGCCAGGTCCTCGGCGCAGTCGGCGGCGACCTTGATCAGGGCCTCGCGGGTCTGCATCACGGCGCAGGTGTGGGCGAAGGTCTCCAGGTAGCGGACCAGCGAGCCGGAGTCGGCGGCCTCGCGGAACCAGACGCCGAGCTTGACCGGGTCGGTGGTCGGCAGGCCCTGGTAGCCGCAGGCGGCGGCCAGCTCGACGATGGTCTCGGGGCGGAGCCCGCCGTCCAGGTGGTCGTGCAGGAGCACCTTCGGGGCGCGGGCGATCTGGTCGGGCGTGGGAATGCGGGGGCCGGTGGTGCCCGCGGCGGCAGGGGTGTGGGTCTCCATTGGAAGATGGTAGGTCCTACGCGCGTAGATTTCTACCTCGGCGCGCCGCACGCCCACCATCGGCCCCACCCCTTCATACGCCCACCACCGGCCCCACCCGTTCAGTCGTGCTCCAGCAACCGCCCCTTCCGGGACAACACGAAGTCGCGGAACGCCTCCACCGGCGGAGTGAGCGGCCGGCCGGCGACCCAGGCCAGTCCGATCGCCCGGCGGGTCCGCGGCGCGGTCACCTCCAGCTCCACCACCCCGGGCCTGGCCACCAGAGCGGGCGGCAGCAGCGCCACCCCGAGGCCGGCCGCCACCAGGCCGCGCAGCGTCTCCGCTTCCTCCCCCTCGAAGGCGATCCGCGGCGTGAAACCGGCCTCCGCGCAGAACCCGTCGGTGATCAGGCGCAGCCCGTACCCCTCCTCCACCGCCACGAACGGCTCCTGCGCCACCTCCGCCAGCCGGATCCGCCGCCGCCCGGCCAGCCGGTGGTCGGCGGGCACCGCCAGGTGCAGCCGCTGCTCGTCCAGCGGCCGGGCCACCAGGTCCGGCGAGTCCGGCAGCGGCGAGACCAGGCAGAGGTCCAGCTCACCGGCGCGCATCCGGTCCAGCATCGCCGCCACGTAGTCCTGCGCCAGCTGGAACCGCACCCGCGGGTGCCCGGCCCGGAAGTCCCGCAGCAGGGCGGGCACCGCGTCCGTCCCCATCGTGTGCAGGAAGCCGAAGGCCACCCGCCCGGCCGTCGGGTCGTCCTCCGCCCGGGCCGCCTCCGCGCCGCGCTCCAGCTCCGCCAGCGCCCGTTCCACCGAGCCGAGCAGCAGCCGTCCGGCCCTGGTCAGCCGTACCGCCCGACCCTGCCGGGCCAGCAGGTCCACCCCCAGCTCCGCCTCCAGCCGGGCCACCGCGCGGGACAGTGTCGGCTGCGGCATGTCCAGCAGCTGCGCGGCCTGGGTGACGTGTTCCAGCCGGGCCACCGCCGCGAACTGGGCCAGCTGCGGGGCCAGTCGGACCACCGCCGAATCCGGGTCGAGCTCGGCGGGGCGTACCGGCGGTGAGCTGTCCTCATGCGTCATGGCATGGATTCTGGCTTGTTCATGCATTGGACGCATCAGGCACGCCGGTCCTACCGTCGAGACATGTCGCCCGCCAGTACGGGGGCATCCGCAGTCACGCTGCCGGGTGCCCTTCCCTCGTCGTCCCCGACCACCGCCTCCGGCGCCCTCGCCCGCTCCGCCGCCGACACCCGGCTGCGCCCCGGCGACCGCGCCTTCCGCCGCGCCAACCTCGCCCTGTTCGCCGCCGGGATCGCCACCTTCGTCCTGCTGTACGCCACCCAGGGCCTGCTGCCGCTCCTCTCCGAGGACCTCGACCTGACGCCCGGCCAGGCCAGTTGGACCGCCTCCGCGGCCACCCTCGGCCTCGCCGTCGCCCTCCTGCCGGCCAGCGCGCTCTCCGACCGGTACGGGCGCACCGCCGTGATGACCGCCTCCGTGCTCGCCGCCACCGCCGTCGCCCTGCTGCTGCCGCTCGCCCCCGACCTCACCACCCTGACCGCGCTGCGGGCCGTCCAGGGCGCGGCCCTCGCCGGACTCCCGGCCACCGCGATGGCGTACCTCGCCGAGGAGATCCACCCGAGCGCCCTCGCCTCCGCGATGGGCCTGTACGTGGCCGGCAACTCGATCGGCGGCATGGGCGGGCGGCTGGTCTCCGGCTGGGCGGGCGCCGCCTGGGGCTGGCGCTGGGGCCTGGCCGCCTCGGCGGTGGTCGCGCTGCTGGCCGCCCTCGCCTTCCGGCTGCTGATCCCCGCCGCCCGCCAGTTCCGCCGCACCCCCGTCGACGCCCGGGCGCTCGGCCGCACGGTCAGCGCCCACCTGCGCGACCCACTGCTGCTGCGGCTGTACGCCCTCGGCGCGCTCTTCATGGCCGTCTTCGGCGCGGTCTACAACACCGTCGGCTACCGGCTCACCTCCGCGCCGTTCCACCTGCCGCAGTCGATCGCCGCCTCGATCTTCGTGGTCTACCTGGTCGGCACCGTCTCCTCCGCCAACGCCGGCCGCCTGACCGGCCGGCTCGGCCGCCGCGGCACCCTCTACGTCGCGATCGGCACCACCGCCACCGGCCTGCTGCTCTCGCTCGGCAACTCCCTGCCGTGCGCGCTGCTCGGCCTGGTCCTGATCACCGCCGGCTTCTTCATCGGCCACGCCACCGCGTCCTCCTCGGTCGGCCGCACCGCCACCCACGGCCGCGCCCAGGCCTCCGCGCTCTACCTGATCGCCTACTACCTGGGCAACAGCCTCGGCGGCACCATCGGCGCCGACGCCTACCACTCCGCCGGCTGGTCCGGCGCGGCCGCGGTCGGCCTCGCGGCGATGGCCCTGGCCGCGGGCGTCACCCTCTACGCCACCCACCGGGCGATCCAGGCCCGGCGCGGGCCCGCGCTGGATACACTCCGGGCATGAGTATCGATCCGGCCGTGTACGCCCGGTTGCGCGAGATCGCCGACCAGCTGCCGCAGGTGCCGGGCATCGGCAAGATCGAAATCGCCAACGGCGAGATCGTCATGATGATGTCACCGGTCCGGCGCCACGAACTGGCCGTCCTGCGGATCGCCCGTCAGCTCAACGCGCAGTTGCCGACGACCCACCCCGGCTTTGTCGCGCATCCGGGCGCCGACTTGGAGGACGCCGGGCTCGGCCGACTCCGGTGCCCGGATCTCATGGTGTTCGCAGAGAGTGCGCTGGAGGGCGAGGCTCCCGCGCTCCTGCCCCACGAGGTCCTGCTGGTCGTCGAGATCGTCTCGAAGTCGAACCCGGAGAACGACTACGAGAACAAGGTCCGCGACTACGCCGCCATGGGCATTCCGCTCTACCTGCTGGTCGACCCCCGCAAGGGGACGGGGATCGTGCACGACATGCCGGGCTACGCGGCGCGTACGCCCTTCGCCTTCGGTGACACCGTCACCGTGGGCCCGTGGACCGTCGACACCGGCGTGCTGCAGACCTACGCCTGACCCGACCCGGGGGCCGCCACCTCGCACCAGAGCGTCCCGCCCGACGAGTGCCCCAGCCGGTCCGCCCAGCCGATGACGGGGAGCAGCGACGCCTGCACCTCGGTGTCGCGAGGTGTGGGCATCGACACCCGGAAACAGCCGGGCAGTCGCAGCAGTTGGACGTCCGCATCGGCGAGCAGCGCCAGCGCCCCCGCGATGAGATACGCCCGAGCCAGCGGGTTCACTCCCCCGCCGCCTGCACGGCCGCCGCACCGGGCGCCACATCCCACTCGATCCCCCCGCCGGGCGGCCGGAGCCACCCTCTGCCGTGGTCGACGCCCCGGAACTCGCCGACCCGGCCGGACTCCTCCTCGACCACCAGCTCACCGAGCCGGGGAACAGGCTGCGCGCTCACCATGAACTACTCCTCCACAAAGGGTGATTACCTTCCGCACCCCCATCGTCACCCTGTGGCGCCACGCTGGGAAGGTACGGCACGTCCGCACCCACGCTGAGGGCACGGGGTCGCACAGATGGCAGCCCAGGAACGCGAGTTGACCCCCGAGCGGTCGGTACGTGACCTCTTCGGCTTCCAGCTCAGGGATCTCCGGAAACGCAACGGCCTCTCCCTGGCGGAGCTGTCGAAGCTGGTGGCGTACAGCAAGACCCACCTCGGCAACGTGGAGACCGCGATCCGCGCCATCCCACCCGACCTGCCGAGGAAGCTCGACGAACTCCTCACCACCGACGGCATCTTCAACCGCCTCTACCCGCTGGTCCTGCGCGAGGCCTTTCCGGACCGGTCCCGCCGCTTCATGGAGCTGGAGGCCCTGGCGGCGAGCATGCGGAAGTACGCGGCAGGGGCGTTCCCAGGCCTGTGGCAGACGCCGGACTACGGACACGCTGCAATCCGCCTCGGCAGGCCCCGGGCCGAGCAGGACGAGATCGAGCAGGTGTGGGCCGCGCGAGCCGCGCGCCAGCGGCGTCTGACCGACGAGTCCCCGCCACTCGTCCGGGTCGTGCTGGACGAGAGCGTCATCCGCAGGCCGGTCGGTAGCCCTGCGGTGATGCGTCGCCAGCTCGACCATGTCCTCACCCTGGCCGAGGGGCCGCACAACATCGTGCAGGTCCTACCGTTCTCGGCCGGGGGCCACGGAGCGATGGGCGGCTCGATCACCCTGCTCGACTTTCTCGACGCCCCGCGGGTCGCCTACGCCGAGGGCAGCGTCTCCGGCCACCTTCTCGAATCACCGGACGCCGTCCTGGAATCAGCCCTGACCTACGATCTCGTCCAGGCGGCGGCCCTGTCGCCTGACGAGTCGACAGCGTGGCTCCGGCGCGCACGGGAGGACTTTCGGCGATGAGCAGCATCCAGTGGTTCAAGAGCAGCTACAGCGACAACGCGGGCAACGGCGACTGCCTCCAGGTCTCCTACACCCACCTGCCCACCACCGGCACCGTCCTCGTCGGCGACACCAAGACCCCCGACACCCACCTCACCGTCCACCCCGCCGCTTGGGTCGCCTTCGTCAGCGCCGCAGCCACCGGCGAGTTCGGCGCCGTCTGACATCGGCCCGGGAGGGCCCGTCAGGCCGCCGGCGAGTGGAAGCGGACCTCGGCCTCGACTCCCGGGACGACGTGGATGTCGAGCTCCGACTCCAGGGCGCCCGCCGGCCGCTCAAGGAGTGGCAGCGTGGGCACCGTGTCCCCGCCCTCGATCCGGGAGATCTGCGGCTGCGTCATGTCCGCCCGGCGTGCCACCTCGGCCTGGGAGATGCCGAGAGTCGTCCGGCGGTCGTACACCGCCTGCCCGAGAGCCATCGCATAGCGGATCTCCCTGCGCGCAGCGGCCACCTCGGGGGCCTCCGAGACCGCCTCCCCCAGAAGGGCGCGCGTGCGGGCGGTCTTCCACCGGGCGTGGTTCATCGCAGCTCTCCTTCGACGGCCGTCCGGCTGCTCGACCCTCTCAGATCGTCGGCGCGTCCGGACGGCACGACCACTTCTGCAGTCTCCCGCATCCTCGTTCTCCCGAGAGCGGTCAGCAGGACGACCCACCACTCACGGGTGAACCGATTCCGACCCCGGACAGCAGCATGCCCGGGCCGCACGGCGAGGGCGGCCCGGGCACGGAGTGTGTCAGCCGCGTCAGGCGATGCGGTCCAGCACGATCGGCTTGGGCGTGAAGGCGGTACCCTCCGGGGAGATGGTGATGCCGCCGGCCAGCGCCTCCATGGCGTAGTCGTAGCGCTCGGGGGTGTCGGTGTGCAGGGTCAGCAGCGGCTGGCCGGCCTTGACGGCCTCGCCGGGCTTGGCGTGGATCTCCACGCCGGCGCCGGCCTGCACCGGGTCCTCCTTGCGGGCGCGGCCGGCGCCGAGGCGCCAGGCGCAGACGCCGACGGCGTACGCGTCGAGGCCGGTGAGCAGGCCGGAGGCGGACGCGGTGACGACGTGCTGCTCGCGGGCGACCGGGAGCGGGGCGTCGACGTCGCCGCCCTGGGCGCTGATCATGCGGCGCCAGTGGTCCATGGCGGAGCCGTCGCGCAGGGCGTCGGCGGGGTCCTTGCCGTGGACGCCGGCGGCGGCGAGCATCTCGCGGGCCAGGGCGAGGGTCAGCTCGACGACGTCGGCGGGGCCGCCGCCGGCCAGCACCTCGACCGACTCGCGGACCTCCAGCGCGTTGCCGGCGGTGAGGCCGAGCGGGGTGGACATGTCGGTGAGCAGGGCGACGGTGTTGACGCCGGCCGCCTTGCCGAGGCCGACCATGGTGCGGGCCAGTTCCTGGGCGTCGGGCAGGTTCTTCATGAAGGCGCCGGAGCCGACCTTGACGTCCAGGACCAGGGCGCCGGTGCCCTCGGCGATCTTCTTGGACATGATCGAGCTGGCGATCAGCGGGATCGCCTCGACGGTGCCGGTGACGTCGCGCAGCGCGTACAGCTTCTTGTCGGCGGGGGCCAGGCCGTCGCCGGCCGCGCAGATCACGGCGCCGGCGCCGCGCAGCACGTCCATCATCTCGTCGTTGGAGAGCAGGGCCCGCCAGCCGGGGATGGACTCCAGCTTGTCGAGGGTGCCGCCGGTGTGGCCGAGGCCGCGGCCGGAGAGCTGCGGGACGGCCGCGCCGCAGGCGGCGACCAGCGGGGCGAGCGGGAGGGTGATCTTGTCGCCGACGCCGCCGGTGGAGTGCTTGTCGGAGGTGGGCACGCCGAGGGCGGAGAAGTCCATCCGGACGCCCGAGCGGATCATCGCGTCGGTCCAGCGGCTGATCTCGCGGAGGTTCATGCCGTTCAGCAGGATCGCCATCGCCAGCGCGGACATCTGCTCGTCGGCGACCTCGCCGCGGGTGTAGGCGTCGATCACCCAGTCGATCTGGGCGTCGGTCAGCTCGCCGCGGTCGCGCTTGGTCCGGATGACGGAGGGGGCGTCCATTGGTTCTCCAAGGGGGTGGGGCACGTACTCAGGTGCGGGAGAAAAGCGAAGAGTGTCGCGGGAGGGCCCGGTCCGGGCCGCTCCCGCGACACTCTACGCGCGTAACAAAGGGGGGTGCTAGAGCCGCTCCGGGCCGAACGCGTCCGGCAGGACCTCGGCCATGGTCTTCACCCCGGAGGGCAGCTCGACCAGCAGCTCGGGCCCGCCGTGCTCGAACAGCAGCTGCCGGCAGCGGCCGCACGGCATCAGGAGCTCTCCCTCGCCGTCGACGCAGGTGAAGGCCACCAGCCGGCCGCCACCGCTGGCGTGCAGCGCGGAGACCAGGCCGCACTCGGCGCACAGGCCGAGTCCGTACGAGGCGTTCTCCACGTTGCAGCCGGTGACGGTCCGCCCGTCGTCCACCAGCGCCGCCGCGCCGACCGGGAACTTGCTGTACGGGGCGTAGGCACGCGACATCGCGTCGCGGGCCGCGTCGCGCAGCGCCTCCCAGTCGGGAGCGGTCGGCGCGGTCACTTGCCCTGGCCCTTGCGGTAGATCTGCCCGTCGGCCTTCGGGGGCCGCAGGCGCTGCGAGGCCGCCGCGAGCACCACCAGGGTGATCACGTACGGGGTGGCCACGATCAGCGGGCGCTGCACCGAGTCGGTCAGCGCGTACCAGACCGCCAGGCCGCCGGCCACCACGATGCTGATCAGCGCCGGGGTGTACTTGCGGCGGTAGGACTGCCACAGCGCCAGCACGGCCATCGCCACGGCGACGATCACCAGCAGGACGTGCACGTTGTCCGCGTCGCGCAGCTGGAGGCTGTCGGTGAAGCCGAACAGGCCGGCGCCCATGGCGAGACCGCCGGGCATCCAGTTGCCGAAGATCATCGCGGCGAGACCGATGAAGCCTCGGCCCTGGGTCTGGCCGTCCTTGTAGAAGTGCGAGGCGACCAGCGAGAGGTACGCACCGGCGAGGCCGGCGAACGCGCCCGAGGCGATGACCGCGATGTACTTGTACTTGTAGACGTTGACGCCCAGCGACTCGGCGGCGGTCGGGTTCTCACCGCAGGAGCGCAGCCGCAGGCCGAAGACCGTGCGCCAGAGCAGGAAGTAGCTCAGCACCAGCAGCGCGGCGGCGATCACGATGACCACCGACAGGTTGGTGACCAGACCGCCCGCGATGCCGGCGATGTCGGAGACCAGGAACCAGTGGTGCGCCTCGATCTTGTCCAGCCAGTCGGACAGCCCGGGGATGGTGATCGCGGGCAGCGACTCGGCCGGCGGGGACTGGTTCGCACCGGCGCCGAAGGCGACGTAGTCCTTGTAGTAGATCTTGTTGATGTAGGCGCAGAGACCCGGGATCAGCAGGTTGATGCCGACGCCGGAGACGATGTGGTCCACGCCGAAGGTGACCGTGACGATGGCGTGCAGCAGACCGCCGAGCGCACCGCCGGCCATGCCGGCCAGCAGGCCGACCCACGGGTTGACCAGGTAACCGGCCCAGGCTCCGCAGAAGGTGCCGGCGACCATCATGCCTTCGAGGCCGATGTTGACCACGCCGGCCCGCTCGGACCACAGACCGCCGAGACCGGCCATCGCGATCGGCACGGCGGCGCCCAGGGCGGCGGTGATCTGACCCGAGGCGGTCAGACCGTGGTTGCCGGTCAGGGTGGCGACCACCGAGACCAGCAGCAGCGCCGCGGCGATCAGCAGCAGCACCACCGGCCAAGTGATCTTGTGCTTCTTGGCGGGGGCACTGCCCGGCGACTTCGGCCGGGTCGAGGTTGCGGTGCTCATGCGGCCACCTCCTTGTTGGCGGCCGCAGCGGCCTGCGCGGCGAGCTCGGCGCCGACCTTCTGCTGCTGGCGCTTGAGGCCGTAACGGCGCACCAGCTCGTAGGCGACGACGACACAGATGACGATGGTGCCCTGCATGACGGCGACGATCTCCTGCGGGAAGTCACCCTGCAGCGGCAGCTGCACGGCGGTGACGTCCATGAACGCGAAGAGCAGTGCCGAGAAGACGATGCCGATCGGGCTGTTGCGCCCGAGCAGCGCGATCGCGATGCCGGTGAAGCCCAGGCCCTGCTGGAAGCTGGTGCCGTAGGTGTACGAGCTCTGCAGCAGGGTCGGCATGCCGATCAGACCCGCCAGCGCGCCGGAGACGGCCATGCTGGTCAGGACCATCCGCTTGACGTTGACGCCGGAGGCCTGGGCGGCGCTCTCGGAGCGGCCGGTGGCGCGCAGGTCGAAGCCGAAGCGGGTGCGGTTCAGGGTGAGCTGGAAGCCCACGCCGACCAGGATCGCGATGACGAAGAAGCCCCAGAGGGTGCCGCCGGCCGTCTCAATCGAGAAGAAGTGGCTGGAGGCGGAGACCGGGGAGGTCTGGATGGAGTTGCTGGAGCTGCCGGTCTTCGGGGCGAAGATGCCGGGCACCAGCAGCAGGCCGACCACCGCGAGCGAGATCGCGTTCAGCATGATGGTCGAGATGACCTCACTGACGCCGCGGTAGACCTTCAGCACACCGGCGATCGAGGCCCAGATGCCACCGGCCAGCATGGCGGTGACCAGCAGCAGCGGGATCTGGATGAACGCCGGCAGGTTGATCTGGCTGCCGATGTACGCCGTGAACAGCGCGGCGATCCGGTACTGGCCCTCGACACCGATGTTGAAGAGGTTCATCCGGAAGCCGAAGGCGGCGGCCACGGCGGCCAGGTAGTAGGTGACGCCCTTGTTGATGATCTGGACCTGGCCGTCCGAGGCCGTGCCGTACGTGAACATCACGTCGAAGGCCTTGAACGGGTCACGGCCCGAGGTCAGCAGCAGCAGCGAGCAGATCACCAGGGACAGCAGCACGGCAAGCACCGGCGCGGCGAGCCCGAGCACGATGCGCTCCAGGTCGAACCGCTGGCCGAGCGGGCGCTTGGCGGGGGTGGGACTGGTCATGTGGGTTACTCCCCCGCCTGCGGGTCGTCGGCGGTCTCGGTGGGCTCGGCCGGGGTGTCCTCGGCCGGGGCCGGGGCGTCCTCGGTCGGGGTCACGGCGTCGGTGCCTTCGGCGGCCACGGCCTGGGCCTCGGCGAGCGCCTCGGCGTCCGACTCGATGTGGCCCTTGGCCGCACCGGTCATCGCGGTGCCCAGGTCCTCGGCGGTGACGGTGGCCGGGTCGGCGTCGGCGACCAGGCGGCCGCGGTAGATCACCCGGATGTTGTCGGACAGGCCGATCAGCTCGTCCAGGTCGGCGGAGATCAGCAGCACCGCGAGGCCCGCGCGCTGGGCGACCCGGATCTGCTCCCAGATCTGCGCCTGCGCGCCGACGTCCACACCGCGGGTCGGGTGGGCTGCGATCAGCAGCTTGGGGTCGTGGCTCATCTCGCGGCCGATGATCAGCTTCTGCTGGTTGCCGCCGGAGAGCGAGGCGGCGGTGACCTCGATGCCGGGGGTGCGGACGTCGTACTCCTCGACGATCCGCAGGGTGTCCTTGCGGGCACCGGCCGGGTCCAGCAGGAAGCCCTTGGAGTTCGGGGTCTCGGTCACGTGGCCGAGCATCCGGTTCTCCCACAGCGGCGCTTCCAGGAGCAGGCCGTGCTTGTGGCGGTCCTCGGGGATGTAGCCGATGCCGGCCTCGCGGCGGGCGCGGGTGAGGGTGCCGGTGAGGTCGGTGCCGTCCAGGGTCACCGTGCCCGCGTCCAGCGGCAGCATGCCCATGATGGCCTCGACGAGCTCGGCCTGGCCGTTGCCCTCGACGCCGGCGATGCCGAGCACCTCGCCCTTGCGGATGCGCAGCGAGATGTCGTCCAGGACCACGCGCTCGATGCCCTCGGCGTCGGCCTTGGCGATCCGCAGGCCTTCGGTGCGGAGCATCTCGACGTCGGTGACGGTGGACTCGCGGCTCTCCGGGGAGGGCAGCTCGGCGCCGACCATCAGTTCGGCGAGCTGGCGGGCGGTGACGCTCTTCGGGTCGGCGTCGCCGACCGTGGTGCCGCGGCGGATGACGCTGATCGCGTCGGCGACCGCCAGCACCTCGTGCAGCTTGTGCGAGATGAAGATGACGGTGACGCCCTCGGCCTTGAGCTCGCGCAGGTTGCCGAAGAGCGCGTCGACCTCCTGGGGCACCAGGACGGCGGTGGGCTCGTCCAGGATCAGGATGCGGGCGCCGCGGTAGAGGACCTTGAGGATCTCGACGCGCTGGCGGTCCGCGACACCGAGGTCCTCGACCAGGACGTCCGGGCGCACCCCCAGCCCGTACTGGTCGGAGATCTCCTTGATCTTCGCCTTGGCCTTGGCTCCTATCCCGTGGAGCTTCTCGCCGCCCAGGACGACGTTCTCCCACACGGTCAGGTTGTCGGCCAGCATGAAGTGCTGGTGGACCATGCCGATGCCGCGGTCGATGGCGTCGCCGGGAGTGCTGAACTCGACCAGGTCGCCGTTGATCCGGATGGTGCCCTCGTCCGGCTTCTGCATGCCGTAGAGGATCTTCATCAGGGTGGACTTGCCGGCGCCGTTCTCACCCATCAGCGCGTGCACGGTGCCGCGCTGGACGGTGATGTCGATGTCGTGGTTGGCCACGACGCCGGGGAAGCGCTTGGTGATGCCGCGCAGTTCGACGGCAGGTGTCGCCGTTCCCGCGCTGGGGCTGCCGCCCGTGCTGGGGGTGGGGTCGGGAGCGCTGATGGCGATCTCCTGGGTGGTCGTCGGGCGCTTCGTTGCGCTGGAGAGATCTGGAGAGATCAGGGGGTGGGACGGGAGGGGCCCGGTGGGTACGCGATGCGTACCTGCCGGGCCCCTCCCCCTGCGATTCGGACGTCCGTCACCCCGCCGCCGGGCAGGCGGTGGCGGGGGACGGGAGCCGGATCAGCTCTGCGGGGCGGTCGGAACCTTGGTGGCGCCGCTGGTGATCGCCTTCTCGGCGTCCGCGAGCTTGGCCTTGATGTCGTCGATGTGGTTGCCGGTGGTGGCCAGCGAGACACCCTGGGCGGCCAGGTCGAAGTTCTTCACGCCGGTGATCGGGTTGCCGTCCTTGACGGACTTGATGTACGCGTACACGGCGGTGTCCACGTTCTTCACCATCGAGGTGAGGATGTGGTCCTTGTACTTCGCCAGCGCGGGCTGGGCGGCCTGGTCGGAGTCGACACCGATGGCCCACTTGCCGGCGGTGGAGACGGCCTCGATCGCACCGGCGCCGGAGGAGCCGGCCGCGGCGTAGATGACGTCCGCGCCCTTGTCCAGCTGGCCCTGGGCGGCTTCCTTGCCCTTGCCCGGGTCGTTGAAGCCGCTGAAGTCCGGCGGGGTGGTGAGGTAGGTGACGTCGACGACGATGTTCGGGTCGACGGACTTGGCGCCCGCGGTGTAACCGGCCTCGAACTTCTTGATCAGCTCGGACTGGACACCACCGATGAAGCCGATCTGGTGGGACTTGCTCTTCGACGCGGCGGCGACGCCGGCGAGGTACGAGCCCTCCTGCTCCGAGAAGGTCAGCGAGGTGACGTTCGACGGCTGGTCGGCCGAGGCGGAGTCGATGATCGCGAACTTGACGTTCGGGTTGTCCTTGGCGACCTTGTTGACCGCGTCCTGGTAGACGAAGCCGACCGCGATGACCGGGTTGTAACCCGCGGTCACCAGGCTCTTGAGGCGAGCCTCCTTGTCGGACTCGGCCTCACCGGTCTTGGCCTCGGCCTCGTTGACCTGGACGCCGAGGTCGGCCTTGGCCTTGTCGAGACCGCGGGCGGCGGAGTCGTTGAACGACTGGTCGCCACGGCCGCCGATGTCGTAGGCCATACCGACCTTGATGCCGGACGAGCCAGAGGCGCCGGCGGAAGCGGAAGTGCTGTCGGTGCTCTTTGCGCCGCAGGCGGCGAGCGAAGCGATGCCCAGGGAACCCGAGAGCATCACCGCGGCGAGCTTGAGTGAACGGCGCAAGGGAGTATCTCCTTCTCACACACCCGTTTGGCGTGGTCGAGCGCCACCGTAACGCGCGTAGAACACGGTTGGGTTACGGCCTGCCAGGGCATTCGGGTTGTTATCAAAATGTGGTCCGACTTCCGGATGAATCCGGACATAGCGCCACAGTTGTTCAACCGAATGTCACTACCGAGTGATACCGGACAACCACCCTACGCCCAAGCCACCCCACCCGTCACAAGCCGCGCCGCACAAGGGAGAGGGGCCCGCAACCGCGGGCCCCTCTCCCTCGAACGGCCGATGCCGCAGGTCAGATCCGGCCGTGCTCCAGCGCGAGCGAGGAGAACAGCTCCACACCGACCGCGATCGCCCGCTCGTCGACGTCGAAGTCACCCTGGTGCAGGTCCCGCACACCCTTCTCCTGCGGCCCGCGGACGCCGAGCCGGGCCAGCGCGCCCGGGGCGTGCTCCAGGTACCAGGAGAAGTCCTCGCCGCCGAGGCTCTGCTCGGTGTCCTCCACCACCGGGCCGCCGGCAGCGTCCGCGAAGCGGGCCGTCATGGCGGCCTCCAGCTGCGCGATCGACTCCTGCTCGTTGACCACCGGGGGCACACCGCGGTGGTAGTCCAGCGCCCACTTGGCCCGGTGCGTCTCGGCGATCCGGCCGACCAGCTCGTCCAGCACCTCGGGCGCCTCGCGCCAGCCGGCCAGGTCCAGGCAGCGGACGGTGCCCTCCAGCTCGGCGTGCTGCGGGATGACGTTGGGTGCGGAGCCGGCGGCGATCCGGCCGAACACCAGACTGACGCCCCAGCGCGGGTCCATCCGGCGGGCCAGCGCGGCGGGCAGCTCGGCGGCCATCCGGGCCACCGCGGTGACCAGGTCGGTGGTCAGGTGCGGCCGCGCCGTGTGCCCGCCCGGGCCGTCCAGCCCGAGCAGCAGCCGGTCGCAGGCCGAGGTGATCGCACCCACCCGCAGCCCGACCCGGCCGACCTGGACCTTCGGGTCGCAGTGCACCGCGAAGATCCGGCCCACCCCGGCCATCCCGGCCGCCTTGATCACGTCCAGCGCACCGCCGGGCATGACCTCCTCCGCCGGCTGGAAGATCAGCCGGACCGGCTGCCGGAGCGTCCCGGACCGGGCCGCGTCGGCCAGCACCAGCCCGGTGCCGAGGACGACGGAGGTGTGCACGTCGTGGCCGCAGGCGTGTGCCCGGCCCGGCAGCGTGGAGCGGTACGGGGTGTCGGTCTTGGCGTCGTCGATCGGCAGCGCGTCGATGTCGGCCCGGAAACCCAGGAACGGGGTGCCCGTCGGCGTCCCGGCCGGAACGATGTCCACGACCATCCCCGTGCCCCCGGGCAGCACCCGGGGCTCCAGCCCCGCCCGCACCAGCCGCTCGCGCAGGAGTCTGGTGGTCCGGAACTCCTGGCGGCCCAGCTCAGGATGGCGGTGCAGGTCCCGGCGAAAGGCGATCAGCTCGGCCTCGTAGGCCCGTACCCGCGCGCGTAGGTCCGGGCCCGGACCGGCCGGAGCGCGGTTGTCGGCGGTGGCGAGGGCGGCCCGACCGGCGGGCTGAGGATCGTTCACCTCAACAAGAGTAGGCCGGTGGAGGGTTTTTGGCCCGACTTCTTCCGAAGTCGTCCCCGGATGGGTGCATACCGAACGCACTACTGGGTATGACATCTCGTTTCAGCCGCCTTCCCCGGATGATCTCCGACCTGTGCAACGAACGCCCGGCCGGACGGACACGGCGGCCCGGCGGCGCGGACCGGCGACCCGCGCGGCGGCCGGCGGCGCGGCCCGGCGGCAGGGCCCGGCGGCAGGGCCCGGCGGCCCGGCGCAGCGGGCAAGGATTCCCCACGGGTTCCCCACCGGGCGGTCATAGCCCGGCAAAGCTTTCGGACGCGCTCTTGAGCTGTGTACATCAGTGCCAATAGACAGCTAGCGCACAGTCAACTTCCGCACCGGCGCCGGGTCGTCCGTCGTCGGGCCGGTCCGTCATGCCCTCACGAAGGGCGGGCGACGGGCCATCAATCCGAGAAGTGGGGACCGACGTGCCAGCAGCACGCAACCGGCTCTCCCGGACCCTCGCCGCGGCACCCGCCGCCGCGCTGATCCTGGGAACCCTCGCGGTGGCCACCCCGGCCACCGCCGCCACCCCGGCCGACACGCCGAACACCGCCCGCCGACTCGCCGGGACGCACCCCGACTGGGCCACCGCCCAGGCCGACCAGGGCGCGGTCGCCGACTCCGCCCCCGCGACGGCCAGGATCTACCTGGCCGGCCGGGACGCCAGCGGCCTCGCCGCACTGGCCCGCGAGGTCTCGGACCCGTCCGCCCGCGGGTACGGGCAGTTCCTGAGCGCCGACCAGGCCGCGCAGCGCTTCGGCGCCTCCCCCGAGCAGGTCCGGGCCGTCACCGACTGGCTCACCTCGGCCGGCCTGACCGTCGGCGAGAGCACCCCGCACTACCTCCAGGTGTCCGGCAGCACCGGCGCCCTGGCCAAGGCCCTGGGCACCCCCTTCCACAGCTACCGCGCCCCGGACGGCGGCACCCGGCAGGCCCCGGCGGCCGACGTCACGCTGCCCGCCGGGGTGGCCGGCTCGGTCCTCGCCGTCGGCGGGATCAGCGGCGCCACCCACAAGGACGTCTCGCACGCCGTCTCGGTCCGCGAGGCCGAGGCGAAGGCCGACGCGCAGGCCGACGCCCGTGCGGCCGCCCAGGGGCTCGCCGCCCCCTCGGCCAAGCCCGCGGCCACCCTGCCGACCGTGCCGACCTGCTCCGAGGACGGCTACGGCTCCAAGACCGCCAAGGGCGCGCCCGAGGGCTACGAGAAGAACGAGCCGTTCGCCCCCTGCTCGTACACCCCGAGCCAGCTGCGCAAGGCCTACGGGGTGAGCGACGCGAAGGTGACCGGCAAGGGCGCCCGGATCGCGATCATCGACGCGTACGGCCTGGCCACCATGGAGCAGGACGCCGACCACTTCTCCACCGCGCACGGCGACCGGCCGTTCGCCGCCGGCCAGTACCGCGAGTTCGTCACGCCGGACAAGTTCGTCCACCAGGCCGAGTGCGGTGACTGGTCCGGCGAGCAGGCCCTCGACGTCGAGATGGCGCACGGCCTCGCGCCCGGCGCCCAGGTCGTCTACGTCGGTGCCAACTCCTGCTACGACGAGGACCTCAACGCCGCCATGGCGAAGGTCGTCGACGAGCACCTGGCCGACGTGGTCTCCAACTCCTGGGGCGAGATCATGCACGGCAAGAGCGGGGACATCGACCCCGCCGTGGTCGCCGCCGACAACCAGATATTCCAGCTCGGCGCCGTCCAGGGGATCGGCTTCACCTTCTCCAGCGGCGACTGCGGCGACAGCTCCCCCGGCGCGGCCGCGACCGGCGTGAACTGCCAGTCCGACACCAGCCAGGCGCAGGCCGACTGGCCGTCCGCCTCGCCCTGGGTGACCTCGGTCGGCGGCACCGCCCTGGAGCTGGACGACAAGGCCGGGCACTACGGCCACGAGGTGTCGATGGGCGACCAGCGCTCGGTGCTCTCGGCCGACCAGAAGTCCTGGGACCCGTACCCGGGCTTCTTCTACTTCGGCGGTGGCGGCGGCGTCTCCAAGGACTTCCCGCAGCCCTGGTACCAGCACGGCGTGGTGCCGGACTCCATCGCGCGGACGGCCGCGGACGGCACCCACTCCGCCACCCCGCTGCGGGCCACCCCCGACGTCGCGATGAGCGGTGACCTGGTCGCCGCCACCCTGGTCGGCTACACCGCCGACGGCGCCTACAGCGAGGGCGGCTACGGCGGCACCTCGGTCTCCTCCCCCGAGTACGCGGCCATGATCGCGGACGCCATCGAGGTGCGCGGCGGCCGGGCGATCGGCTTCGCCAACCCGGCGATCTACGACCGGGCCGGCAGCGGCGCCTTCCGCGACGTGAACGACTCCGCCGTGCACACCAAGTTCGGCAACGTGGTCGACCTCGGCGTGGTCGGCGGCACCCTGCGGGTGCGCCTGTACAAGCTGGCCTCCGACTACGGCCTCAAGGCCACCTGCGGCTACGACACCGCGACCGGCGTCGGCACCCCCGGACGGGACTTCTTCTCGTCCTTCCGGCTGCCCCGCCACTGACCCGTCCCGCGGCACACGACGGCCCCGGGGGCGGTGGTCCGCCCCCGGGGCCGTCGTGTGCCCCGGCGGGCCGCCTTGAGATGATCGGGTCCGGGCATCCGGACATCCGAAGGAGTGGCAATGACCGAGCGCAAGGTGGCCGTGGTCACCGGTGCCAGCAGCGGGATCGGGGCGGCTACCGCCCGGCGGCTGGCCCGGGACGGGTTCGAGGTGGTCGTCACCGCACGCCGTACCGACCGGATCGAGGCGCTGGCCAAGGAGATCGCCGCGGACGGCGGCGCCGCACGGGCGTACCCGCTGGACGTCACCGACCGGGCTGCGGTGGACGCCTTCGCCGCCGCGGTCGGCCCGGTGCACGTGCTGGTGAACAACGCCGGCGGTGCTCTCGGTGCGGAGAGCGTCGAGGCCGGCGACCCGGCCGACTGGCGGACGATGTACGAGGTCAACGTGATCGGCGTGCTGAACGTGACCCAGGCGCTGCTGCCCGCGCTGCGCGCCACCGGGGACGGCACCGTGCTGGTGCTCAGCTCCACGGCCGCGCTGGCCGCGTACGAGGGCGGCGGCGGCTACGTCGCGGCCAAGCACGCCGCCCACACCATCGCCGCGACGCTGCGGCTGGAGCTGGTCGGCGAGCCGATCCGGGTGATCGAGATCGCCCCCGGCATGGTGAGGTCCGAGGGCTTCGCGGTGACCCGGTTCCGCGGCGACGAGGCCAAGGCGGCCGCGGTGTACGCGGGCGTGGCCGAGCCGCTGACCTCGGACGACGTCGCGGACACCGTCTCCTGGGCGGTGACCAGGCCGGCCCACGTCAACATCGACCTGCTGGTGGTCCGCCCGCGGGCCCAGGCGGCCAACCACAAGGTGCACCGCGAGCTGTGACCGCACGGGCCGGACGGCTCGGCGGCGGGCGCGTGGACACGCGTGCGCGCCGTCGAGTCATCCCGGTCGACTGACAGCTTGGTGTCAACGTCACAACTTGATAGCTCGTTCGGGTGAATTCTGCGCGCCCTCTGCCCAACTGATGAGCCCTCAACTACCGTGGTGCCGCTGTCCGGCCCGGCCTCGTTCCGGTCGGCCCGGCCCCTTCCGCCTCGGTAGTCCCATCGCCCTCAGCACCTATCTTTCGTCACTGCCATCACGGTTCACCGGCGCCCCGGGCGTGCCCTCCGCTCGTCCCCGGCCCCGCCACCCCCTTCCCGCCCTCACGAGGAGGACCCGCTGGCCAGCGACATCCCGCCGCAGCGTCTCGACGCGCGGACGGCACCGTCCCTGCTCGGGCTTCACCGCTTCAACGAGGCCGACGCCGGTGCCGCCGAGGAGGCCCTGCTGGCCTGCTGCGGCAGCCACCGCTGGGCGCTCCGGCTCACCGCCCACCGCCCGTACCCCGACATAGAGTCCCTGCTCGCCGCCGCCAGCGAGGCCTCCTACGACCTGCGCCCGGCCGACCTGGCCGAGGCGCTGGCGGACGAGAGCTGGATGCCGCAGCCGCTGCTCGGCATGCGCGCGCCCGGCAGCCAGGCGGCCCACACGGCGCTGCGGGCCGCGCACGCCGCGTACGAGGCGCGGTTCGGCCACGTCTTCGTGGTCTGCCTGGAGGGCGTGGTGCCGGAGGAGATGCTGGACACCGTGCTCACCTCGATCCGCACCCGGCTGGCCCACGACCCCGACGAGGAGCGCCTGACCGCCGCCGACGAACTGCGGCGGATCGCCCTGACCCGGCTGGAACACCTGGTCGCCACGCACTCCGCCCCGGCGGCCCGCTGATCCCGGCGGCCCGCCGGGCCCGGCACCATCGGCCCGGCACCGCCGGGGCTCATCCGCGCTGGGCGGCGCGGAGCTTGGCCAGCTGGGCCCGGACGACCTCGGGATCCGGCTCGGCGGCCGGCTGCCGGCCGGTGCCGACCGTGGAGAAGACCGCCAGCGCCGTACCGACCCGGGCCAGCAGGGCGCGCTGGGAGAGGGTGACGGCCCCCGATTCATTCGTCAGGGTGAACGCGGTGACCGCGTCCGCTCCCTCCGGGGTGGGCGTGTCGGCCCGGGTCAGCCGGTGCCGGGTGGTCACCGCCCGGCCGGGCGCGGCGCCGCCGCCCACCGCGGAGGTGAAGCCGGAGCAGTGCGCCAGCACCTGGTCCAGCTCGCCCTGCAGCCGCTCGGCCCGGCCCGGCCCGAAGGCCAGCAGCCCGGCGTAGACCGCGCCGTCCGGATCGCCCGCCCTGGTCACGCTCAGGTCCGCCTCCGCGGACGGTCCCGAGGCCGCCTTCCGGGGCGCCACGGCGTCCAGCACCGGCTGGCAGGCGGGCACGTCCGCGGTCTCCCGCTCCTGGTCGGGGGCGGTGTCCTGCCCCGGATTCATCAGGACGACGGTGTACCCCGCGCCCAGATCGGCCGCCGCGAGCGCGGCGGCCCGCAGCCCGGGCGCGTCCAGCTCCCGCCCGGCGGCCGGCCCGTCGGCGGCGGGACCGACCGTGGTGCAGCCGGCGGCGAGCACCAGCAGGGCGGAGCAGAGCGGGCGGGGCAGGCGGACGGGCACGGCTGGTCCTCCGGGAGGGCGGGCGGCGGCGAACCGGGGCACCGTAACGCAGTCGTCCGGGCACCCGGAGTGACAATTCGGCGATTCGTTAGCCCGTGCGTGCCTGTTTGATCACACCTGAGGCCCCCGGAGGCGGTTGCCGACACGGCGTCGATAGGATGCTGGCGGCCGGTGGACCGTACCCGGCCGGGCTGACCGACACCGAAGCCGGCCGAGCCCCCAATCCGCTTCCGGAGGGTTTTCCGTGCCGGCTGGAACGCTGTACCGCGGCCGGGAAGGCATGTGGAGTTGGGTGGCTCATCGAGTCACCGGCGTCCTCATCTTCTTCTTCCTGTTCGCCCACGTCCTCGACACCGCACTGGTGCGGGTGTCACCCCAGGCGTACGACACCGTCATCTCGACGTACAAGACGCCGCTCGTGAACCTGATGGAGTACGGCCTCACCGCCGCCATCCTGTTCCACGCGCTGAACGGCCTGCGGGTCGTCGCCGTCGACTTCTGGGCCAAGGGCCCGAAGTACCAGCGGCAGATGCTGTGGACCGTCGTGGGCATCTGGGTCGTCCTGATGGCGGGTGCCTTCTACCCGATCCTGCAGCACACCCTTCGTACCTGGTTCGGGGGCTGATCCGCGATGGCGAACGACATCACCGAGGACCTGGTGGTCCCCTCCGTCCACGCGCACACCGGACGGGGCCTGGGCACCGGCAACCCCGCCGACGCCTTCGTGGTCGAGCCCCCGCGGGCCCGCACGAAGAAGACCCCGCGTCGCACCCGCACCAACTTCGAGATGCTCGCCTGGCTGTTCATGCGCCTGTCGGGTGTCGTGCTGGTCGTGCTGGTGCTCGGTCACCTGCTGATCAACATCGTCCTCGACGGCGGCGTCTCGAAGATCAGCTTCGCGTTCGTGGCCGGTAAGTGGGCCTCGCCGTTCTGGCAGTTCTGGGACCTGCTGATGCTGTGGCTGGCCATGCTGCACGGCTCCAACGGCATGCGCACGGTCATCAACGACTACGCGGAGAAGGACTCCACTCGTCTGTGGCTGAAGACCCTGCTGGGCGTCACGACCGTCTTCACGGTCCTGCTCGGCACCCTGGTGATCTTCACCTTCGACCCCAACATCTAGAACGCGGCTCCTAGCGGCATCTAGTCGGTATCGAGACCGGACGAGGCTTAAGACCCCATGCAGATTCACCAGTACGACACCGTCATCGTCGGCGCGGGCGGCGCCGGCATGCGCGCGGCCATCGAGTCGACCCAGCGCAGCCGTACCGCCGTGCTGACCAAGCTCTACCCGACCCGCTCCCACACCGGCGCGGCCCAGGGCGGCATGTGCGCCGCCCTCGCCAACGTCGAGGAGGACAACTGGGAGTGGCACACCTTCGACACGGTCAAGGGCGGTGACTACCTGGTCGACCAGGACGCCGCCGAGATCATGTGCAAGGAGGCCATCGACGCCGTCCTCGACCTGGAGAAGATGGGCCTGCCCTTCTCCCGCACCGAGGCCGGCCGGATCGACCAGCGCCGCTTCGGCGGCCACTCCCGCAACCACGGTGAGGCGCCCGTCCGCCGCTCCTGCTACGCGGCCGACCGCACCGGTCACATGATCCTCCAGACGCTGTTCCAGAACTGCGTCAAGCACGGGGTCGAGTTCTTCAACGAGTTCTACGTCCTCGACCTGCTGATCAACGACGGCAAGACCGCCGGCGTCGTCGCCTACGAGCTCGCCACCGGCGAGATCCACGTCTTCCAGGCCAAGGCGGTCGTGTTCGCCTCCGGCGGCACCGGCAAGATGTTCAAGGTCACCTCCAACGCCCACACCCTGACCGGTGACGGCCAGGCGGTGGCGCTGCGCCGCGGCCTGCCGCTGGAGGACATGGAGTTCTTCCAGTTCCACCCGACGGGCATCTGGCGGATGGGCATCCTGCTCACCGAGGGCGCCCGCGGCGAGGGCGGCATCCTGCGCAACAAGGACGGCGAGCGCTTCATGGAGCGCTACGCCCCGGTCATGAAGGACCTCGCGTCCCGTGACGTGTGCTCCCGCGCGATCTACTCGGAGATCCGGGCCGGCCGCGGCTGCGGCCCCGACGGCGACCACGTCTACCTGGACCTGACGCACCTCCCGCCGGAGCAGCTGGACGCCAAGCTGCCGGACATCACCGAGTTCGCGCGGACCTACCTCGGCATCGAGCCCTACACGGACCCGATCCCGATCCAGCCCACCGCGCACTACGCCATGGGCGGCATCCCGACCAACGTCGAGGGTGAGGTGCTGGCCAACAACACCGACATCATCCCCGGCCTGTACGCGGCCGGCGAGGTCGCCTGCGTGTCGGTGCACGGCGCCAACCGCCTGGGCACCAACTCGCTGCTGGACATCAACGTGTTCGGCCGCCGCGCGGGCATCGCCGCCGCCGCGTACGCGGACAAGGCCGACTACGTCGACCTGCCGCTGAACCCGGGCGAGAAGGTCGAGGCCATGATCGAGGGCCTCCGCGAGTCGACCGGCACCGAGTCCGTCGCGCAGATCCGCAAGGAGCTGCAGGAGTCCATGGACGCCAACGCCTCGGTGTACCGGACCGGTGACACCCTGAAGCGGGCCGTCACGGACATCGCCGGCCTCAAGGAGCGCTACAAGAACGTCGCGATCCAGGACAAGGGCATGCGCTACAACACGGACCTCCTGGAGGCCGTGGAGCTGGGCAACCTGCTCGACCTGGCCGAGGTGCTGGCCGTCTCCGCGCTGGCCCGTGAGGAGTCCCGCGGCGGCCACTACCGCGAGGACTTCCCGACCCGTGACGACGTGAAGTTCATGCAGCACACCATGGCGTACCAGGAGGTTGCCGAGGACGGCACCACCTCGATCCGCCTCGACTACAAGCCGGTCGTCACGACCCGCTACCAGCCGATGGAGCGTAAGTACTGATGAGCACTCCGACTGTGGAGAAGCACTCGGCCGCTCTGGACGCGGCCGAGGCGGGCGGCACCCAGCTGATCACCGTGACCCTCCGGATCCGCCGGTTCAACCCGGAGGAGCACCCGGACCCGGTGTGGGTCGACTACCAGCTGGAGATGGACCCGAAGGAGCGCGTCCTGGACGCGCTCAACAAGGTCAAGTGGGAGCAGGACGGCACCCTGACGTACCGCCGTTCCTGCGCTCACGGCATCTGCGGCTCGGACGCCATGCGGATCAACGGCCGCAACCGGCTGGCGTGCAAGACCCTGATCAAGGACGTCAACCCGGAGAAGCCGATCACGGTCGAGGCCATCAAGGGCCTCGCGGTCCTCAAGGACCTGATCGTCGACATGGACCCGTTCTTCCAGGCGTACAAGGACGTCATGCCGTTCCTCATCACCAAGGGGAACGAGCCGACCCGCGAGCGCCTGCAGTCCGCCGAGGAGCGCGAGCGCTTCGACGACACCACCAAGTGCATCCTGTGCGCCGCGTGCACGTCGTCCTGCCCGGTCTTCTGGAACGACGGCCAGTACTTCGGCCCGGCCGCGATCGTCAACGCGCACCGCTTCATCTTCGACTCGCGCGACGAGGGCGGCGAGCAGCGCCTGGAGATCCTCAACGACCGCGAGGGCGTCTGGCGCTGCCGCACCACCTTCAACTGCTCGGAGGCCTGCCCGCGTGGCATCGAGGTCACCAAGGCGATCCAGGAGGTGAAGCGCGCGCTCGTCACGCGTCGCTTCTAGCAGCACCCGCACCACGCGCCGAGGGCCCGTCCGGACGTACCGGACGGGCCCTCGGCCGTTGCGTTGCCGCGGCCCGTGGGGCCCGCCCGGGTGTCAGTCGTCGCCCGGGCTGCGGGCGCCGAGCAGGGGCAGCAGCAGCGGCCCGACGAACAGGGCGACCGCCATGTAGCGGAAGTGCGGGGCGGCGTTGGCGACCATCAGGTTGAGCTGCAGCCCGATCAGCACCGCGCCGCCCACCGGGACCACCGCGAGCGTCGTGCGCCGCCGCCGGGCGTACACCGCGAGGGCCGCGTACCCGGCGTAGCACCAGACGGCGCCGCGCCAGAACAGCCAGTCCAACTGGGGGGCCCGGAAGGCGTCGTGCAGCCACACCGCCGCCTTCCGCAGCGACTGCGAGGCCGGGTGCGGGCGCAGGGTGTCGGCGTACCGGCTGTGCTCCAGGTCGCCGCCGGGGGCGGTGAAGCCGAAGAGGTCCGGCGAGGCCTGGAGGTTCTGCACGACGGTGTCCCCGGCCCTGGACGCCGGGCCCGCCCAGACCGCCCAGGCGATGTGGCTGCGGCACAGCCGGGCGCCGATCACGTAGTCGGGGTGGTGCTTGACGACCTTGACCCAGAGCGAGACCAGCTCGTCGCTGTGGACGGCGGACTGGCGGCGGTCCCACCCTTCGCCCCAGTTGGTCAGCGGGTCCGAGGAGAAGCACTGGTCGCCCGCGGTGTCCCAGGTGGTGAGCGGGGCGACGGAGGCCAGCAGGGCCTTGTCCCCGGCGTCGAAGGCGGCCGGGTCCCGGTGGTAGGCCACCGCGAGGTCCGCGTAGTTGAGGGAGTACAGCATGTACGCCGGCGGCCGGTGGATCCCCCAGACCGCCGAGTACGCCCACAGGTTGAGGAAGAGCGGGACGGCCAGCGCGACGGCCGTCAGGAGCGCGGTCCAGCGGCGGACCACGGGTATCAGGACCAGCAGGACGGCCCCGACCACCAGCATCAGGCCGTAGCTGTTGTTGCGGAACAGCCCGAGCCCGAGCATCGCGAGGAAGAGGACCGCGAGGTCGAACCGCAGGGCCCGGCCGCCCTGCCCGAGGGTGCCGTCCAGTCTGCGGGCCAGCAGCCGCAGCCCGGCGGCGAACAGGAACACCGCGCAGACGGTGAACGGGACGTCCTTCCAGAGGAAGACGACGAAGGTGCCGGTCGGGGGCAGCACCGCGAGCCCCACCGCCACGGGAGCGCTCCAGCGGGCGCGGGCGCCCAGCTTGGACAGCGCGGAGACGGCGTAGCCGAGGCCGAGCGACATCCCGACGGTCTGCAGCAGCACCACCGGGGCCACGCTGTCGGTCAGCTTGAGCGACCACAGGATGACGGCGTCGTAGAAGGCGGAGTGGTCGGCCGTCCAGTAGCCGGGGTCGGTGACCTGCCAGACGTACATCACGGAGTCGTAGCTCACGAACGCCGGGTACGCGGCCAGCCACCAGACCAGCCAGACGGCCTGGCAGACCGCGGCGACGGCGAGCGGCATCCGCCGGCTGGGGCGGACCCTGCGGTGGCCGGCCACCGCCCGTTCCCGCAGCCCCGGGCGGGCGGTCCCCGCCGGACGTCCGAGCATGGTGTCGCCGGTCATCGCGAAGCCCCCTTCCCGCTCCGGGCGGCGCCGCCCGGGTGTTCCGCGCAGGTTAGCAGCAGCCCCGGACCGGGCCTCAGGCGGTCGGTGCGCCGCCGCGGGAGGCGGCCCGCAGACCGCGCACGCCGATGGTGCCGACCGCGACGCCGAGCACCAGCGAGGTGACCGCGAGGGCCAGGTGGACCCAGAAGAAGGCGGTGGGCCGGGAGTGGTCGCCGTCGAGGAAGGCCTGGCCGCCCGAGTCCTTCCAGAGGTTCTTGACGAAGGTGGTCCAGATGATCAGGGACCAGACGCCGAAGGCGGCCAGGAACCAGGAGACGGGGCGGCTGAGCTTCATGACGGTCCTTCGGGTGGGGCAGTCGGTCCGGCTCCCCAGTATGCGCAGTCGTCCGGACGGATCATCCACCGGCACTCGATCGGAGGACCTGGGCGGCGCGGCGGGCCGCGGCGGCCGTCCGTGGGTACGGTCACGCAATGCAGAGCGCCCGTCACCTCGCGTACCGCTGCACAGCCGTGGCCCTCGGCCTGCTGTGCCTCGCTCCCGTCGCCGTGGCCGCCCAGCAGGACGCGCCGCCCCCGGACCGGTCTCCGGTCGGCGGTGAGCTCCTGGGCCGGGCCGGCGTGCAGGTCGCGCCGAACGCCGGCGCCCCCGCGCTGCCGGCCGACGTCACCGGCCAGTCCTGGATGGTCGCCGACGCGGCCACCGGCGACGTGCTGGCCGCGTACAACGCCCACCAGCAGCTGCCGCCGGCCAGCACGCTGAAGATGCTCTTCGCCGACACGGTGCTGCCCAAGCTGGACAAGACCGCCGTCCACCGGGTCGGCCCTGAGGAGCTCCAGGGGATGGGGGCGGGCAGCAGCCTGGTGGGCATCAAGGAGGACCTGGACTACCGGGTGGACGACCTGTGGCGGGGGGTCTTCCTGAGCTCGGGCGCCGACGCCGTCCGGGTGCTGGCCATGATGAACGGCGGCGTCGCGCAGACGGTGGCCCAGATGCAGCAGACGGCCGACCGGCTCGGCGCCCGGGACACCCGGGTGATCACCCCCGAGGGGTACGACATGGACGGTCAGCTCTCCTCGGCGTACGACCTGACGCTGTTCGCCCGGGAGGGCCTGCGCAACCCGGACTTCCGGTCGTACTGCGCCACCCGGGAGGCGCAGTTCCCCGGGGCCTTCGACAAGGTGAGCGGGCAGCGCGGCACCTTCGGGATCGCCAACACCGACCGGCTGCTGGGCCACTACGAGGGCCTGATCGGGGTCAAGAACGGCTACACCACCAACGCCGGCGCGACCTTCACCGGTGCCGCCGAGCGGGGCGGGAAGACGCTGCTGGTCACCGTGATGCGCCCGAACAACAGCTCGCGGGTGTACGACGAGACGGCGCTGCTGCTCGACTGGGGCTTCGCGGCGCTCGGCAAGGTCGCCCCGGTCGGCCGGCTGGTGGACCCGTCCTCCCCGGCGCCGTCCTCCCCGGATCCGGCCGCCCCGGACCAGGGTGCCCCGGCGCAGGCCCGGCCGGCCGACGGGACGGCCGGGCAGCCGCTCCGGGCCTCGCACCCGGACCAGGCGCCGAGGGCCACCCCGGCGGGCTCGGCGAACAGCGGGCCCGGTCTGCTCA
Organism: Kitasatospora sp. NPDC088346; assembly: GCF_044740765.1. Lineage (NCBI taxonomy): Bacteria > Bacillati > Actinomycetota > Actinomycetes > Kitasatosporales > Streptomycetaceae > Kitasatospora > Kitasatospora sp. NPDC088346. Next base: position 88,572 of record NZ_JBIURH010000003.1, read on the forward strand.
GCATGCTGGCCGGCGCGCTGTGCGCGGCGGTCGGCGCGGCCGCCGCGCTCAGGTCCCGGGCCACCAGGCGACGTCGGGCCGCGGCGCTCGCCGCGCTGGCCGCGCTGCCGCTCGGCGACGGCATCCGGAACTGGCCGGCGGGCGCGACCGCGGTGAGCGGCCGCTGAGGGTCAGCGGGGCCCGGCCTTGCGCTCCCGGGCGGCGCGCAGCGCCCGCCGGGCCGCCCGGGTGGCGAACGGCGGCAGCACGTCGAGCGCCAGCCGGCGGGGGGCGGAGCGCCGGGGCGGGGCCGGGCGGGCGGGCGCGGGGGGCGCCTGCGGCCAGTCGTAGGCGAGCCGGAGGATGCGGGTGCCGGCGATGACGTCCTCGTCCATCCGGAAGCCCTCACCGCGCCAGTCCCGTTCGAGCAGGTCCCGCTCGATGTCCTGCGGGTCGCCCCAGGTCCCGTAGAACTTCTCCGGGGTGAGCAGGAGCGGTCGCAGGCCGAAGGCGAAGACCGCCTCCCAGACCGCGGCCGAGACACCGGGGGTGTGCTCCGCGCGGTAGTCGTCGAACACCACCACGCCGTCCTTGGCGAGCGCCGCCCGGGCCACCTGGACGTCCCCGGCGACGTGCTCGTACAGGTGGGAGGCGTCGATGTGGATGAAGCGGCAGCTCGCGTCCGGGATGCGGCCCTCGGCGAGGACGGAGGTCGGAGCCTGTATGACGGTGGGCAGGGTGTCGTGGAAGGCGAGGTAGTTGGCCTCGAAGGCCTGCCGGGTCAGGGTCTTGCGGTAGGACATGGCCATCTCGGCCGAGTTCTGCTCGTCGGGGGCGTCGGAGTCGAAGAGGTCGCAGACCGTGAAGGTCTCCCCCTCCTGCAGGTGGCCGCCGAGGGTGATGGCACTGCGGCCGAGGTACGTCCCGAGTTCCAGCAGGTCTCCGCTGATGCCGCGTTCGGCCTGCCGGGTGAGCAGCCAGCCGAAGACTTCCTGGTCTGTTTTGAAGAACCAGCCCGGGACGTCCTCCGGGGTGCGGGGAACCGGGGCGGCGGTGGTGTTCTCGGCACTGGTCACAGGTGTCTCCAGGCGTGCTCCGGGAGTGTGCTCCCACCGGCCGGGATGTGGCGGGGAGAGCCGCTCGACTGTGACCGGGATCATAACCACTGGGGCGGCGTGGCGCAGTGGGTACGGATCACCCGTTCCGGGTGCCGGCCGCCTCGGCACCGCCGTCGGGCCCGGTCCCGGGCCCGGTGCCCGTGCGGGCCGCCTCCAGGGCCGTGGTGGCCTGCTCCTCGGCCCGCCGGCGGGCGGCCTCCGGGTCGGCCAGCGCCGTCCAGGCCGCGCAGTACAGCAGCAGCCGGGTCACGAAGTTGATCCACAGCAGCAGGGCGACCGGGACGCCGAAGGCGCCGTACAGGCTCTTGCCGGCCACCGAGCCCAGGTAGGACGAGAGCAGCAGCTTGAGCAGCTCGAAGCCGACCGCACCGATCAGGGCGCCCTGCACCAGGGCCGTGCGGTGCAGGCCGGTGATGCGCGGGAACGGGGCGAGCAGGTAGGCGAAGAGCAGCAGGTCCGCCCCGACGGCGATCAGCAGGCCCACCACCGTGAGGACGGTGCGCCCGGCGCCACCCTCCAGGCCGATCGCGTCGGCCAGCCGGCGGGCCAGCGAGGTGGCGGCGGCCGAGGCGCCGAGCGACAGCAGGCAGACCACGCCGAGACCGAGCAGGACCAGGCAGTCCTTGGCCTTGAGGAGGACGGCGTTGCCCGGCTCGGCGGGCAGCCGCCAGACGTCCCGGATCGAGCCGCGCATGGTGTCGACCCAGCCGAGGCCCGAGTAGAGCAGCACCACGCCGCTGATCAGGCCGACGGTGGCGGCGTTGGCGACCAGACCGGGCAGGTCGAGCGAGTCGGACAGGCCCGGCACCTGCTTGGCGATGTCGTCCTGGAGGTCCTGGACCCGGGCGTCGGAGAGCACCGCCACGGCGATCGCCAGGGCGACCGTGAGCAGGGGGAAGAGGGCCAGGAAGCCGAAGTAGGTGACCGCACCGGCCAGCCGGTTGCCCTTGAGGTCGGTGACGTGCGCGAAGGTGCGGTAGGCGCGGGTGCGCAGCAGCCGGGCCGCGAGCGGGCCGATCACCGGCAGCTTGGTCAGGAATTCCACGGTGCGCTCCCCGCCCGGCCGGGACTGTGACGGACGGTCCTGTCTACCGGGGCCGGGGTCCGGGCGGCGCAGGACACCCCGGGCCGGGCCGGGGCGTCACCCGCTCAGCGGGGGCGCCGGGCCACCGCGCGGCGGGCTCTGGCCAGGCCGCGGAAGCCCTGGAAGGCCAGGTAGCGGCCGTGGCTGAGCAGCTCGGTCCGGACGCCTTCGGCGCCGGCGGGCGGCCGGTAGCCGGCCGGGCGCAGCGGGGCGCAGTGCTCGGCGGCGCGGCGGAAGAACTCGCGGCGGTCGCCCGGCCGGATCCGGCCGGGCTTGCTGACGATGGTGACCAGGTGGTCGAGCATCCGCCGGTAGATCACCGGCCGCCAGTGGGTGAGGTCGGGGCGGCGGTCGAGGAAGCCGAAGACCAGGCGGTACTGGTCGAAGATGTCGAAGTGCTTGCGGCTCGCGGTGGCGAGGATGTTGCCGCCCTCGCGGCGCTGGCGGTAGTGCAGGCCGACCTCGTCGAGCAGGGTGATGCGGTCGGCGGCGAGCAGCGCCGGGAAGGTCCAGGGGGTGTCCTCGTAGTACCCGGCCGGGAAGGTCAGGCCCTGCTTGGCGATGAAGTCGCGGCGGTAGGCCTTGTTCCAGACCACCATCAGCAGGTCGAGCAGGTCCGGCCGGTCGTCGAGGGCGAAGACGTCCGCGCCCGGGCACCCGAAGACGGCGGCGGAGGCGCTGCGCACGACGCGGCCGTCCCAGTAGGTGCGGGCGTAGTCGTAGACCAGGATGTCCGGGTCGGCGCCGGCCCGGAGCCGGTCGTCGGTGCGGGCCAGCAGGCCGGGGGTGAGGGTGTCGTCGCTGTCCAGGAAGATCACGTAGTCGCCGGTGGCGATCTCCAGGCCGGCGTTCCGGGCCCGGCCGAGCCCGACGTTCTCGGGCAGATGCAGGACGGTGATCCGGGGGTCGCGCTCGGCGGCGCGGTCCAGCATCGCGGGGCAGCCGTCCGGCGAGCGGTCGTCGACGGCGATCAGCTCGAAGTCCGCGCAGGACTGCTCCAGCACCGAGTCGAGGCACTCCTGGAGGTAGTCCTCCACCCGGAAGACCGGGACGATCACGCTGAAGCGGGGCATGGGATCACTCATTCCAGGACGGCGGCCGGGCCCGCGGGCGGGTGCCGGCGCCGGGGGCGGGCCAGCCGCACCCTAGCCCGGACGGCACCGGCGACGCACCTCACGGCCGGGCGCGACGATCCCCCGTAGCCTCCGGAAGGTAGGATCGCTGCCGGTAAGTGCCCGGTTCACCCGAAATCGGGCAGAGCGGTCGCACCACCTGATGAAAGGCTCTGCGCAGCCGATGGCCCCCCGCCTCTCCGTCGTCGTCCCGATCTACAACGTCGAGCGCTATCTGGAAGAGTGCCTGGACTCGATCGCCGCCCAGACCTTCGACGACTTCGAGTGCGTCATGGTCGACGACGGTTCCAAGGACTCCAGTGCCTCCATCGCCGCGGCCTACGCCGCCAAGGACTCCCGTTTCCGGCTGGTCCAGCAGGAGAACAAGGGTCTGGGCGCCGCCCGGAACACCGGGTACCGGCACATCGCCGACGGCACCGAGTTCCTGGCCTTCGTGGACAGTGACGACACCCTCCCGCCCAGCGCGTACGAGCTGATGATCGGCACGCTGGAGCAGACCGGTTCGGACTTCGCCACCGGGAACGTGCTGCGCTTCCGGGCGATCGGCTTCTACCCCTCGGGTGGTCACCGCAAGCCGTTCAAGGAGACCAGGCTCACCACCCACATCACCGACATCCCCACCCTGGTCACCGACCGCACGGCGTGGAACAAGGTGTACCGGCGGTCCTTCTTCGACGCGGCCGGCGTGCTGTACCCCGAGGGCATCCTGTACGAGGACGCCCCGGTCAGCGTGCCGCACCACTACCTCGCCAAGAGCGTGGACGTGCTCTCCGAGCCGATCTACCACTGGCGGGAGCGCGAGGTCGGCGAGATGTCGATCACACAGATGAAGTTCAACCCCAAGGGCGTCATCGACCGGGTCAAGTCGATGGAGCTGGTGCGGGCCTGGCTGCAGGAGCAGCAGGACCCGAAGTACCGCCGCTACCTGCGCTCCTACGACGAGAACAACCTCGTCGAGGAGATCCCGATGTTCTTCTGGTCCGTGCTGGAGGGCGACCAGGCGTACCGGGACGCCTACCAGGAGTCGGTGAGCCGGCTGCTGCGGGCGATCGGCCCGGAGCAGGTCCGCAAACTGCGTGCCCCGCTGCGGCTGAAGTACCACCTGACCGTGCAGAACCGGATGGCCGAGCTGGTCGAGCAGCTGCGGTTCGAGAAGGACAGCAACGGCGCGGCGCCCGCCCGCGGCCTGCTCCGCCCGTACGCCGACTACCCGTTCCTGCGGGGCGGGCGCAAGAGCGTGCCGCCGGAGGTGCTGCGGCTGGACAATGCGTTGGTCATGCGCAGCCGGCTGTACGACGCCCACTGGACGGACGGGCGGCTCCAGCTGACCGGCCACGCCTTCCCCGAGCACCTGGGCGCGGGCAACAGGCACGACATGGTCAAGGGCCTGGTGCTGCGGGAGAGCTCCGGCCGCCGGGTGGTGGCGGTGCCGACCAAGGCGATGTACAGCCCGGAGGCGACGGCCAGTTCGCCGCACTCGCTGTACAGCTGCGACTGGGCCGGTTTCTCCGCGTCCATCGACCCGTCCCGGATGAAGCACCGCGGGCAGTGGAAGGACGGCTCCTGGCGGCTGCTGGTGGCCGGTGTCGGCAAGGGCGGCGTGTACAAGGGCCGGGTCTCCGGCGGCTGGAGCGACACCGCCGAGTACCCGCCGGTGCACTGGGTCGAGCAGGACGTGCGGATCGTCCCGTGGCTCAAGGACGGGCACGTCAACCTGCGGGTCGAGCGGGTCCGGGCCCGGGTGGCCGAGGTGACCGGCGAGCGCGGCACGGTGACCCTGGCCGGTCTGGTCGGCTCCGGTGCCGACCTCGCGGGCGCGCGGCTGCGGCTGCAGCACGTCGAGTCGGACCGCTCGCTGGTCTTCCCGCTCGAACTGGGCGTGCCGACCGGCCGGCAGGTGCCGTTCACCTCCAGCTTCCCGGTGGAGGCGCTGACCGAGGTGCGCGAGGCCTGGGACCTGCTGGACCCGGCCGCCGACGAGCGCCTGCGGGACCGCTGGGACGTGGTGCTGCTGCTGACCGACGGCAGCTCGCTGCCGGTGGTCGTCGACGAGCGCGCCGACCCCAGGCACCTGGACATGCCGATCGGCGACGCCTCCCGGGCGCTCTACTCCAAGCCCTCGCCCAGCGGCTACCTGCAGTTCGCCGACCAGGTCCTGCAGCCGGTGGTGGAGGAGGTCTCCGCCGCCGACGACGGTGAGGGCTTCCTGCTCGCCGGCAGCTTCCCGCTGCCCGGCACGCACCGGTACGAGCTGGTGGTGCGGCACCGCTGGCGCGAGGAGGAGCACTGCTACCCGGTCGAGATCGCGGACGGCCGGTTCCGGACGGCCCTGCCGGCGGTGCCGACGGCGAGCTTCGCGGGCCCGGTGCCGCTGCGCAAGGGCACCTGGGAGGTCTTCTTCCGGCCGTTCGGCTCTCCCGCCGACCGGCTGTGGCCCACCGCGCTGCTCGCACCGTCCTGCCACGGGCAGCTGCCGCTGAGCGTCGACGCCCGCGGCAAGCAGATCACCCTGGAGCGCCGGCTGTACGACGGCCTGTCCCTGGAGTCGCACGACATACTGGCGCCCGAGGAGCGCAGCGGGTACCGGCAGCGGCAGCTGCGGTCCTCCTTCGCCTCCCTCCAGCAGCGCCCGCTGACCGACACGGTCGTGTACCACACGGGTCCGGGCGGCCGGTACGCCGGCTCGCCGCGCTCGGTGCACGAGGAGCTGGTCCGCCGCGGTGCGCCGCTGCGGCACCTGTGGACCTCGGACGACCTGCAGACCGACGCCCCGCAGAGCGCCGAGCCGCTGCGCCGGCTGTCCGCCGAGTGGTACGAGGCGCTGGCCACCGCCAAGTACGTGGTGACCAGCACCCACCTGCCGCCGTTCTTCACCCGGCGCCCCGGCCAGGTGGTCCTGCAGACCTGGCACGGGACGCCGCTCAAGCGGATCGGGCACGACTTCGAGAAGGTCTGGTTCACCGACTCCGAGTACCTGGAGCACCTGACGGCCGAGGTGCCGCAGTGGAGCATGCTGGTGTCGGCCAACCGGTGGTCCACGCCGGTGCTGAAGCGGGCCTTCCGGTACGAGGGCGAGATCCTGGAGACCGGTTACCCCCGCAACGACCTGCTGTTCGCCTCGGACCGGGAGAAGACCGCCGAGCGGGTCCGCGAGCGCCTCGGCCTGCCCGAGGGCAAGAAGGTGGTGCTGTACGCGCCGACCTTCCGCGAGGACCGCCGCCGCCCGCAGGACGGCTACCAGTTCGACCTGCGGCTCGACCTGGACGCGGCCCGCGCCGCGCTCGGCGACGACCAGGTGCTGCTGGTGCGCGGCCACGAGTCGACGTACGGCCAGGTGCCGGGCGCCGGCGACGGCTACGTCTGGGACGTCGGCAGCTACCCCGACACGGCGGAGCTGCTGCTGATCGCGGACGTCCTGGTCACCGACTACTCCTCGGCGATGTTCGACTTCGCGAACACCGGCCGGCCGATGCTGTTCTTCACGTACGACCTGGAGCACTACCGGGACAACCTGCGCGGCTTCAGCTTCGACTTCGAGTCCCAGGCGCCCGGCCCGCTGCTGTCGACGTCCGAGGAGCTGGTCGCGGCACTCGGCCGGGTGGACGAGGCGACGGCCGGCCACCAGGACAAGTACGCGGCGTTCCGCGAGGCCTACTGCGACCTCGACGACGGCCAGGCCTCGGTGCGGGTGGTGGACGCCCTCCTGGGGCACTGACGCGGCAACGACGATCCCCCCGCAGGCCGTCCGGCGGCCTGCGGGGGGATCGGTGTCTCCGGGGGTGCTGCGGGCGGCGTCCCCGGGCGGCTCAGGCCGGCCCGAAGCGGTAGCCGCGCCAGGGCCGCCAGACCTCGTCCGGCCCGAACCGGGAGAGGCTGAACCCGGTGACCTCGAAGGCCGCCCGGAAGCCGCGCGCCTGCTCGAAGGCCTCGTCCAGCACCGGCTCCGGCAGCCCGTGCGCCACCGTGACGTGCGGGTGGTACGGGAACGCGAGCTCCCGGGCCAGCGGGCCGGAGCGGACGTCCGCCTCCAGCGCCCGGCACTCCTGCGCGCCCTCCTCGACCCGGACGAACACCACCGGCGAGACCGGACGGAAGCTCCCGCTGCCCCGGAGCAGCATCCGGAACGGCCGGTGGCCGGCCGCGACCGCCCTCAGGTGGGCCTCGATGCCCGGCAGTGCGGCGGTCGGGACCTCGGTCGGCGGCAGCAGCGTGACGTGGGTCGGTATGGAGCGGGCCAGCGGATCGCCGTGCCCGGCCCTGGCGTCCTGGATCCGCGTGCCGAACGGCTCCGGGACGGATATGGACACCCCGATGGTGACGGCCTCGGGGAGGTCGCCACCGTCGGGAAGGGAGTCCACCGGCATCAGCGCTTCGGCGCGAGGAAGCCGATGCGGTCGTAGACCGTGGCCAGGGTCTCGGACGCCACCGTCCGGGCCTTCTCCGCACCGAGGCCCAGCACCCGGTCCAGCTCGGCCGGGTCGTCCAGGTAGCCCTGGGTGCGGGCCTGGAAGGGCGTCACCCACTCGGTGAACAGCTCCGCCAGCTCGGTCTTGAGGGCGCCGTACATCCGGCCCTCGAAGTGCGCGACCAGCTGCTCCACGGACTGCCCGCTGAGCGCGGAGTGGATCCGCAGCAGGTTGGAGACCCCGGCCTTGTTCTCCTCGTCGTAGGAGACCACCGTGCCGGTGTCGGTCACCGCGCTCTTGATCTTCTTGGCGCTGACCTTGGCCTCGTCCAGCAGGTTGACCAGGCCCTTGGCGGAGGACGCCGACTTGCTCATCTTCGCCGTCGGGTCCTGGAGGTCCAGGATCTTGGCCGTCTCCTTGAGGATGTACGGCTTCGGCAGCGTGAAGGTGGGCGCGTAGCGGCTGTTGAAGCGCTCCGCGAGGTCGCGGGTGAGCTCCAGGTGCTGGCGCTGGTCCTCGCCGACCGGGACGGCGTCCGCCTGGTAGAGCAGGATGTCCGCGATCTGCAGGATCGGGTAGGTGAACAGGCCGACCGAGGTGCGGTCGCTGCCCTGCTTGGCCGACTTGTCCTTGAACTGCGTCATCCGGGCGGCCTCGCCGAAGCCGGTCAGGCAGTTCATCACCCAGGCGAGCTGCGCGTGCTCGGGGACGTGCGACTGGACGAACAGGGTGCAGCGCTCCGGGTCCAGGCCCGCGCCGAGCAGCTGCGCCGCGGAGATCCGGGTGTTCTGCCGGAGGGTGTCCGGGTCCTGCTCGACGGTGATCGCGTGCAGGTCGACCACCATGTAGAAGGCGTCGTTCTCCTCCTGCAGGTCCACCCACTGGCGCACCGCGCCGAGGTAGTTGCCGAGGTGGAAGGAGCCGGAGGTGGGCTGGATACCGGACAGGACCCGTGGACGGTCCTTCACCGGACCGGTGACCGCTGCGTTGACCATGGGGGCCATTGTTCCAGCTTCACCGACCGCTCAGGAAACTTCCGCCCCTGGAGGAATCGACAGTGTGACGGCACTCACCCTGATGCGTTCGATCCGGCGGCCGTCCAGTTTGGCCACCGTCAGCAGCGCACCGCCCTCGATGGTCACCTGGTCCCCCGCCTCGGGCAGCCGGCCCAGCTCGCGCACGACGAATCCGGCCACCGTCTCGTACGGGCCCTCCGGCAGGGTGACGCCGGTCTCCTCGGTGAAGTCGGACAGGTTGAGCAGTCCGTCCAGCTCCACGCCGCCGCCGGCGAGCCGCCGGGTGGCGGTGGTGTCCTGGGCGTCGTACTCGTCGCGGATGTCGCCGATCAGCTCCTCGACCAGGTCCTCCAGGGTGACGATGCCGGCGGTGCCGCCGTACTCGTCCACCACGATCGCCAGGTGGTGGCCCTCCCTGCGCATCTCGCTCATCGCCTCCAGCACCCGTTTGGTGGCCGGCAGCAGCTTCACCGGGCGGGCCAGGTCGCGGACCCGGACGGCCCGTTCGCCGGGCGCGCCGTACAGGTCGCGGATGTGCACGAAGCCGGTCACGGCGTCGTACGAGCCCTCGACGACGGGGTAGCGGGAGTGCGGCGCGGAGTCGGTCTCCGGGCGGACCTCGGCGACCAGGCGCTCGGCGTCCAGGAAGGTGACCTCGGTGCGCGGCACCATCACCTCGCGCAGCTGGCGCTCGCCGGCCGCGAAGACGTCCGCGATCAGGGCCCGTTCGTCGCTGCCCAGCTCGGTGCTGGCGGCCACCAGGCCGCGCAGTTCCTCCGAGCTCATCGAACCGCGGCCGGCCGACGGGTCCCCGCCGAACAGCCGGACCATCAGGTTGGTGGAGTGCCCCAGCAGCCAGATCGCCGGCCTCAGCACCACCGACATCAGGTCGACCACCGGCGCGGCCAGCACCGCGATCGAGTCGGCCCGCTGCAGCCCGATCCGCTTGGGGGTCAGCTCCCCCAGCACCAGCGAGACGTACGAGATCACCAGGGTCAGGCCGACCAGCGCGATGGTGTCCGCCAGGCCCTCGGACAGGCCGAGGTCGACGAAGACCGGGGCGAGCTTGCCGGCCAGGGTGTCCGCCCCGAAGGCGGCGGACAGGAAGCCCATGCAGGTGACGCCGACCTGGACGGCCGCCAGGAAGCGGTTCGGGTCGGCGGCCAGGTGCGCGGCGCGGGCGGCCCGCCGGCTGCCGAGCGACTCCAGGGCCCGGATCTGGCCCTCGCGCAGCGAGATCAGCGAGATCTCGGCGACGTTGAAGAGGCCGCCCAGCATGATGAAGACCAGGACGAGTGCCGCGTCCTGCAGGGTTTCACTCACAGCAGGTCATCCTAGGACGGCCGGCACTTCGCCCGGAGCGCTTCGCTCCGCCAGAATGTCGCGAGACAGATCCGTGCAAAACCGCCCGAGGACATCGATGGACGCTGCGGTCCCCGTTCCTCCCACCGAAGCCGATCGCCCTGCCGGACCGGGACGCTTCCAAAACGCCGCCCAGCGCGCCCACCGGGCCGTCGCCGGACGGACGCCGACAGGTGGGACCTGGCTACTCCCCTTTCTCGCCACGCTGGCCGTGGGGCTCTACCGAGTCGACGGCCCGGTGCTCTGGCACGACGAGCTCGCGACGCTGAACGTCATCAGACGGCCGACCGGCGCGATCCTCGCCATGCTGCACCACGTCGACGCCGTGCACGGCGCCTACTACCTGCTGATGCACTTCTGGACCTCGCTCGCCGGGGACTCCCTCCTGGCGCTGCGGCTGCCGAGCGTCCTGGCGATGGCCGGCGCCGCCGCGTGCGTCGCACTCAGCGGGCAGCGGATGTTCGACCGCCGCGCCGGCCTGATATCGGGTCTCGTCTTCGCCCTGATACCCGCGGTGGCCCGGTACGCCCAGGAGGTCCGCTCGTACGGCCTCGTGGTACTGACCGCGTCACTGGCACTGCTGATGCTGCTGCGCGCGCTGGAGCGGCCGACGGCGGCGCGCTGGCTGGCCTACGCGCCCACGGTGGCGGTGGCCGGCTACCTGCACCTGATCTCGCTGGGGTTCCTGGCCGCGCACCTGCTGGCGGTCGCGATCGCCTGGTGGCGCGACCGGCGCAACCTGCGGATCCCGCTGGGCTTCGCGGCGGCCGTCGGCCTCGGTCTCGCCTCGCTCTACCCGCTGCTTCGGCTGGCTCCGGCCCAGGCGAAGCGCCAGATCAGCTGGGTCGCCGTCCCGACCGCCGACGATCTGGTCGCCATCTGGCCGCAGCTCTTCTGCAGCACCGCGCTGGCCGTCGTGATGTTCCTGCTGGCCCTCTTCGCGTGGCGGGACCGGCGGAAGGCGGCGCTGGCCGTCGCGACCGCGTCGGCCGTGCTGCCGGTGCTCGCGATCTGGGCGCTCTCGCAGCGCGGCGCCGTCTCGTACTTCATGCCGAAGTACCTGTTCTTCGTGCTGCCCGCGTGGGCGCTGCTGGCGGGCGTCGGGGTGGCCCTGCTGCGGGCCAGGTACGCCGTGGCGGCCCTGGTGGTGCTGGCCGCCACCGTCGCGCCCGACCAGGTCGCCGTCCACCGGGACCTCTCCCACGCGGCGTACACGTACCCCAAGCCGGTCACCTGGTTCGCGCCGCTGGACTACCGGGCCGCGGCCCGGATCGTCGCCCAGGGGTACCGGCCGGGTGACGCGGCCGCCTACGGCCAGGACTGGACCCAGGTGTGGTGGGGGGTGGACACCGGCGTGGAGTACTACCTCCCGGCCACCGTCGAGCCGCGCGACGTGCTGCTCGGCGAGACCGGCGAGCAGCGCAACGACCTGTGGTCCAAGCTCACCGACGACCCGGCTGGCGGGGTGGCGGACGCGCCGCGGATCTGGCTGGTCTCGCGGGCCGGCCACCCCGACCCGTTCGACTCGGTCTACCCGGCCGCCCAGCAGGTGCTGCGGGCGAACTACCGGATGGTGAGGGTCGACGAGGTCTCCGGGATCACCGTGGCCCTCCTCGTCCGGAACTGACGGGAACGGCCGGGCGGCCCAGGGCCGCCCGGCCGTTCACCGGGACGTCAGCGGGGAGTCGGCGGACTCAGATCAGACCGAGCTCGGCGACCGCGTCGCGCTCCTCGGCCAGCTCCTGGACCGAGGCGTCGATCCGGGCGCGGGAGAAGTCGGAGATCTCCAGGCCCTGGACGATCTCGAACTTGCCGTCCTTGGTGGTGACGGGGAACGAGGAGATCAGGCCCTCCGGCACGCCGTACGAGCCGTCCGAGACGATGCCCATCGAGGTCCAGTCGCCCGCCGGGGTGCCGTTGACCCAGGTGTACACGTGGTCGATGGCGGCGTTGGCGGCCGAGGCGGCCGAGGACGCGCCGCGGACCTCGATGATCGCCGCGCCGCGCTTGGCGACGGTCGGGATGAAGTCGTTCTCGATCCAGGCCAGGTCGGAGCCGGTGGCCTCGAAGCCGCTCTTGCCGGCGATCTCGGCCTGGAAGAGGTCCGGGTACTGGGTGGCGGAGTGGTTGCCCCAGATGGTGACCTTCTTGACGTCCTCGACGGTGACGCCGGCCTTCTTGGCGAGCTGGGCGACCGCGCGGTTGTGGTCCAGGCGGGTCATCGCGGTGAAGCGCTCGGCCGGCACGTCCGGGGCGTTGCGCTGGGCGATCAGGGCGTTGGTGTTGGCCGGGTTGCCGACCACCAGGACCTTGATGTCGTCCGCGGCGTTGTCGTTGATGGCCTTGCCCTGCGGGCCGAAGATACCGCCGTTGGCGGAGAGCAGGTCACCGCGCTCCATGCCGGCGGTGCGCGGGCGGGCGCCGACCAGCAGGCCCACGTTGGCGCCGTTGAAGGCCTCGGCGGCGCTGTCGGTGATGGTGATGTCGCGCAGCAGCGGGAAGGCGCAGTCGTCCAGCTCCATGGCGACGCCCTCGGCGGCCTTCAGACCCTGCGGGATCTCCAGCAGACGGAGGTTCACCGGCACGTCGGCGCCGAGCAGGTGGCCCGAGGCGATGCGGAAGAGCAGCGCGTAGCCGATCTGGCCGGCCGCTCCGGTGACGGTGACATTGACGGGGGTGCGAGTCATTTCTGCCTACTCCAGCAAATCGCCGACGTGCCCCAGGCACATCGGCGCGCTGGAGCCGAGGATGATCTCTCGACATCGAGAGAACCGGCTCAGGCTATCGCAACGGGCCCGCCGGGGGTGCGTACGGGCGTGGCTGATGCGTCACACGCCCACCCGGACGGTGCCGGGTGGCGCCGGGACCCGGGGGTGTCGGCCCCCGGTGCCCGGCGCCGCCCGGCCCGGTCAGCCGGTCGGTCCGGCCGGCGTGGCGGCGGCGCCGGTCCGCGGGACACCGGACGGCACCACGTGGATGCGGTGCTGGTCGGCGTCCACCCAGACCACGTCGGTGCCGGTACGGTCCACCGCCCAGGCCTTGCGCGGCTGGCGGGGCGTCTTCCAGTAGGCGCCGGAGGCGAGCCGGCGGACCTGGGCGGCGCTCTCCGCGCCGGAGGCCGCGATGCCGTCGTGGAAGTCCACCAGCAGCAGCCGGCCGCCGGCGAGGTCCTGCCGCACCAGGTAGCCGTCGCCCAGCAGGGCCTGGTCGGGGCCGCCGGTGTTCAGGCTCGACTGCACCGGGACGGTCAGCGTACTGCGGGTGACCGTGTCGAAGACGCCGCTGGCGTTGAGGGCACCGTCCCAGGAGTTCTGGCAGCCCCAGTACACCCAGCGGGAGACGGCCTGCAGCCGGGTCGGCGCGCAGGGCGTGGTGAAGGAGTCCCGGACGGTCGCCCCGGTCGGATCGGTGGCGGTGACGGTCGTGCTGTCCTGCTTCGCGCTCCACAGGGTCGTCCCCCGGACGGCCGCGGCGGCCAGCGGCGCGCTCAGCGTCGTCGTCCCGGTGTCGAGGTCGACCACGGCCGTCGGACGGGCGTAGGTCCAGCCGGGCCGGTAGCCGCCGAAGACCGCGTACCGGCCGTCGGCGTCCACCGTGTCGACGGAGCCCTGCGACTCCAGCCCGGTGGTGAAGGTGGCGCCCCACTCCTGGCTGCCGGCCCGCATCACCACCGTCCGGCCGTTGACCGACGGGTGGGCCGGGAGGTAGCGGCCGTCGCCGGTGGCCCACAGGGCCGTGCAGGCGGCCCGGCCGCCGTAGCAGTCGTCGGCCGGGTAGGCGGAGTCGAGGGTCTCGGAGAGCTTCACCGGAGGCGTGCCGTCGGAGATCCGGTAGCTGCGGAAGGAGCCGGTGGAGTCGGCGGGGCTGAAGGAGACGGTGTCGGAGGCGACGGAGAGCGTGCCGCCGCCGATGGCGAGGCCGAAGACGGTCGCCGGACCGGTCGGGACCCGGGTCAGCCTGTGGAGCGTCGGCTCGCCGGCCCGGTTCGGCGTGATCCGGTAGACGAAGGTGTCGCGGTCGCCGTACGCCGGGGGGTGCTCGCTGCCGACGGCGATGAGCGAGCCGTCCGGGGCGGGCAGCAGCTGGGTGTCGGCGCTGTCGAGCACGGAGTGCTGGCTGCCGGGGCCGGCCAGCGGGACCGCGGTGACCGGCCGGCCCCGGTTGTCGCCGGAGGTGTTGACGGCGGACAGGGTGGTGAGCACCCAGTCGCCCAGCCTGCGGTACTCCGCGTCGTACCCGCCGGGCGGCAGGGAGTTCACGTAGCCGCTGCTGCGGACCGTCCAGGGGGCCGTCCGGTCCAGCACGTCCACGGTGCCGTTGCCGTCGAGGCGCAGCAGGCCGTCCTTGGCGAGCCGGAAGCCTCCGCTGTAGCGCTCGGCCTCGTCGGGGAGCGCAGCGGTCGTGCCGGTGGCGAGGTCCAGCAGCAGCCAGTGGTTGCCGTCGTCCAGCCGGTAGCTGAGGAGCGCGGAGGTCCGGTCCCCGTCGACCCAGGCGGACGGCGCCCCGGCGGGGATCCCGGACACCTGGGTCCGGACCACGGCGGCGCCCTGCAGGGTGTTCAGGTACCAGCCGGTGGCCGATCCGTCGGTCCCGGTGTGGCTGACCACCGTGCGGCCGAAGGTGGCGTCGTAGGTCTGGCCGGCCGGGACGTCGACGGCGCCGAGGGAGACCGGCTTGCGGGACGCCAGGTCGTGGAGCTCGACCCGGACGGTACCGTCCGCGGCCGGCGGGCCGGGCACGGCGACGGTGTCGGAGGAGGAGCCGTACCGGTTGTCGGGCCGGCCCGCGTACCGCCGGGACGGCACGCCGTCCTCCAGGTTGGAGCCGAGCGGCGCGGGCAGGCGGAGCCCGGTGTCGGTGGTGGCGCCGGTGTCGTAGCGGGTCCACAGCAGGTGGTCGCTGCCTTCGCGGGCGTGCAGCAGGCCGGTGTCCCCGGCCACGTAGAGCTGGTCACGGCCGGGGATGCCGCGCGGGGCGGCCGGCAGGACGAGCTGGGTCGGCGCGGCGGCGGCCGGTGCGGCTTCGGCGGCCGCGCCGGCGGGCGCGACCGCCAGCGTGGCGGCCCCGGTGGCCAGGGTCACGGCCGCCACGGCGAGCGCGCGTCCGAGCCGACGGCGGTCTTCGGTCACAGGTGTCATTCGGTTCCCCCTCCGATGTCCACGGAACGAGGGCGGGCGTGAACCATCGGGAAGGCGCCCCCGCCGAGCCCTCACGAGCCCCGGCAGCATACTGACGGCCCCTCACCGTACGCACACTCTTTTCCCACCACGTGCACACGCAGGGGAGAGCCCCGCCCGGCGGGCGCCGGGCGGGGCTCGGGCCGCCGCGGATCAGTGCCGCTGGCGGCCGATCAGCTGCCCGATGTTGTCGAGCAGCGGCAGCTGGAGCCACGGGTCGGGCTGGGCCACCAGGGTGAGCAGCACGATCACCGCGCCGAGCACGCTCAGCACCGTGACGTCGGTGAAGCGGCTGCGGACCGCGAGCATCCCGACCTCGGGCAGCACCAGCCGCAGCACCGCGCCCAGCAGCAGCGAGCCGCCGACCGTCAGCAGCCCGACCTTGAAACCGCCCGCGAAGGTGATCGCGAGTCCCAGCACGGCGACGGCCAGGACCAGCGTTATCGGCCACTGCCGGACCGGCAGGGGGTGACCGCCGTCGAGCGCCGCCGCCGAGCCCTCCGGCGGCAGCGTCCCGGTGGTCCGCACCGGACGGCGCCGGGAGCGGCGCGTCGTGCCTTCACCCGCCACGGCGGATCAGCGGCCGGCGCGGCGCTCGGCCGCCTCGACGATGTTGTTGAGCAGCATCGCGCGGGTCATCGGGCCGACCCCGCCGGGGTTCGGCGAGATCCAGCCGGCCACCTCGGCGACGCCCGGCTCGACATCGCCGACGATCTTGCCCTCGCCGTCGCGGCTGACGCCGACGTCCAGCACGGCCGCGCCCGGCTTCACGTCCTGCGCCTTCACCAGGTGCCCGACGCCGGCGGCGGCCACGATGATGTCGGCGCGGCGCAGGTGCTCGGAGAGGTCCCGGGTGCCGGTGTGGCACAGGGTGACCGTCGCGTTCTCGCTCTTGCGGGTGAGCAGCAGGCCGATCGAGCGGCCGACCGTGACCCCGCGGCCGAGCACCACGACGTCGGCGCCGTTGATCTCGACCTTGTGCCGGCGCAGCAGCTCGACGATGCCGAACGGGGTGCACGGCAGCGGGCCCTCGATGCCGAGCGCGAGCCGGCCGAGCGAGGTGGGGTGCAGGCCGTCGGCGTCCTTGTCCGGGTCCATCAGCTCCAGGACCGGGTTCGGGTCCAGGCCCTTGGGCAGCGGGAGCTGGACGATGTAGCCGGTGCAGGACGGGTCGGCGTTGAGCTCGCGGACGACGTCCTCCACCTCCTGCTGGGTGGCGGTGGCGGGCAGTTCGCGCTGGATGGAGGCGATGCCGACCTCGGCGCAGTCCTTGTGCTTGCCGTTGACGTACCAGCGGCTGCCCGGGTCGTCGCCGACCAGGACGGTGCCGAGGCCGGGGACGATGCCCCGTTCCTTGAGGGCCGCCACGCGGACGGCGAGTTCGGACTTGATCGCGGCAGCGGTGGCCTTGCCGTCGAGAATCTGGGCAGTCATGCACCCATTCTCCTGGATCGGCGGCCGTGCCCGTACTGCGGGGAGGCCGCCGCCCACCGGATACGGAACGTGGGGTTCTGGTTGCGGTTGCGCCACAGTTGTGTCCGGTCGACGAACGCCGCTGGACAGCGCGGGGTGCTTCACCAGACGATAGGCCGGGCAATCTCTGCCGCCCGCGGCCTGGTGACAGGCCGTCCGGGCCCGAGCGGAGAACGATCTCGGGGGAAGACGACAGTGAGCAATCCGTACCAGGCGCCGGATCCGTACGGCGGTTACGGGCCGCCGCAGCAGCCGTACGGCACGCCGCCGCCCTCGCCGTACCAGCAGCCGGTCCCGCAACCGGGCTACGGCTACCCCCAGCAGCAGCCGTACCAGCCCCCGCAGCCCTACGCCCCGCAGCCGGTGGCCGAGCCCAACAGCATGGCGACGGCCTCGCTGGCGCTGGGCTTCATCGGCATCGTGATCTGCTTCTACGGCGCGATGCTCGGCCCGATCGGCCTCGGCCTCGGGATCGCCGGGCTCAACCGGGCGCAGCGCACCGGCGTCGGCCGGACGCCGGCGATCGGCGGCATCGCGCTCAGCACGCTGGCGATCCTGATCGGCATCGCCGGCCTGGTCTTCTACGACACCCTCACCAAAAGCCTGCCGTGACGCCCGCCGTCGCGACCGGCCTGGCCGCCCGCTGGGCGAGCACCGCCGGAACTCTCAGGGGAGCCTGGCTGCGCGTGGCCGCGCGCGGCGCCGGCGCGCTGGTCGCCGCCGTGACGGTGGCGCAGCTGCACGACGCCCACGACCCGGGCGTGCTCTGCCCGTTGCGCCGGTTCACCGGCATCCCGTGCCCCGGCTGCGGCAGCACCACCGTGTTCATCGAGGCGGGCCACGGTGACCTGGTCGCCTCACTGGCCGCGAACCCGGTGACGGTCCTCGTGGGCCTCGGCCTGCTGTTCGCGCCGCTCGGCGGCGGCCGTTGGTGGTGGGAGCTGCCGAACGGCCGCCGGAACGCGCTGATCGCCGCGGCGGCGACGCTCTCCTGGGCCTGGCAGTTGCACCGGCTGGGCATCTCCCGTCCCTGAGGACCCCGGCCCCGGCCCTCGTGACGTCCTGACGCCTATTGACCCGCACGCTGTCACTATCTTCCGCTAATGTCCCACCCGGTCGGCAACTCAACTGCCTGTCCGTCACAGGATCTTCCTGTCCCGTCCCGCTGTCCCCTTCCTGCCCGGAGGCAGAGATGAGCTACCCGCCCGACCCGAACAACCCGTACGGCCAGCAGCCCCCGCCGCCGCCCGGCTACGGCTACCCGCAGCAGGCGCCGCCGCCGGCCCCCGGCTACGGCTACCCGCAGCAGGCGCCGCCGCCGGCCCCCGGCTACGGCTACCCGCAGCAGGCGCCGCCGCCGGCCCCCGGCTACGGCATCCCGCAGCAGCAGGCCTACGGCTACCCGCAGCAGCCGGGTGGCGGCTACCCCAACGCCGGCATGGTGCAGAACTTCTACGCGGGCTGGGGCAGCCGCGTGGTGGCGGCCATCATCGACCACCTGCTGATCGGCCTGATCCCGTGGATCGTGGTCTTCGTGGCGCTGAAGCCGTCGGTCACCACGACCTACTCGGCGAGCGGCTACCCGCACACCGAGACCACCGGCGTGGGCGGCTACTACGCCGCCATGCTGCTGGTGAACGTGCTGATCTGGGCCGGTATCGCGGCCATGAAGGCGAGCGGCCAGTCGATCGGCCAGAAGGCCGTCAGCATCCGGATGGTGCGCGAGTCCGACGGCCAGAAGCTGAGCTTCGGCGCGGCCTTCGGCCGTGAGGCGCTGCACATCCTGGACGGCTTCTGCTGCGTCGGCTACCTGTGGCCGCTGTGGGACGCGAAGAAGCAGACCTTCGCCGACAAGATCATGGGCACCGTGGTCGTCAAGGCCAACTGAGCCCGTAACACCGAGGGCCCCGTATCTCCGCTCGCGGAGTACGGGGCCCTCGGTGTTACGCCGGTGATCAGTGGAAGAAGTGCCGGGTGCCGGTCAGGTACATCGTCACCCCGGCCGCCGCGGCGGCCGCCACGACCTCCTCGTCCCGGACCGAACCGCCCGGCTGCACCACGGCCCTGACGCCGCCGTCGAGCAGCACCTGGAGGCCGTCGGGGAACGGGAAGAAGGCGTCGGACGCGGCGAACGAGCCCTGGGCGCGCTCACCGGCCCGGGCGACCGCGAGCTTGGCCGAGTCGACCCGGTTGACCTGGCCCATGCCGACGCCGACCGAAGCGCCGTCCTTGGCCAGCAGGATCGCGTTGGACTTGACGGCGCGGCAGGCCCGCCAGGCGAAGGCCAGCTCGGCCAGCTCCGCCTCGGACAGGGCGTCACCGGTGGCCAGCGTCCAGGTCGACGGGTCGTCGCCGTCCGCGTGGATCCGGTCGGTCTCCTGGAGCAGCACCCCGCCGGAGACCGGGCGGACCTCCAGGCGGCCGGTCGGGGCCTCGGGGGCGCGCAGCACCCGGATGTTCTTCTTGCGGGCCAGCACCTCGACGGCACCGTCCTCGTACGCCGGGGCGACGACGACCTCGGTGAAGATCTCGGCGATCTGCTCGGCCAGCTCGACGGTGACCGCCCGGTTGACCGCGATCACGCCGCCGAAGGCGGACAGCGGGTCGCAGGCGTGCGCCTTGCGGTGCGCCTCGGCGACGTCCGCGCCGGTGGCGATGCCGCACGGGTTGGCGTGCTTGATGATCGCGACGGCCGGCTCGGCGTGGTCGTACGCGGCGCGCCGGGCGGCGTCGGTGTCCACGTAGTTGTTGTAGGACATCTCCTTGCCGTGCAGCTGCTCGGCGCCGGCCAGGCCGCCGGTGCCGTCGCTGTACAGCGCCGCGCCCTGGTGCGGGTTCTCGCCGTAGCGGAGCACGTTCTGGCGCTCCCAGGTGGCGCCGAGGAACTCGGGGAAGCGCTCGTCGCTCGGCGCGTAGCCGGCCTCGAACCAGGAGGCGACGGCCACGTCGTAGGCGGCGGTGTGCGCGAAGGCGGAACCGGCCAGGCGCTTGCGGGTGGCGAGGTCGAAGCCGCCGTCCTTGACCGCGTCCAGCACGTCGGCGTACCGGGCCGGGTCGACCACGACGGCGACCGACGGGTGGTTCTTGGCGGCCGCACGGACCATCGACGGACCGCCGATGTCGATCTGCTCGACGCACTCGTCCGGGGTGGCGCCGGAGGCGACGGTCGCCTTGAACGGGTAGAGGTTCACCACGACCAGGTCGAAGGGCTCGACACCGAGCTCGGCCAGCTGCGCGCGGTGCGACTCCAGGCGCAGGTCGGCGAGGACGCCGGCGTGCACGCGGGGGTGCAGCGTCTTCACGCGCCCGTCCAGGCACTCCGGGAACCCGGTCAGCTCGGAGACCTCGGTGACCGGCACGCCGGCGGCGGCGATCCGGCCGGCCGTCGAGCCGGTGGACACGATGGCGACCCCGGCGGCGTGCAGGCCCTGGGCCAGCTCCTCCAGCCCGGTCTTGTCGTACACGCTGATCAGGGCACGCCGGATCGGGCGTACGTTCTCGGAGACGGGAGTAGTGCTGGAGGCGGCGCTCATGCCGGAATCCATACCTTTCGGTCTTCGATGCGGTGACCTTCGCGGGCCAGTCGGCCCACGACGTCGACGAGCAGATGGCGCTCGACAGTCTTGATGCGCTCGTGCAGCGCTTCGCCGCCGTCCTGGTGGTCGGCGTCGAGGACCTCCACCACGCCCTGCGCGATGATCGGTCCGGTGTCCACCCCCGCATCGACCAGGTGGACGGTGCAGCCGGTGACCTTCACCCCGTACGCGAGGGCGTCGGGGACGCCGTGGGCGCCGGGGAAGGCGGGCAGCAGGGCGGGGTGGGTGTTGACGATCCGCCCGGCGAAGGCCGCGACGAACTCCGGGCCGAGGATCTTCATGAAGCCGGCGGTGACCACCAGGTCGGGGTCGTGGGCGGCGACGGCGTCGGTCAGCGCGCGGTCCCAGCCGGCCCGGTCGGCGTGGTCCTTGATCCGCTCGACGAAGACCGGGATGCCCGCGCGCCCGGCCCGCTCCAGGCCGGCGATGCCGTCCCGGTCGGCGCCCACGGCGAGGATCTCGGCCCCGTAGGCCGGGTCGGCCACCGCGTCGATCAGCGCCTGGAGGTTGGTGCCGGAGCCGGAGACCAGGACCACCAGCCGGGCCGGGCCCGGGGTGCGGGGCGGGAAGACTTGGGCGGAAGCAGCGGCCACTGCGCGATTCTCCGTACGTCGTTGGCGCCCGCTGGTACATCCACCGTCGGTGGGGCCACTACGGGCGGCGCCAGGTCGAGCCGAGTGCCGGGTTCGCGGGGGTGCCCGCGCTGCGCGCAGGCCTCGGGAACCGTTCTGAGCTGCTGACCGTCACCACGATAACGGCTGGTGAGAGGGCTCCCGTAACCACCCCGCAACGCTACGCGCGTAGTTGAGACGGGGATCTCGCCCGGCGTCCACCGGACGACACCGGCCGAAGCGGGTGGGGCGCCGCCCGGCCGCCGCCGGCCTGCGGGATCATTGAACGGCGGGCCCCCGGACGGCGGGCCGCCGGCGGCAGCCGCCGCACCGACGAGAAGGAATGGCTGACACCATGAGCGGAGACAGCACCGGCGAGCGCAACCCGTTCGCGCCGCCGCCTGCGGACGCCCCCGATCAGCCCTGGCAGCCACGCATCCCCCCGGCCGGTCCCGGTCCGCAGGACGGCGAGGACGGCGACGGGCGCCCGCAGGTTCCGCCGCCGCACCCGTGGAGCCCCGGCCACCGCGGCGGCGGCTGGAACCCGCCCCAGCCCGCACCCAAGTTCGACCCCAACGACCCCGCGCAGCGCCGGGCCCGGCACGCGCTCATCGCGGGCATGGGCGGCCTGTTCTGCACGATCGTCGGCATCTACTACGTCGCCCTGCTGCTCGGCGCGCTCGCCGTCTACTGGGCGATCAGCGCCCTGCGCAGCGGCCGCGCGCAGGGCCGTGCCGAGGGTCGCACCGAGGCCCGCACCGAGCCGACCGGCGCCCCGGCGGCGCAGCCGCAGGCACCGGCCGCGATCGGCGGGCTGTTCACCGGCGCCGTGGTGGTGCTCTTCACCCTCGGCTGGCTCGGCGCCCAGCTCTACTACAACGACTACGTGGTCTGCGTGAAGGACGCCCCGACCGCCGCGGCCCGGCACAGCTGCACGGTCACCAACCCGGTGCCCAGGCTGCTGGTCGCGATGGTCGACCCGGAGTCCCTGTGACCCGGGGCTGATCACCCGGGGGCCGCCGGGCTCCCGGCTGCCGGGCGGCCGCCGGACCCGCACCCGGACACCGCCGGCCCGGCCCACCGGGCGGTCGGCGGGAGTGCGGAGACGAACCTCCGGGGCCGGTCGCGCGACTCCGGACGGAGCTGGGCCGGCCGCGCCGCACGGACTCCCCCTCCGCTGTGCCCGGGCCCTCCGGGCCGACGGCGGGAGCCCGACGGCGAACCGCGGGCCCCCTCCGGCGATCTTGGCGGGCCCGCGACTTTGCAAACGCGCCTCAGTCCTTCCCGGAGAACGGCAGCCGCAGGTCGGAGACCCGGGTGAGCGCCCGGTGCAGGGCGGCCCGGAGGCGGGCCGTGCGGCGGACGGCGAGGCGGTCGACGGCCGTCCACCAGCCGGCCCTGCCGGTGCGGATGCGGATGTGGCGGCGGCGGACCAGCAGGGTGCCGGGCAGCGCGGTGGCGGCGAGCCAGGCCGCGGACGCCAGGCCCGCCTGCCAGGCCACCGGGCCGAGCTCGGACATCCGACCCGGCGCGAGCGCGCCGCCCGCCGCCCAGGCCGCGACCGCCGCCGATCCGCCGCCCAGTCCCGCCGCGGCGAGGGTCGCCAGCACGGTGTCCCGTACGGACCACGGCCCACCACCTTCCACCGGCTCCGCACCGTCCGCCGCACCGCCCGCCGGGCCGTCCGCCGGGCCGTCCGCCGGAGCCCCGGCGCCAGCCGCCCGGCCGAGCAGGAGCGCCGGCCAGGCAGCGGCCAGCACCGGCAGCGCGAGCGACGCCAGCCCCCAGCCCGCCCCGCCGGAGGCCGGGACCAGTGCCAGCAGCGGGAACTCCGGCAGTGGCCCGACCACGGTCCCGGCGGGCGCGACGACCGTCCCGGCCCCGACCGCGAAGCCCGTACCCAGCGCGTAGGAGGCGGCCCAGGCAACGGCGTTGGGCATCAGCGCGGCGCAGGTGAGCAGCAGGCCCAGGAAGCCCGCCGCACCGCCGCCCAGGACCTGCGCCGACCGGCCTGCTCCGCCCGGGACGACGGCCGCGGTCAGCAACAGCCCGCCCGCGGCGATCAGGGCGAGCAGCCAGGCGGCGACCGCCCGCCGTACCGCGGCCGCCGCACCGGGCGGCCCGGCGGGCAGCGCCCGTCCGAGGACGGCCAGGCGGCGGGCGGCCGCAGCCGGGAGCGGGGGAAGGCTGCGGCCGGCGCCGGTCCACAGGCCGTGGCCGAGTCCGCCGGCCAGGAGCACGGCGACGGCCGCCAGGTCCGCCGCCGGGCGGGAGCGCAGCACCGCGTCCGGGGCCGCGCACTGGGCGACCACCGCGGCGGCCACCGCCAGGTAACCGGCGGCCAGGGCGATCGGGGCGCGCCAGGTGGCGCGTCCGCGCCGCCCGATCCGGGCTCCGGCGCGGTGGAGCACCACCAGGGTGAGGGCGGTGAGCAGCAGCGGGGTGACGGTCACCGGGCCCGCGTCCTCCCCGCGGACCAGCGGGGCGGTGTGGCCGAGCAGCCAGAGCGAGCCGGCGAGGCGGACGGCGCCGGCCGCGGTGTCGTCCGGGTACGGGGCGATCACCCACAGCCCCAGCACCGGGACGGCGACCAGGGCCAGCGTGAGCAGCGCCGTCCGTACGCCCGTGAGCACGTCGGCGAGGGCCGAGCGGGTGCCCAGGTCGCTCGGCAGGCCCAGGATCGGACGGCCCATCAGCTGCATCATGGGCCTCATGCTCCCAAGATCACCCGTTGTGCCCCGTCAACGCGCGAACCTTCGCCGTGTCCCGGATTATCGGTACATGTGCCTAATTTCGCTCAGCAGTCGGGGCGAGGGACCACGGTGACCGCCCCCTCCACCGCCGGGAAACGGGCCGGCAGGCCCGCCGCCGCGACCGCCGCCGTCCCGAAGGCCCCGAAGGCCCCGGCGCCCGCCCGCCCGGACCCGGCCCGGCTGCTGCGGCTGCTGACCGCCCGTGAGGTCCGGCTGCTCACCCGGTTGGCGGCCGGCGAGGATCCGGCCGCCGTCGCCGCGGACCTGGGTCTGTCCCCCGCCGCCGTGCGCACCCGGCTGCACCGGGCGGTCCGGAAGCTGGGCGTGCGGACGGCGGCCGAGGCCGTCGCGCTCCTCGGCGGACCGGCGGCGGTGCCGGCCCGCGCCCGGCCGGTCGAGACCCCGCTGCCGACCGGCCCGGGCGAATCCGCCGGAGCCGAGGCCCCCGAGCGGGCCGGGGACGCCCCGGGGCCCGCGACGGCTCCCGAGCCCGTGGAACCGCCCGGCTTCCCGGAGTTCTACCGGGCCGTGCACACCCGGCTGGTGCAGCAGACCTTTCTGCTGACGGCCTGTCGCCACCGTGCCGTGCACAGCGCGCACCTGGCCCTGGGCGCGGCCTCCCGGCAGTGGGAGGAGGTCGGCGCCCTGCCGGACCCGGAGGGCTGGGTCCGGACCGTGGCCTTCGAGGCCGCGCTCTCCCCCTGGCACCGGGGCGGGCCCCGGCGGGCGCACCTGTTCACCCTGCCGCACCGCCGGATCCGGGTCGGCGCCCCCGGTGACGAGCGCGACGACCGGCTGTCCCCGCGGGACAAGGCGCTGCTGAAGGCGCTCCGGCGACTCTCCCGCCCGCGCCGGCGGGCGCTGGTGCTGCACGACGCCCTGGGCCTGCCGGCCCGGGCCGTGGCCACCGAGGTCGAGTCGAGCAGTGCGGCCGCGGCCGGAAGGGTACGGGCCGCACGGGCGGCGCTGGCCCGGGAGGTACCGGACCTGGTGGGCCCCGACCCGTCCGCGCCGGAGTTCGGCGACCGGGTCGGCGAGCTGCTCCACCAGGCCGCCGTGCGCGGCTGCCCGGCGCCGCGGATGCCCTCACCCGCGCTGCTGACCGCGGAGAGCCGGCTCCGCTCGGGCTCGCTGACGGCCGGGGCGGCGCTGCTCAGCCTGGCGGCCCTCGCGACGATGACCGCCACCCTGCTGGGGGGCGGACCGTCCGAGGTCTTCCGCCCGGCTCCGCCGGATCCGCTGCCGCGGATGTGCTCCGCGACGGACAGCGGCAGCGCCGGCCCGGTACTGCCGGGCGCGCAGGCGGGGATCCGCACCCAGTGGTGCGAGGTGCCGGGGACGCGCCCGGTGCGGGCGGCCATCCTGCCGCCGCCGGCGGTCGCCGCGGCCTCGGCCGCCGCCCTCGGGGCGATGCCGGTCGGTGTGGGCTGCCCGCCGCTGCGGCCGTGCCCGACCGCGACGCCGGCCGGCGTGCCGCGGCTGGCCGACCGGCTGCACTGAGCGGATCCGGGCGCGCGCCGGGGCCCGGAAACGCCGAGGGCGCCGCGGACGGGAAGTCCCGTCCGCGGCGCCCTCGGGTGGTTACCGGGCTGGTCAGCCGATCAGCTGACGGGCCAGGCGAGCGGTCTCGGACGGCGTCTTGCCGACCTTGACACCGGCGGCCTCCAGGGCCTCCTTCTTCGCCTGCGCGGTGCCCGAGGAGCCGGAGACGATGGCGCCGGCGTGGCCCATGGTCTTGCCCTCGGGGGCGGTGAAGCCCGCGACGTAGCCGACGACCGGCTTGGTGACGTGCTTGGCGATGTAGTCCGCCGCACGCTCCTCGGCGTCGCCGCCGATCTCGCCGATCATGACGATGATCTTGGTCTCCGGGTCCGCCTCGAACGCCGCGAGGGCGTCGATGTGGGTGGTGCCGATGACCGGGTCGCCGCCGATGCCCACGGCCGAGGAGAAGCCGAGGTCGCGCAGCTCGTACATGAGCTGGTAGGTCAGCGTGCCGGACTTGGAGACCAGGCCGATCGGGCCGGACTTGGTGATGTCGGCCGGGATGATGCCGGCGTTCGACTGCTCCGGCGAGATCAGGCCGGGGCAGTTCGGGCCGATGATCCGGGTCTTGCTGCCCTTCGAGCCGGCGTACGCCCAGAAGGCGGCCGAGTCGTGGACCGGGACGCCCTCGGTGATGACGACCGCGAGGCCGATCTCCGCGTCGATCGCCTCGACGACGGCGTCCTTGGTGAACTTCGGCGGCACGAAGATGACGGTGACGTCGGCACCGGTCTTCTCCATGGCCTCGGCGACGGTGCCGAAGACGGGCACCTCGGTGCCGTCGACGTCAACGGTGGTGCCGGCCTTGCGCGGGTTCACACCGCCGACGATCTGGGTGCCGGAGGCGAGCATGCGGCGGGTGTGCTTCATGCCCTCGGAGCCGGTCATGCCCTGGACGATGACCTTGCTGTCCTTGGTAAGGAAGATAGCCATGATTCAGTCCTCTCCCTTACTTGTTGGCCAGCTCGGCGGCGCGGTCGGCCGCACCGTCCATGGTGTCCACCTGCTGCACCAGCGGGTGGTTGGCGTCGGTCAGGATCTGACGACCCAGCTCGGCGTTGTTGCCGTCCAGGCGGACGACGAGGGGCTTGGTGACGGCCTCGCCCTTCTCCTCCAGGAGGGCCAGCGCCTGCACGATGCCGTTGGCGACCGCGTCGCACGCGGTGATGCCACCGAAGACGTTGACGAAGACCGACTTGACGTCGGTGTCGCCCAGGATGATCTCCAGGCCGTTCGCCATCACCTCGGCGGACGCGCCGCCGCCGATGTCGAGGAAGTTGGCGGGCTTGACGCCGCCGTGGTTCTCACCGGCGTAGGCGACCACGTCGAGGGTGCTCATGACGAGACCCGCGCCGTTGCCGATGATGCCGACCTCGCCGTCGAGCTTGACGTAGTTGAGGCCCTTGGCCTTGGCCGCGGCCTCCAGCGGGTTCGCGGCGGCCTTGTCCTCGAGCGCCTCGTGGCCGGGCTGGCGGAACTCGGCGTTCTCGTCCAGGGAGACCTTGCCGTCGAGCGCGATGATCTTGCCGTCGCCGGACTTGATCAGCGGGTTGACCTCGACGAGGAGCGCGTCCTCGGCGATGAAGACCTTCCACAGCTGCTGCAGGACGTCGGCGACCTGGTCGGCCACCTCGGCCGGGAACTTCGCCGCGGCGACGATCTCGGCGGCCTTCTCCGGGGTGCAACCCTCGTTGGCGTCGACCGGGATCTTGGCCAGGGCGTCCGGGTTCTCCTCGGCGACGACCTCGATCTCCACGCCGCCCTCGACGCTGGCCATCGCCAGGAAGGTGCGGTTGGTGCGGTCCAGCAGGAACGAGACGTAGTACTCGTCCTTGATGTCCGCGGTCTGGGCCAGCATCACCTTGTGAACGGTGTGGCCCTTGATGTCCATCCCGAGGATCGCCTCGGCCTTGGCGACGGCGTCGGCCGGGTCGGCGGCGAGCTTGACGCCACCTGCCTTGCCTCGGCCACCGACCTTCACCTGAGCCTTGACGACGGCGCGGCCGCCGAAGCGCTCCGCGATGGCGGCAGCGTCTGCGGCGGTCTCGATGACATCGCCGTCAAGCACGGGTACACCGTGCTTGGCGAAGAGGTCCCTCGCCTGGTACTCGAACAGGTCCACGTGTTTGTCCTTGTTCGTGGTCGCGGATTGTGTCTCTACGAGCGTGCCACGGCAGGATCTTCGCTGCGGGTCGTCGGGGCTGCGCAGGTACGCAGATTTGCGGCCTTGCGGCCCACACAGCGCCGGGCGCACCGTCAATCAACACGCGCGTCACGTCCGTGTGGCAGGTTATCCCCGTACGACGGGCGTGTTTCGCCCGGGACCGGCTCGGCTTTGGTGAGAACCGTCACAACCGGCCGGATCGCGCCTGTTCCGTACCGCTTTCACGGTCGCCCCGCCACTGGTGTGAGCACCGGCGGCGGCCCACACCTTCGGGTGAATCGACTCAGTGCCCGGCCGGCACCGGGAGCGGCCGCTTCTCGATCGCGGCGGCCATGACCTCCGGGAAGGCGTCCGGGGTGCAGGCGAAGGCGGGGGCGCCGAGGGCCGCCAGCGCGGCGGCGTGCGCGTGGTCGTACGCCGGGGCCCCCTCGTCGGAGAGCGCGAGCAGGGCGATGAACTGGACCCCCGAGGCCTTCATCGCCGCGACCCGCTTGAGCATCTCGTTGCGGATGCCGCCCTCGTAGAGGTCGCTGATCAGCACCACGATCGTCTCGGACGGCCGGGTGATCTTCGACTGGCAGTAGGCCAGGGCCCGGTTGATGTCGGTGCCGCCGCCGAGCTGGGTCGCGAACAGCACGTCGACCGGGTCGGTCAGCTGTTCGGTCAGGTCGACCACCGAGGTGTCGAAGACCACCAGCCGGGTGTCCAGGCTGTGCATCGAGGCGAGCACCGCGCCGAACACCGCCGAGTGCACCACCGAGGCGGCCATCGAGCCGGACTGGTCGATGCAGAGGATGACGTCCTTGCGGACCGCCCGCTGGGCGCGCGCGTAGCCGACCAACCGCTCGGGGACGACCGTGCGGTGCTCGGGCAGGTAGTTCTTCAGGTTGGCCCGGATCGTGCGGCCCCAGTCGATGTCGCTGTGCCGGGGGCGGTTGACCTTGGCGCTGCGGTCCAGGGCGCCGCCCAGCGTGGAGCGGGTACGGTCCGCCAGCCGGCGCTCCAGCTCGGCGACCACCTTGCCGACCACCGCGCGGGCGGTCTCCCGGGTGGTCTCGGGCAGGGCGTGCTTGAGCGAGAGGAGGGTGCCGACCAGGTGCACGTCCGGCTCGACCGCCTCCAGCATCTCGGGCTCCAGCAGCAGCCGGTCGAGGCCCAGGCGGGTGATGGCGTCCTGCTGCATCAGCTGGACCACCGAGGTCGGGAAGTACTCGCGGATGTCGCCGAGCCAGCGCGCCACCTGCGGGGCCGAACCGCCCAGGCCCGCGCTGCGGCTCCCCGAACGGCTCTGGCCCCCGCCCGGCTCGGCGCCCCGGTAGAGCGCGGCCAGGGCGCCGTCCATCGCCGCGTCCCGCCCGCTCAGGGCGCAGCCCGTCCCGTCGGCCTCGCCGCCGAGGACGAGCCGCCACCGGCGCAGCCGCTCGGCGGCGGGGTCGGCCGGGGCCTGGACGAGGTTCGGCTGGGTGCTGGTCATCTGACACTCCTTCGGTGCTGACGGGGTCGGCGGTCGGTGCGGCGCCGGGCCGGGCGGTCCCCTCCGCCACCCGGCCCGGCGGCGCGGTTCAGCCGGCCCGGCGGTCGGCCTGCTTCGGGATCCGGACCGTCGCGGGC
This sequence comes from Kitasatospora sp. NPDC088346, assembly GCF_044740765.1. Lineage (NCBI taxonomy): Bacteria > Bacillati > Actinomycetota > Actinomycetes > Kitasatosporales > Streptomycetaceae > Kitasatospora > Kitasatospora sp. NPDC088346. The sequence goes on from NZ_JBIURH010000003.1 coordinate 117,597, forward strand.
GGCAGGCCCAGCAGCAGGGCGAGGGCGGGCAGCGCGGCGTCGGCCCGGGCCTGGTCGAGGTCGGCGGCCGCTTCGGCGGCCGGTGCGGCGGGACGGCCCAGCGGGCCGGCCGCGACCCGTTCGCCGACGGTCCGCCGGACGCCCGCCTCCAGGGCGGAGAACGTCCGGCGCAGCACCGGCAGCAGGTCGGTGAAGGTCTCCGGGCGCACCCCGGTCAGCCAGTCGTCGAGCAGCGCCAGCAACCGGGTGTCGTGCAGCAGCAGGGCGCCGCCGCCGGCGAGGAAGCCCTCGATCCAGCCGGCCGCGTCGGCCGGTGTGCCGCCCGGCGAGAGCACCAGGCCGAGCCGGCGGCCGGCCTCCTCGCCGTCCAGCCGGCCGTCGTCCAGCAGCAGCCGGACCGAGCGTCCGCGCAGCAGGCCCGGGGCGCCGGTGGCCGGGCCGGCGGAGGGCTCCCGGATGGCCAGCGAGTGCAGGGCGCCGGCCCAGCGCTCGGCGATCGGGTCGTCGTCCCGGTCGTCCTGGTCGTTCCGACCGTTCTGGGCGGCCAGCAGACCGACGGCCGCGTGCACGGCGTCCAGGTGCGAGCGCATCGCGTTGGCGCCGTCGTCGTCCAGGCCGGTGCAGGCGGCCGGCAGGCCGGTGCAGATCCGCTCGGCGAGACCGCGGGCGACCCCGGCCAGGGCCGCGCCGTCGGTGCCGCGCACGTCGCCGTAGCGCAGCGCCCGCACCAGCGCCGGCAGCGCGGCGGCGAGGTGGGCCACGTCGGTGTCCAGCGCGGCGCGGTCCGCGAGCAGCCGCATCACGGCGGGCAGCGCGGCGGGGAGGGCGGCGAGCAGGCAGCGCTCGGCCAGTGCCGTCAGGGCGGCCAGTTCGGTGGCGGCCGCCGCCTCGCCGACGGCCCTGCCGGTGGCGGCGTCCTCGACCGTGGTGCCCCAGTGCGCGGCCTCCACCACCCGGACGGCGAACTCGGGCTCCCAGCGCAGCCGCCAGGTCTCCCGGAAGGTGCCGGTGGAGTTGACGGCCGACCGGCTCGGGGTGCCCCAGTCGATGCCGAGCAGGCGCAGCCGGTGCAGCAGCGTCGAGCGGTCGGCGTCGAGCTGCCGGCGCAGGTCCAGGACGAGTTCGCGCTCGGTCGGCTCGGGCTTGAGCCGCAGGCTGCGCTGGATCCGGGCCAGGTCCCGCTGGAGCGGGACGGCGGGCGCGGAGTCGGGCACCTCGCCGAGGGCGTCGCCGACCACCAGCCGGTCGTGCACCAGGGCGAGGGCCACGTCGGAGCCGTCGCACATCACGGACCGGACGGCGTCCAGCGTCTCGGTGAGCCCGGCGAGCGGGCGCCCGCGCATCGCGGCGAGCGTGTCCGCCAGCCGGACGGCCTCGATGACGTGCGCGGAGGAGACCGGGTGGTCCTCGGCCCGCAGCAGCTCGGCGACCCGGGTCATCCAGCGGGCGACGGTGTCGCGCTCGGCGGCGAACAGGTGGTGGTACCAGCCGGGCGAGTCGATGCCGGCGCCGTACCCGGTGTGCTGGGAGAGCCTGCGGTGCGTCCAGGGCACCCAGGTGATCTCGGTGCGCACCTTCTTCGGCAGGCCGGCCAGCAGCGCCTTGTCGTGCGCCGCCGTCGGCATGTCCCGCAGCGCGGGGACGTGCCAGGCGCCGCAGACCACCGCGGCCCGGGTGTGCCCGGCGCGGCGGGCGGCCCGCAGCTGCTGGCGCATGTACGCCTCACGCAGCTCGTCCCGGCGGCCGGTCGGGACGCCCTCGCGCAGCGCGGCCATCGCCTCCGCCACCGCCTCGAAGGGGGCGAGCGCGTCGGTGCCCGGGGCGCGGTGCTCCACCACGTCCTCCCACCAGCGCTCGGGGTCGTCGTGGCCGGCGGCCTCGGCGAGGGCGGCGATCGGGTCGGTGGCGGGGCCGTGCACCTCCCCCGGCCCGGCCCCCGGTGCTCCCGGCGCGGGCGCGTCGGCGGCGAGGGTGTGGGCGGCCGGCAGGTCGATGAAACGGACCGGGATGTGGTGCTCGACCGCGTACCGCAGCGCCACCCACTCCGGGGAGAAGACCGCGAACGGCCAGAACGCGGCCCGGCCCGGGTCGTCGACCACGTGCGCGAGCAGGGCGACCGGCGGCACGAGGTCCTTCTCGCCGGCCAGCGCGGCGAGGGCGTCGGCCTCCGGCGGGCCCTCGATCAGCACCGCGTCCGGGCGCAGCTGCGCCAGCGCGGCGGCCACGGCGCGGGCCGAACCGGGCCCGTGGTGCCGGATGCCGAGCAGCGTCGGTCCGTTGGTCATGTCGGTCCACCTCCTCCGGAGTGCTGGGGTCAGTTGGCGTGCTCGCGGGCGGCCCGGTAGAAGTCCTTCCAGCCGTCCCGCTCGCGGACCACGCCCTCGACGTACTCGCGCCACACGGCCCGGTCGGCGACCGGGTCGCGGACGACCGCGCCGAGGATGCCGCCGGCCACGTCGCCGGCGCGCAGCACGCCGTCGCCGAAGTGGGTGGCCAGGGCGAGGCCGTTGGTGACCACCGAGATCGCCTCGGCGGTGGACAGGGTGCCGCTCGGGGTCTTGACCTTGGTGCGGCCGTCGGCGGTGACGCCGGCGCGCAGCTCGCGGAAGACCGTGACGACCCGGCGGATCTCCTCGGCGCCGCCGGGCAGCTCGGGCAGGTCGAGCGAGCGGCCGAGCTGGCCGACCCGGCGGGTGACGATGTCGACCTCCTCGTCCAGGGTGGCGGGCAGCGGCAGGACGACGGTGTTGAAGCGCCGGCGCAGCGCGCTGGACAGCTCGTTGACGCCGCGGTCGCGGTCGTTGGCGGTGGCGATCAGGTTGAAGCCGCGGACGGCCTGGGTCTCGGCGCCCAGCTCGGGGATCGGCAGGGTCTTCTCGGACAGGATGGTGATCAGGCTGTCCTGGACGTCGGCCGGGATGCGGGTGAGCTCCTCGACCCGGGCGATCTTGCCGTCCGCCATCGCCCGCATCAGCGGGGACGGCACCAGGGCGTCACGGCTCGGCCCGTGGGCGAGCAACTGCGCGTAGTTCCAGCCGTAGCGGACGGCCTCCTCCGGGGTCCCGGCGGTGCCCTGGACCAGCAGCGTGGAGTCGCCGCTGATCGCGGCCGCCAGGTGTTCGGAGACCCAGGTCTTGGCGGTGCCGGGCACTCCGAGCAGCAGCAGGGCGCGGTCGGTGGCCAGGGTGGTGACGGCGACCTCCACGATCCGGCGCGGGCCGATGTACTTGGGGGTGATCACGGTGCCGTCGGGCAGCTCGCCGCCGAGCAGGTAGGTGGCGACCGCCCAGGGCGACAGCCGCCAGCGCTCGGGGCGCGGACGGTCGTCCTGGGCGGCGAGCGCGGCCAGTTCGGCGCCGAAGGCGTCCTCGGCGTGCAGCCTGAGGACCTCGCCCGGCGCTGCGGAGGCCGGCTCGGCGGTGGACGGCTCGGCGGTGGACGGCTCGGCGGTCAGGGCCCGTTCGGCGGCGGGGGTCTCGGTGGCGGGGGTCTCGGTGGTCATCATCGGCTCCTGGGTGCGGGCCGCCGGGCACTGCTGTGGCAGGGCACGGGCGGCTCAGGGGGTAGGTGGGACCATCGGCGCGGAGGTCGTACAGGCGTTCGCGGCCCGTGGAACCACCATGCACCGGGCCACTGACAACACCGACCGCACCACCGCGACGGTCCCCTGACGGCCCGTCGGCGGCCACCGGGGCACTGTCAGTGGTGCCGCCTAGCGTCGTGGGCATGGAGGAACGCTGGAGCACCGAACACGTCCTTTCCCTCGCCCCCGACCAGGCCTCGCTGAAGGCCGCCGGCAAGCTGTCCGGGCCGGCCCCCTGGTCCGGTACCGGCTGGGAGCAGGGCGTGCTGTGGGGGCTGTGCAAGGGCAGCGGGAGCACGCCGTACCGGGCCGCCGTGGAGCTGGCCACGCCCGCGTACACGTGCAGCTGCCCGAGCCGGAAGTTCCCGTGCAAGCACGTCCTGGGCCTGCTCGTGCTCTGGAGCGCCGGCACGGTGGAGGCCACCGAGGACGCCGGGCAACCCGACTGGGTGGCCGAGTGGATGACGGGCCGGCAGGCTGCGACCGAGCAGCGGACGGCCCGGCAGCAGGCCCGGGCGGAGGCCGATCCGGCGGCCGCCCGGCGCCGGGCCGAGCGGCGCTCCGCCCGGGTCGCGGCGGGCGCCGGGGAGCTGCGGCTGCGGCTCGCCGACGGCGTCCGCCGCGGCCTGGCCGACCACGGCGCCGCGGCCGACTGGGAGCAGGTGGCGGCCCGGATGGTGGACGCCCAGGCCCCCGGTCTGGCCACCCGGGTACGGGAGTTGGCCCACACCCCGCAGCACGGTCTGCTGGCCGGCTACGCCCTGCTGCACCTGCTGGCCGGCGCGTACGCCCGGGTCGGCGAGCTGCCCGAGGAGCTGGCCGCGACGGTCCGCACCCGGGTCGGTTTCACGGCCGACACCGCCGACCTGCTGGCCGGCCCGACCGTCCGGGACCGGTGGCAGGTGCTCGGCAGCCGGGACACCGCGGACGACCGGCTGACCACCCGCCGGCTGTGGCTGCGCGGCGCCAAGACCGGCCGTCCCGCCCTGCTGCTGGCCTTCGGCCGGCCGGGCCAGGCCCCCGAACTCGCCCTCCCCACCGGGCAGGTGCTGGAGGCCGAGCTGGCGTTCCACCCCGGTGCCCAGCCGCTGCGCGCGGTGCTCGGTCCGCGCTACGGCGCGCCCGAGGCCGGGCCCGTGGAGCCGCCCGCCGGCCTCTCCCCCGCCGAGGCGGTGGCCGCCTACGGCACGGCGGTGGCGGCGGACCCGTGGCTGGAGTCGTGGCCGGTGGTGCTGAGCGGGGTGGTGCCCGTCCTCGGGCCCGAGGGCTGGCAGCTGACCGACGGGCACAGCGCCGTTGCGGTGCGCCGCGGCTCGGTGCCCGAGCAGGCGCTGTGGCGGCTGGCCGCGGTCTCGGCCGGGCATCCGGTCACGCTGTTCGGCGAGTGCGGGCACGCCGGGTTCGCCCCGGTGACGGCCTGGGCGGAGCACGGCCGGCCGGTCGGGGTGGCGCAGTGAACCGCCCACCGGCGTACCGGCCGTGGGAACGCCGCCCCGCCACCCCGTCCCTGTCCTCGGATCCGATCGGAGGCCGGCCCTGATGCGTCCGACCACCCCCACCCCGCCCCACGCCGTCGCGGACGGCTGGGCCGAACTGGAGACCGCCGCCCTGCTGGGCACCGACCGCCGGCCGCTGCCCGGTCCGGCCGGACCGTCCGCCCTGCTGGCGGCGGCCGGCGCCGTCGACCGCACCGACCCGGCGGCCGCCCTGCTGGACCTGGCCGCGCTCACCACCGTCCGCCGCCGGGCGGGTGCCCGGGCCCTGCCGGCCCCCGAACTGCCGGAGGCCGCGCCCCCGGACGGCCGGCGCGAGCTGCCCGCGGCGGCGGCCCGCCGACTGGAGGTGCTGGTCGGCGGGCGGGCGGCCGCCGGGTCGGCCAACCTGGCGGAGCTGCTGCCGCAGTGGCTCGGCGCGGCGCTGGAACGCGGCTACCGGCTGCCGTCCGCGCTCGTCCCGGCGCTGCTGGACGCGGCCCGGGCCCGCAGCGAGCTGCGCTCCGAGGTGGTGGCGCTGGCCGGTCCCCTGGGCCGCTGGCTGGCGGAGCGCAACCCGGACTGGCGGTTCGTCCACCGGACGGCCGCCGAGTCGGTGGCGGGCCCGGCCGGCCCGCAGATCTGGCAGGAGGGCCTGTTCGCGGAGCGGGTGACGCACCTGGCCCGGCTCCGCCGCGAACGCCCCGCGGAGGCGCTGGAGCTGCTGGGCTCGACCTGGGGGACCGAACGCGCCGAGGACCGGGTGCTGTTCCTGGACGTCCTGCAGGACGGCCTCGGCCCGGCCGACGAACCGTTCCTGGAGGCGGCGCTGACGGACCGCAGCAAGAACGTCCGGGCCACCGCCGCCGAACTGCTCTCCACCCTGCCCGGCTCCGCACTTGCCACCCGGATGGCGGAGCGCGCCCGCACCGCCGTACGCCTTGAGGGGCGCCGGCTGGCGGTCAGTCCGCCCGTCGAGTGCGACGCCGGGATGCAGCGCGACGGCATACCGCCCAAGTCACCGACCGGCCGCGGGGAGCGGGCCTGGTGGTTCGGCGAGATCGTCGCGGCCGCCCCGCTCTCCCTCTGGCCCGCCGACACCGGGCTCGGCCCCGAGCAACTGCTGCGGCTGCCGGTCGGCGACGGGGAGAGCGACTGGACGGACGACCTGCGGGAGGCGTGGGCGAGGGCGGCCGTGCGCCAGCAGGACGCCGACTGGGCCCGGGCCCTGCTCGGCCCGGTGCCGCGCCCCGGACACCCCGGCCGGACGGCGGGCTCGCCCGCCCGGCTGCTGTCCGTCCTGCCCGCCCCCGAGCGGGCCGCCTGGGCGGCCGCGTTCGTCCGCGCCCACGGCCTCGGGGACGCGTTCCAGCTGCTCGGCGCCTGCGCCACGCCGTGGACGCCGCCGCTGTCCACCGCCGTGGTGGCCGCGCTGGAACGGGCCGCCGCGTCCGGCGCCTACCCGTGGAGCCACAGCGGGGTGCTGGGCATGACCGAGCGCGCACTGGCGCCCGAGGCCGCCCCGGCGGTGGAGGCACTGGCCGCGGACGCCGCACCCGACACCGCCTGGGCGGAGACCTTCACCCGGCTGGCCGGGACGCTGCGCTTCCGCGCCGCGATGCTGGCCGAGCTGGACGGGTGACGGGAGGTCAGCCGGCGCTGCGGAGGTTGGCCTCGACCCAGGACACCACGTCCTGGGTCGGGGTGCCCGGGGTGAAGATGTCGGCGACGCCGAGCGCCTTGAGCTCGACGATGTCCTCGGGCGGCACGATGCCGCCGCAGAACACCTTGATGTCCTCGGCGTCGCGTTCGCGCAGCAGCTCCAGGACCTTGGCGCAGAGGGTCATGTGCGCACCGGAGAGGATCGACAGGCCGATGCCGTCGGCGTCCTCCTGGATCGCGGTGTCGACGATCTGCTCCGGAGTCTGGTGCAGGCCGGTGTAGATGACCTCCATGCCGGCGTCCCGCAGGGCCCGGGCGATCACCTTGGCGCCGCGGTCGTGACCGTCCAGCCCCGGCTTGGCGACCACCACACGGATCGGGCCTGACACGCCCATGACTGCCTCCTGGACCTCATCGTCCACCACCCGGCCGGCCTGGTCGGGCACGGGCTTGGTGTTAACCACTCTTAACAGATCTGAGGGGAGGGTAGCGCCAACCGCGCCCGGCGTCCGTTTCGCCCGTCGAGAGGAGGGGAAAATCACAGCACCGCACACCCGTCACCCCCGCGCCGTCCGCCGCGGGGGCCCCCGCGCCACCCTGCCCGGGGAGAGCCGCATGCCGTGTTCCCCGCTGCCCGAAGGCCCCCTCACCGACCTCGACACCACCTCGACGACCCCCTCCGCGACCGCCGCCGCGGGCCTGCCGCTGCGCCGGGCCGCCGCCACCGTCCGGGGCGCCGGCGCCGAGGCCGCCGCACTCGCCCACCACCTGGTCCGCTACCCGGCCGGCATCCCGTCCGAGCCCCGGCCGCGGCCCTGCCCGCCCGGCCCCGACGGCGACCGGCCACCGCGCGGACCGGTCCTGCTGCTGCACGGCCTGGCGGACAACCGCGCGGTGTTCCGCCCGCTCCGGCGCGAGCTGCACCGGCACGGCTGGACCCACCTGCACGCCCTCAACTACTCGCCGCTGATCCGGGACGTCCGGGCCGCCGCCGCCCTGCTGGCCCGGCACGTCGCCTGGGCCACCGAGGCCCACCCCGGCGGGCCGGTGACCCTGATCGGCCACAGCCTGGGCGGCCTGATCTGCCGCTACTACGTGCAGCGCCTCGGCGGTGACGACGGCCCGGTCCGCACGGTCGTCACCCTCGGCACGCCGCACGCGGGAACGTCGGCCGCCCTGCTGCCCACCCCGTTCCCGATGACCCGTCAACTCCGTCCGGGCAGCGAACTGCTGACCGAGCTGCGGCTGCCCGCGCCGCGCTGCCCGGTCCGGTTCACCGCGCTGCGCGGCGAGCTGGACGAGGTGGTCCGGCCGGGCCGCAGCGCCTGGCTGGACCACCCGGACCTGCCGTCCGACAACCTGCTGATCCCCGGTGCGGGCCACATCGGCCTGCCCGCCCACCCGCTGGCCGTCGCGGCCGTCCGGCGGGCACTGGAGGCCCAGGACGGCGCGGGCCTGACGGAGCGACAGGCCTCCTGAGATGCACGCTTTGTCCGGAATCGAGATAAGGGGCTACAGTCTCGCCTGGTTTCTCCCCCTTCCAGCGAGGCGGCAGCGTGACCATCAACTCCCGTCGGTCCACCCGCGCCCGGCACCGTGAGGCCACCCGGCGCGGCACCCGCACCGCCGTCCTCACGGTGGCCCTGCCCTCGGTCGCCACGCTGGGGGTGTTCGCCGCCGCCGGGGCGGCCGTCCAGTACGACTGCACCCGCCCGCCCGCGCCGAGCTCCGCCGAGGCCGCGCCGGCCTCCCCGGCAACCGCCGTGCCCGGCACCGCGCCGGCCCCGGCGGATCCCGGGCGGGCCGACCGCACCGGCCCCCGGGACGCGCTGCCGGCCCCGGCCGGGGAACCGGCGCGGCCGCAGTACGTGCTGCCGGTCGCCGCGCCGGGTCTGAGCGCCGGCTTCGGGCGGGCCGGCGCCCACTGGGCCGGCCGGCACACCGGCATCGACTTCCCGGTGCCCGCCGGCACCCCCGTCCGGGCCGCCACCGACGGCACCGTCACCACCCGGTGGAGCCGCGCGTACGGCTACCTGGTCACCGTCACCGACCGGGACGGCACCAGCACCTGGTACGGGCACCTGCACTCGTACCGCATCCGCAGGGGCCCGGTCCGGGCCGGCGACGTGATCGGGTTCTCCGGCAGCACCGGCAACAGCACCGGCCCGCACCTGCACTTCGAGGTCCGCCCCGAGGGCGGGGCGCCGGTCGACCCGCTGCCCTGGCTGCTCGCCCACGGCCTCGACCCGCGCTGACCGGCCCGCCGCGTACAGGCCCGGGCCGCCCTCACGACGGGCGGCCCGGCCCCGCCGTCAGAGCTTCTCGACCGGCGCGTACCGCAGCAGCAGCTGCTTGCGACCGGCGCTCGCCCCGAAGTCGACCGTGGCCTGCGCCTTGTCGCCGACCCCCACGGTGGCCACCACCGTGCCCAGGCCGAAGGTGTCGTGGGTGACCCGGTCGCCGACGGCGAGCGTGGGCACCTCGCGGTCCGCCACCTGGCGGGCCGACTTGCCCCAGCCGGCCTTCGGCGAGGCCGCCCCGCCGCCGCCGGAGGACAGCCGGGAGGATCCGTACGAGCCCGAGGACCCCGCCGAGCGGGACGCCGGGACGGCGGCCGCGCCGGTGCGCTTCCACTCCACCAGCGGCTCCGGGATCTCCTCCAGGAAGCGCGAGGCCGGGTTGTACGAGGGCTGTCCCCAGGCGCTGCGCAGCACCGAGCGGGTCAGGTAGAGCCGCCGGCGGGCCCGGGTGAGGCCGACGTAGGCGAGCCGGCGCTCCTCCTCCAGTTCCTTGACCTGGTTGAGGGCCCGCATGTGCGGGAAGATCCCGTCCTCCATGCCGGTCAGGAAGACCACCGGGAACTCCAGGCCCTTGGCGGTGTGCAGGGTCATCATGGTGATGACGCCGCCGCCCTCCTCGTCGTCCGGGATCTGGTCGGAGTCGGCGACCAGCGCGACCCGCTCCAGGAAGTCGGCAAGCGAGCCGACCGGCGGGGTGCCGTCGTCCTCCTGGGCCTCCGGGCGCTCGCCCGGGTCCTTCTCGTACTCCAACGCGACGGCGGCGAGCTCCTGGAGGTTCTCCACCCGGGTCTCGTCCTGCGGGTCGGTGGAGGCCTGCAGCTCGGCGAGGTAGCCGGTCTCCTCCAGCACCGCCTCCAGCACGGCGGCCGGGCCCGCGCCCGACTCGACGACCTGGCGCAGGCCGGCCAGCAGCTCGTTGAACCTGCGCACCGCGTTGGCGGAGCGCGCGGCCATGCCGTACGCCTCGTCGACCCGCACCAGCGCCTGGGCGAAGCTGATCCGCTCGCGGGCGGCCAGCGCGTCGATCATCGCCTCGGCGCGGTCGCCGATGCCGCGCTTGGGCACGTTGAGGATCCGGCGCAGCGGCACGGTGTCCTCGGGGTTGGAGAGCACCCGCAGGTAGGCCAGGACGTCCCGGACCTCCTTGCGCTCGTAGAAGCGCACCCCGCCGACCACCTTGTACGGCAGGCCGACCCGGATGAACACCTCCTCGAACACCCGGGACTGCGCGTTCGTCCGGTAGAAGATCGCCACCTCGCCGGGGCGGGCCTCGCCCTTGTCGGTGAGCCGGTCGATCTCGTCGGCGATGAACTGGGCCTCGCCGTGCTCGTCGTCGGCGACGTAGCCGACCACCTTCTCGCCCTGGTCGCCGGCCGTCCACAGGTTCTTCTTGCGGCGGTTGGTGTTGCGCTCGATGACCGAGTTGGCGGCGGTGAGGATGGTCTGGGTGGAGCGGTAGTTCTGCTCCAGCAGGATCGTCGTCGCGTTCGGGTAGTCCTCCTCGAACTGGAGGATGTTGCGGATGGTCGCGCCGCGGAAGGCGTAGATCGACTGGTCCGCGTCACCCACCACGCACAGCTCGGCCGGGGCGATCTGGGCGAGCCGCGCGTCGGCCGGGTTGACGAAGTCGCCGTCGACGGTGAGCTTCGGCGCGTGCGCGGCCGCGCCGCCGCTGAGCTCGCGGACCAGCGTGTACTGGGCGTGGTTGGTGTCCTGGTACTCGTCGACCAGGATGTGCCGGAAGCGGCGGCGGTAGTGCTCGGCCACGTCCGGGAAGGCCTGCAGCAGGTTGACCGTGGTCATGATGATGTCGTCGAAGTCCAGCGCGTTGGCCTCGCGCAGGCGCCGCTGGTAGAGGAAGTACGCCTCGGCGAGCTTCTTCTCCGTCGGGTTGGCGGCCTGGTCGGCGTAGGTCTCCTCGTCGATCAGCTCGTTCTTGAGGTTGCTGATCTTCGCGGTGAAGGACTTCGGGGGGAACTGCTTCGGGTCCAGGTCGAGGTCGCGGCAGACCAGGCCCATCAGGCGCTGCGAGTCGGCCGAGTCGTAGATCGAGAAGCTGGAGGTGAAGCCCAGCAGCTTGGACTCGCGGCGCAGGATCCGCACGCACGCGCTGTGGAAGGTGGACACCCACATCGCCCGGGCCCGCGGCCCGACCAGCTGCTCGACCCGCTCGCGCATCTCGCCGGCGGCCTTGTTGGTGAAGGTGATCGCCAGGATCTCGCCGGGCTGCACGCCGCGGGCGCCCAGCAGGTGGGCGATCCGGTGGGTCAGCACCCGGGTCTTGCCGGAGCCCGCGCCGGCCACGATCAGCAGCGGCGAGCCGTGGTGCAGGACCGCCTCGCGCTGCGGGTCGTTCATCCCCTCCAGCAGCTGCGCGGGGTCGATCACGGTACGGGCGGCGCCGTTGCGGTAGTACGCGTCGCGCTCCGCGTCGGCGGCGTGGTCGGTCTGGAACAGCCCGTCCGGGATCGCCTCCTCGTACGGGGCGTCGTCATGGGGAGCCTCCTCGTACGGGGGCTCCTCGTACGGCGGGGGCTCGTCGGCGGCGGGGCGGCTCGACCCGACGGCTGGGTCCTCGAAGCCGGGGAGCGGGAGGTCGTCAAAGAGGCTACTCATGGCCCTCCGAGTCTATGACCCGGCACCGACAGCGCGTGCCGTCCCGCCGGAGCCCGCGGCCCCTCGGGACCGCGGGCCCGGTACGGCGGGCCGTGCCGTGCGCCGGGCGCTCAGACCAGCCGGCGTGCCGTCGCCCACCGGGTGAGCTCGTGCCGGTTGCTCAGCTGGAGCTTGCGCAGCACCGCCGAGACGTGGCTCTCCACGGTCTTCACCGAGATGAAGAGCTGCTTGGCGATCTCCTTGTACGCGTAGCCGCGGGCGATCAGCCGCAGCACCTCGCGCTCGCGCTGGGTGAGCCGGTCCAGGTCCTCGTCGACCGGCGGGGTGTCGGTGGCGGCGAAGGCGTCGAGGACGAAGCCGGCCAGCCGGGGCGAGAAGACCGCGTCGCCGTCGGAGATCCGGAAGATCGCGTTGACCAGGTCGGTCCCGGTGATCGTCTTGGTGACGTAGCCGCGGGCACCGCCGCGGATCACGCCGATCACGTCCTCGGCGGCGTCGGAGACCGACAGCGCCAGGAAGCGCACCCCGGCCGGGTCGGACATCAGCGGGGCGGAACGGCGGAGCACCTCGACCCCGCCGCCGCCCGGCAGGTGCACGTCGAGCAGCACCACGTCGGGGCGGGTCTCGGCGACGACCTGGACGGCGGACTCCACGTCGTCGGCCTCGCCGACCACGTCGATCCCGGTGATCTCGGTCCGGCCGATCTCGGCCCGGACCCCGGTGCGGAACATCCGGTGGTCGTCGACCAGGACCACCCGCGCGGTGCGCTCCGGTCCTTCTGGCACGGCCTCAGACATCTGCTCTCTCCATCTCCAGCTCGACCTCGGTACCGCCGTCCGGCGCCGGTCGCACCCTGGCGGTGCCCCCGTTGCGCCGCATCCGGCCGATGATCGACTCCCGTACGCCCATCCGGTCCTCGGGCACCGCGTCGGGGTCGAAGCCGGGGCCGTGGTCGCGGACGAACACGGACACCGTCCGCCCCTCCACCTCTGCGTACACCTGGACCGGTCCCCCGCCACCGTACTTGGCCGCGTTGACCATCGCCTCCCTCGCGGCCTGGATCTGCGCGGAGATCCTCTCGTCCATCGGGCAGTCGCCGACGCAGACCAGCTCGACCGGCACCCCGTGCCGGTCCTCGACCTCGGCGACCACCTGGCGGACCCGCTCGGCCAGGGTGTCCGGGGCGGCCTCGGCGGCGGCCTCCGGACGGTAGAGCCACAGCCGCAGCTCGCGTTCCTGGGCCCGGGCCAGCCGGAGCACCTCCTTGGCGTCGTCCGCGTTGCGCTGGATCAGCGTCAGGGTGTGCAGCACCGAGTCGTGCACGTGGGCGGCGATCTCGGCGCGTTCCTGGGCCCGGATCCGGGCGGTGCGCTCGGCGCCGAGGTCCTGCCACAGGCGCAGCGCGTACGGCCCGACCAGCACCAGTACCCCGGCGAGCACGGCGATCGAGGCCTCGATCACCGAGCCGAGGGTGGAGCCGCTGCCCTGGAGCACCAGGAACGCGATGATGCCGGCGACCACCAGCAGCACACCGCCGACGACCCTGGTGTAGGCGCCGCGCCGCCGGGTGGCCTCCTCCAGGCCGAACCAGCGCTGCCAGCGGGAGTCGTCGGCCTGCCGCCAGACCAGGGCGACGCCCACGCCGACGATCAGCAGCGGCCAGACGTACGGCTTGGCGGTCTGGATGTGCAGGGCGCTGAGCAGCGCCATGATGCCGACCACCAGCAGCAGCAGCGCGAAGAGCTGTCCGACGCCGCCGCGGCCGGCCGGCTTCTCGGCCTGCGCGCCGGGGACGGCCGCCTCGCCGGGGCCGGCCGGCGAGGGTTCGCCGTGGAAGGTGCGCTGGAGCAGGTCGCGCAGACGTCCGAGGCCGGCCCGGCGGCCCTTGCTCAGCTCGCCGACGCCGGCCTGGCCCGCGGGGACCCGGACGAAGCCGCCGTCCCGGTAGATCCAGCGGGTCGCGCTGCCGGGGGCCGGTTCGCCGATGCCGATCGGCACCACGAACCAGAAGGCGGCGTAGAGCAGCACCCCGATGCCCTGGGCGAAGAACAGCAGGATGAAGGCGACCCGGACCCAGGTGACCGGCAGCCCGAGGTGGACGGCGAGGCCGTGGGCGACGCCGCCGAGCATCCGGCCGTGCGGGCTGCGGTAGAGCCGCCGGTAGGGCGGCCGGGCCTCGCCGGCGGGGGTCGGTTCGGTGCCCGCGGCCGACGGGACGTCAGGGGCGGGGGGCTGGGATTCGGTGCCGGGTGCTGCCACGCCACGAATGGTCACACGCACGCGGGCCCGGGCGCATCAGGGTAGGGCCCTGAGGACCGTCTCAGGGACGGTTCAGGGTCGGCCCGGGGCCGGAACGGGTTGGGCGCGACCCACCGCAGCCCTCAGGATGGTGGCATGACGGACGAGCAGAGCACCGGGGCGGCCGACGCCCCGCCGGAGGGGGCGCAGCGCCCGCCGTTGACCCGCAGCGAGCGGCACCGCGTGGTCGCCGGGGTGTGCGGCGGGCTCGGCCGCCACCTGGACATCGATCCGGTGGTGTTCCGGGTGGTGATCGCGGTGCTCTGCCTGACCGGTGGCCTCGGGCTGTTCCTGTACGGGCTGGCCTGGCTGATCGTGCCGCGCGAGCCGGTGGGCGACCGGCCCGGGCGCACGGAGCTCCAGCGGGTGCTGACCGGCCGGGTCGACGGGCAGTCGATCGGCGCGGTGCTGCTGACGGTGATCGGCACCGGGGTGTTCTTCTCCTCCATGGGCGACGGCGGGCAGCTGTTCCCGCTGATGCTGCTCGGCGGTCTGGTGTTCCTCGCGGTGCGTTACGACCCGGAGCGCCGCCGGCGGGCCAGGGGGCTGGGCGGGCCGCGGCCGGGCGGCCCGTACGACCGGCTCGAGGAGCCGTGCGAGCAGTTGGACTGGCGTGCCTGGCAGCAGCAGTTCGGCGAGGACCTGAAGGCCGGCTGGGAGCAGCGCAAGGAGGCCGTCCAGGAGCAGCTCCGGGCGGTGCACGAGGAGCACGCCCGGGCGCGGGAGGCGGGCACGGTGCCGGCCGACGTCCCGCCGCCGGGGCCGAGCGGCTACCTGTGGGACCCGCGGCACCCGGACCGCAATCCGTACGTGCACACCCCGCCCCCCGGTGCCGCCGCGCGGCCCTGGTGGCAGCGGGCGGACCTGCCGGAGGGGGATCCGCTGCGCAAGGCGCCGCCGGCCGCCCCCGCGCCGGTGCGCACCGCGGTGCCGCAGCGGCGTCCGCGGTCCTTCCTCGGCGCGATCGCCCTGGTGGCGGCGGTCGGGGCGGGCGCCGCGGCGTGGGCGACCGGGACGAACGAGGGCGGCGGGGCGCGGATCACCGCCGTGCTGGCCTCTGCGCTGCTGGCGATCGGGCTGGCCATGGTCGTCGGCGCGAAGTTCGGCCGGGGCAAGGGCCTGGTGGTGCCGGCGCTGCTGTTGACGGTGGCGCTGGCCGGGGTCGGCTCGGCGGACGCCCGGGTGCACACCGCCGTCGGGGACCGCGACTGGGCGCCGGCCGGGGTGTCCGAGCTGCAGGAGCAGTACGACCTGGCGGCCGGTGACGCCTCGCTGGACCTGCGCGGGATCGATCCGGCGGGTGCCACCGTGGCGACCTCGGTCCGGCTCGGCGCGGGCGACCTGCGGGTGACGGTGCCGGCCGACGTCGACGTCCGGTTGCAGGTGCACAGCCTGCTCGGCGACGTCCGGCTGCCGGACGGCGAGCGGATGTCGGGGGCGAACAACCGGCGGGTGGTCGAGCTGCACCCCGTCGGGGGTCAGCCGTCCAAGGGCACGCTGGAACTGAAACTGACGGTCGGTCTGGGTGACATGAAGGTGGTTCGGGGATGAGGAAGCACCGGCTCGATCTGTTCTCGCTGATCTCGGGCGGGTTGTTCACCGTGATCGCGGTGGTCTACCTGACGGCGTCGCTCGACAGCGACTCCGTCGACGGGCGGATCGTCATCCCGGTGACCTTCGTCGTGCTGGGGGTGGCCGGTCTGGTGGGTGCGGTGACGGCGGTGTCCCGCCGGGCCCGGCCGGCGCCGGTCGAGGCGCCCGCCGAGCCCGTGGACGAACCGTAGGGGGCCCGCCCGGCCCGCTCAGCTCTGCGGCGGGCCGA
The DNA here is from genome assembly GCF_044740765.1 of Kitasatospora sp. NPDC088346. NCBI lineage: Bacteria > Bacillati > Actinomycetota > Actinomycetes > Kitasatosporales > Streptomycetaceae > Kitasatospora > Kitasatospora sp. NPDC088346. The sequence goes on from NZ_JBIURH010000003.1 coordinate 133,350, forward strand.
GCTCCAGCTGGTCGCCGTTCCTGGTGACGGCGTACCGGGGCAGCGGCTTGGTGGCGGGCCCGTTGACCACCGCGCCGGTGGCGGCGTTGAAGCGGGAGCCGTGGCAGGGGCAGTACAGCTGCCCGTTCTTGGGGGCGTCCACGGCGCAGCCGGAGTGGGTGCAGACCGAGGACAGCCCGCAGTACTGGCCGGCGGTGGGCTGCACGATGTAGACGGCGTCGCCGCTGGCCGGGTCCTTGACCTGGGCCGAGCCGCCGACCGGGACGGCCGAGGCGGCGACGGTGACGGCGGCCCCGGTCCCGGCGCCCTCGCTCGGCCCGGGGACGGGCGTGGCGGAGGGGACGGACTTGCGGTCGCGGCCGAAGGTGGCGGTGAGCGAGCCGGAGAGCAGGCCGGCGCCGCCGATGGCGACGGCCGCGATGCCGCCGTCGATCAGCGCCCGGCGGCGGACGGCGTCCTCGGCGAGGCCCCGGGCCCGGTCGCGCCGGGCGCGCGAGGCCAGGTAGCCGTCGACGGACAGCAGCGGGGTGCCGGCCAGCAGCAGCGGGGTCCAGGCCATCAGGTAGGCGAGGTCGTTGCCGAGGTAGTACGGCGAGACGTTCCAGCTGACGGTCAGCCAGAGCGTCAGGCTGATCGCCGCGCCGCCGGCGGCGGCGAGCCGCCCCCACAGCCCGAACAGCGTGCCGAGGCCGACGGCCAGCTCACCGAAGGCGATCAGCAGCGCGAAGAGCGTGGGCGAGTGCAGGGCCGGGCCGAGCGCCCAGCCGATCGGGCTGCCGTCCTGGACGGCCTCGGTCTGTGCCACGAAGGAGGCCGGGTCGCCGGCGCCCGCCAGGTAGTGCGAGTCGGAGAGCTTGTCGAAGGCCGCGTAGACGAAGGTCACCCCGAGGAAGAGCCGCAGCGGCAGCGTCGAGCAGCGTGTCGCGGTCTCCTTCCACCGGGCCACGCGGTCCGATCTGCCCGGTCGCTCCTGTCCGCCATGCCCCGCCGTCATGCCGTGCCTCCCGCTCGTCCCCTGTCAACTGCTGACAGGTCCGGTCCGATTCTGCCCGTTGTTGTACGCGTTCCGTCGTAGGCCCCACAACAGACGGCCGCGCCGCCACTCCCATAGGTACGGAAGTGACGGCGCGGCCGTTCAGTTCGGGAGGGACTTCACTCCCACTCGATGGTGCCCGGCGGCTTGCTGGTGCAGTCCAGGACCACCCGGTTGACGTCCTTGACCTCGTTGGTGATCCGGGTCGAGATCTTCGCCAGCACCTCGTACGGCAGGCGCGACCAGTCCGCGGTCATGGCGTCCTCGGAGGAGACCGGGCGCAGCACGATCGGGTGGCCGTAGGTGCGGCCGTCACCCTGGACGCCGACGCTGCGGACGTCCGCGAGCAGGACCACCGGGCACTGCCAGATCTCACGGTCCAGACCGGCCGCGGTCAGCTCCTCGCGGGCGATGGCGTCGGCCTCGCGGAGCAGGTCGAGCCGCTCCTTGGTGACCTCGCCGACGATCCGGATGCCCAGGCCGGGGCCGGGGAACGGCTGGCGCTGGACGATCTCCTCCGGCAGGCCGAGCTCCTGGCCGACCATCCGGACCTCGTCCTTGAACAGCTTGCGCAGCGGCTCGACCAGCTGGAACTGGAGGTCCTCGGGCAGGCCGCCGACGTTGTGGTGGGACTTGATGTTCGCGGTGCCGGTACCGCCGCCGGACTCCACCACGTCCGGGTACAGGGTGCCCTGGACCAGGAAGTCGACCGACTCGCCGCTCGCGCCGGCCTCGGCCACGATCTCGGCCTGGGCCTGCTCGAAGACCCGGATGAACTCCCGGCCGATGATCTTGCGCTTCTCCTCCGGGTCGCTGACACCCTTCAGCGCGTCCAGGAAGCGCTCCTCGGCGTCCACGACCTTGAGCTTGACGCCGGTCGCGGCCACGAAGTCCTTCTCGACCTGCTCGGTCTCGCCCTTGCGCATCAGGCCGTGGTCGACGTACACGCAGGTCAGCCGGTCGCCGATGGCGCGCTGCACCAGGGCCGCGGCGACCGCGGAGTCCACGCCGCCGGACAGGCCGCAGATCGCGCGCTTGTCGCCGACCTGCTCGCGGATGAGCGCGACCTGCTCGTCCACCACGTTCACGGTGGTCCAGCTCGGCGCGATGCCGGCGCCGCGGTAGAGGAAGTGCTCCAGGATCTGCTGGCCGTGCGTGGAGTGCAGCACCTCGGGGTGGTACTGCACGCCGTACAGCCGGCGCTCGTCGTTCTCGAAGGCGGCGACCGGGACCACGTCGGTGGAGGCGGTCACGGTGAAGCCCTCGGGCGCGGCCGAGCAGGCGTCGCCGTGCGACATCCACACCGACTGCTCGGCGGGAGTGCCCTCGAAGAGCGTCGAGCCCGTCCGGCTGACGTGCAGCGGGGTGCGGCCGTACTCGCGGGCGCCGCTGTTGTCGACGGTGCCGCCGAGCGTGATCGCCATCAGCTGGAAGCCGTAGCACATGCCGAAGACCGGGACCCCGGCCTCGAAGATCGCGCGGTCGAGCCGCGGGGCACCCTCCTCGTAGACCGACGAGGGGCCACCGGAGAGGATGATCGCCTTCGGGTTCTTGGCGAGCATCTCGGCGACCGGCATGGTGCTCGGCACGATCTCGCTGTAGACCCGGGCCTCACGCACCCGACGGGCGATGAGCTGGGCGTACTGGGCGCCGAAGTCGACCACCAGGACGGTGTCGTTCTCGGCTACGGACTGGTCGGGAAGAGCAGAGGACACGGACGGCCTTCCGGCATGGGTATCAGAAGGTGTCGCGCGCCACACGCCCTTGACAGGGGGCGACGGGCGACGGGCGGGGGTATGGCTCCGAGTCTACCGGGCACGCGGCAGGCCCCCGGTTCACCCGCTTGCCACCCGCCCGGGCCGTGACCGCGCCCGGCGCCGGATCGTTGCTCCACACGACCGTCCGGCCCCGGCGCACCCCCCAGGTGCGGCGGTGACCGCGCGGTCGGCAGGACCACGCGTGGAAGTCATCCCAGTCCACCGGCGCGCGTGGCGGGCCAGGCCCGCCGTGGGACCGCGCCCCGGTGCCGTGGCCGGACAGCAGGGGACAGCGATCCGGCCACGACTGACCGGCAAGGGGGCGGCGGAACGGTACCCGGGGACGCCCGGCGCCGCCCGCCGCTCTCTCGGCGGACCGGTCCGCTCCGGTGCACTCCCCCGTGCGCCCCTGCTTGCAACTACTACGCAGAGTAGTCGATCGCGGGGCCGACGAACCGTCCCGCCGAGCGTCCCGAACCGTCCCCCGGCAGCCACCGTGCTCGGAGCTGCTCGAAATTGGACTGTGCCGAACTGTGTCGAATCGGTTGCACAGTAAGGCCTCCGTCCAGCACGATGCTGGTTGTGGGGGTTGGCCTGAGCACCGTTGACGACGGTCCCGGGCCGGCGGTCCGCAGCCGTCGTCCGGCGTGCGACGACACCGGCCGCGGATCACGCTCCGTGAGGACGGGCCGTACCCCGCATCCGCGCGGCGCACACCTGCCCACCCGAGCAGGTGCCGTCGCCCTCCCCGAACCGCCCGACCCGACGGCGCTCCTCCCCCGGCGCCGTCACCCCAGCACCGGTGCCGCCCTGACGCCGCGTGCTGAACGACAAAGGGCCCCGTTCCCCCGCGGGGCCCTTTGCCTCGTCCGGACTCGGACCCGGGGCCGGTGCGGCGCCCGTGCCGTGCCGGTGCCGGTCAGGAGCCGGCGGGCCGCCGGAACTCCTCGTGCGAGTCGATCACCTCGGGGGCGTACTGCGGCGGGATCGCCGGCGGCGCGGCCGGGGTCTCGGGCACGGCCGGGGTCTCGGGCACCGGCTCCACCGCCGCCGCGACCGGTGCGACCGACGGCGGCGGCGGGAACGGCGGCCGCACCGGCGCACCCGCGCCCGCACCCGCGCGCCGGCCGCGGACCGCCGACAGCAGCGGCGGCAGCGCCAGCGCCCCCAGCGCCGTCCACAGCAGGTTGGCCACCAGCACGCTGACCAGCGCCAGGCCGATCGTGGTGTGTGCCTCGGAGTGCAGCTCCGGACGGTCGGCGGACAGCTTCGGGCCGCCACCCACCGGCCGCGTCCGGAAGCCCAGCCCCATCCCGGCCACCAGCATCGGCACGGTGAGCACCACGGTGTGCACCACGGCCAGCCGGATCCGGTCCACGGCGTCGAGCCGGCGCCGGTACGCGGACCAGCCGAGCAGGCAGGCCGAGCCGACCGCGAGCAGCACCGCCCAGCGCCAGTGCCCGCTGTAGTCCTGGAGGTCGAACAGCGAGGCCTTGAACTGGCTCAGCCCGTCGGAGGGGAGCGAGGAGGTCGCCGTGCCCTCCAGGCTCGCCCCCGAGCCGAAGCCGAGCAGCAGCAGCCCGCCGTTGGGGATCAGCAGCAGCCACAGCGGGTCCGCCGGCAGGCCGTCCTGGGCGAGCACCACCACCGTCGCAGCCAGCGAGGCCGCGCCGACCGAGGCCGCCGCCACCCGGCCCGAGACCAGGGCGCCGACCAGCCAGCCGCGCGCTCCGGGCCGCTGCCAGGCCGCCCGGCGCAGCACGTCCGTGCCGAACACCAGGAAGGCGGTCAGCGCCGCCAGGAGCACCGTCCAGCCCGCCGACTGGGCCCAGCCCGCCTCCAGCGTCTCCCGCGGGCTGAGCGACAGGCCGAACCGGCCGGGGGCCGCCCCGGGGTCGTCCAGGTAGCGGGCGGACGGCTCGCCGGTCCTGGTGCCGGCCGCCGCCCCGACCAGCACGGCCACCAGCCCGGCCAGGCCCGCCACCCGGGCGGTCTCCAGCAGCGCCCGCCGCGTGGTCACCTCACCGCCGGAGCGGACCCGCCAGCTCCGCAGCGCGGGCCGCAGCCCGAGCCACAGGGCCCCCAGCCACAGCACCAGCACGGTCAGCGGCAGCAGCCGCATGTCGGTCTCGTAGCCGACCACCGAGAACCCGCGCGCCGCACTGTGCAGCGGCGCCCCGAACGCGGCCGTGGTCAGCACCGCCGCGGCCCCGAACCGGTTGCTGAACGGGTACCCGCCGCCGATCACGTCCTCGGGCATCGCCAGCAGCAGCGGCACCAGCAGCAGGACGGCGGTCGGCGGCACCAGCGCCCGCAGGGCGGGCACCCAGTCGGGGCTGAGCAGCCTGCGCAGCAGTTCCGGCCGGCCCGCCGAGGGGTCGTACGGGACGCCGCGGCCCCACCGGCCCAGCGGCGGCGGGCCGCTCGGCGCCGGTCCGGCGGTGAACCCGGGCGCGGCGGCCAGCCCGGCGTACGCGCCGGAACCGCCGACCTCGATCACCTCGCTGATCGCGGACCCGGCCGCCGGTTCGCCGAACGGCCGGCCGCAGGCGGCGCAGCGCCGCGCCCCGTCCGCGGACCCCGCTCCACAGGACGTGCAGATCGCCGCCACGCCATTCCCCCTGGTGTCTCGCCCGAAGCCCGTTTATCCCATCGGCCTTCGAACGGTGTCAACCGGCTTCCCGGGGCCCTCAGTCCTGCCCCTGCGCTTGGTCCCGGGCCTCCTCCGGTGCCTGGTCCTGCGCCTGGTCCCGGGCCTCCTCCGGCGCGGTCGCGCCGGCCGGTGCGGGGCGCCGGGCGGGCACCTCGGGGACCGGCAGCAGCAGCGCGCCGAAGGCCCCGGAGGGGACGGCCGGCCGGTGCGGGGCGACCGCCGGGACCCGCCGGTAGGGCTCCTGCTGGCCGGGGCGCCGGTCCGGCTCGCCCTTGTTGGGCCACATCGACAGGGCCCGCTCCGCCTGCGCGGTGATGGTCAGCGAGGGGTTGACGCCCAGGTTGGCGGAGATGGTCGAGCCGTCCACCACGCTGATCCCCGGGTGGCCGAAGAGCCGGTGGTAGGGGTCGACCACGCCGGTGTCCGGGCTGTCGGCGATCGCGCAGCCGCCGATGAAGTGGGCGGTCAGCGGGATGTCGAAGATCTCGCCGGCGGAGCTGCCGGCATAGCCGTTGATCGAGGCGGCGAGCGCCTTGGCGGCTTCCTCGGCGGCCGGGATCCAGGTCGGGTTGGGCGCGCCGTGGCCCTGCCGCGAGGTCAGCTTCCCCTTGCCGATGCCGGACTTCTTCAGCGAGACGGTCAGCGAGTTGTCCAGCGACTGCATCACCAGGCCGATGATGGTCTTCTCCGACCAGCGGTGCTGGTTCATCGACTGGGCGAAGATCACCGGGTGCCGCGCCGCCGTGACCAGGTACCGCAGCCAGCGCGGGCCGCGGCCGGCGCCGGGCACCTGCTGGATGCTCAGCGCGCCCATCGCGTTGGAGCCCTTGCCGTAGCGGACGGGCTCGATGTGGGTGTTCTCGTCCGGGTGGATCGAGGAGGTGATGGCGACGCCCCGGGTGAAGTCGACCCGCTCGCCGTAGCGCCGGTCCGTGGTCGAAGCACCCACCAGCGCCTCGGAGTTGGTCCGGGTGAGCTCGCCGAGCCGCGGCGAGATGCCGGGCAGGTGCCCGCCGTCCCGCATCCGGTGCAGCAGCGTCTGGGTGCCGTAGGTCCCGGCCGCGACGACCACCCGGGCGGCGGTGATCGTCCGGGCGCCGGCCCGGACCGGGTCCTTGGAACGGGAGTCGGTGCGGCGCACGTCCACGGCGAAGCCGTCGCCCAGCGGTCGGATCCGGGCGACGGTGGTCAGCGGGTGGATCTCGGCGCCGTTGCGCTCGGCGAGGTGGAGGTAGTTCTCCACCAGGGTGTTCTTGGCGCCGTGCCGGCAGCCGGTCATGCACTCGCCGCACTCGGTGCAGGCCCGGCGGCTCGGCCCGGCCCCGCCGAAGTACGGGTCGGGCACCTCGCCGCCCGGTGCGGTCTTGGCGGAGCCGTCGCCGTCCTCGCCGTCGCCGAAGAAGACCCCGACCGGGGCGAGGTGGAAGGTGTCACCGACCCCCATCGTCTCGGCGGCGGCCTTCAGGTGGACGTCGGACGGCGTCACGGTCGGGTTGGTGCGCACCCCGAGCATCCGCTGCGCCTGGTCGTAGTGGGGTGCGAGCTCCTGCTGCCAGTCGGTGATGTGCTTCCACTGCCGGTCCTCGAAGAACGCCTTCGGCGGCACGTACAGGGTGTTGGCGTAGTTCAGCGAACCGCCGCCGACGCCCGCACCGCCGAGCACCAGGACGTTGGCCAGCAGGTGGATCCGCTGGATCCCGTACAGGCCGAGGGCGGGCGCCCAGAGGTAGTTCCGGGTGTCCCAGGAGTTCTTCGGCAGCTCGTCGCGGCCGAACCGGCGGCCGGCCTCCAGGACGGCGACCCGGTAGCCCTTCTCGGTCAGCCGGAGTGCGGCGACCGAGCCGCCGAAGCCCGAGCCCACCACGACCACGTCGTAGTCGAGACCGTCGCTGTCCGCCATCTGCCGTTGCTCCTTCGAGGATCGTGGGGGGTGCGTGGAGCGGGCCGCCTACTTCAGGCCCAGGGCCTTCATCGTCTTCAGGCCGGCGGTGAACAGCGCGGCGAACCTCTCGTCGTCCATGCCCAGCGACGGCCCGATCGGCAGCACCGTCTGGGTGGCGATGGTCTGCGCCTCGGTGTAGCGCAGGATGCCCTCCGCACCGTGCCGGCGGCCGAGGCCGGACTCGCCCATGCCGCCCATCGGGGAGGACACCGAGCCGTACGCCGCGGCGTAGGCCTCGTTGACGTTGACCGTGCCGGTGTGCAGGCGGGCGGCGACCGCCCGGCCGCGCCGCAGGTCCTTGGTCCAGACGCTGGAGTTGAGGCCGTACGGGGTGGCGTTGGCGGCCTCGACGGCCTCGTCCTCGCTGTCGAAGCGGTAGATCGAGACGACCGGGCCGAAGGTCTCCTCGGCGCAGACGGCCATCGCGTCGGTGACGCCGTCCAGGATGGTCGGCTCGTGGAAGAGCGGGCCGAGGTCCGGGCGGGCCCGGCCGCCGGCGACCACCGTGGCGCCGGCCTTGACCGCCTCCTCGATGTGCCGGGTGACGGTCTCCAGCTGGCGGTCGGACACCAGCGAGCCCATGTCCGCCCCGTACGCCAGCGCCCCGCCGAGCCGCAGCGCGGAGGTGCGCTCGGCGAACCGGGCCAGGAAGCGGTCCGCGATCGAGCGGTGCACGAAGAGCCGCTCGATCGAGATGCAGAGCTGCCCGGCGGAGGAGAAGCAGGCCCGGACAGCGCCCTCGGCGGCCTTCTCGACGTCCGCGTCGGCCAGCACCAGCATGGCGTTCTTGCCGCCGAGCTCCAGCGAGGCGCCGACCAGGCGGCCGGCGGCCTGCTGGGCGACCTGCCGTCCGGTGCGGGTGGAGCCGGTGAAGGAGACGTAGTCGGCGTGCTCCACGACGGCGGGGCCGATCACCGGGCCGTCGCCGATCACGATCTGCCAGCAGTCGGCCGGCAGCCCGGCCTCGACCAGCAGTTCGCGGGCCCACAGCGCGGTCAGCGCGGTCTGGGTGTCGGGCTTGTTGACGACCGCGTTGCCGGCCACGAAGGCGGGCAGGGCGTCCCCGACGGAGAGCTCCAGCGGGTAGTTCCACGGCGAGATCTGGCCGATCACGCCCTTGGGCCGGCGCGCCTCCACCGTCCGGGTGAGCACCGGCAGGGCGCCGCCGCGGCGGCGGTCGCGCAGGTACGAGGACGCCTTGCGGCCGTAGTGGCGGGCGGCCATCGCGGCGGCCATCACCTCTTCGAAGGCGTGCAGCCGGGCCTTGCCGGTCTCCGCCTGGATCAGGTCGAGGACCTCGTCCTGGCGGCGCAGCAGCAGGTCGTGGAAGCGCAGCAGGACGGCGGCGCGGCGGCGGACCGGCAGCGCGGCCCAGGCCTTCTGCGCCCGCCGGGCGAGCCGGTACGCCGCCTCGACGTCGGCCGGGGTGGACTGCGGGAGGCTCGCCAGCCGGTCCCCGGTGAGCGGGGCGGTGGTGTGCACCCGCTCCGGTTCCCCGGCCGCGGTGATGCCCCTGGCGAGCCGGGCGACCACGGCCGGCGTGACCGCCGAGGCGACCGTGCGGGCGCCGCCCGGGGCGGCGGGGTTGCGCCCGGTCCCGGTGCGGGAGCCGGCCTGTCCGTCTGCCGTGATGTCCGTCATGAGCGCAGCCTAGGCCCTGGCGGGCCAGTTCGGTACCCGCCAGTAACAGGAAACTGTCTGCGACAGAGGCTTGACGTCCCGAGGGGCCGCGCGACCCTCAGCGGAGCACCGTGAAGTGGTTCAGCACGGTGGTGAAGCGCTTCTGGGAGTCGGTGCGGTCCTTGTCCGGCCCGGCCGACAGGATGTCGTACGACGTGCCGTTCTCGTCCCGGAACTCGGCCTCCTTCAGGTGCCGCCGGGTGCCCGAGTTGTCCGCCGTGGTGTAGCTGAACTCCCAGACCGCGCCCTGGTACCCGTTCACCTTGATGTCCGCGAGCTGTTCCCGCTTGTAGCCCTGCCGGTTCTTGGTGACGCTCTGCTCCATCTCCTGCAGGTGCTCGTTCGGGCTCAGGGCCTGGCCGACGGTCACCGCGAACTGGAGGTAGTGCACCTTGTTGTCGGGGCTGTAGTAGATCTCGCTGTTCTCGGTGGTGCGCACCCACGTCCCGGTCGTGGGCAGCAGGAACCGGAAGCCCGCCGGGTCGTCCACCCACTGGTAACCGTCCGGTGCCGGGTCCGGCACGGCCAGACCGGTCGGTCTGACCACGGGCGCGGACGGCGACGTCCCGCCCAGCCGCTCCCGCGCCACGTACGCGCCACCACCCACCAGGGCGGCCACCACCAGCCCGATCAGGGTCAGCCGCAGGGCCCGGCGCCGCGGCCGCGGCACGGCCGGGACGGGCGCGGTCGCGACCTCCGGCGTCGACACCGGCGTCGGCGTCGGCCCGGCCTCGGACCGGACGGGGGTCGGCTCCTGCTCGGCGGCCTCGACCCGGTCCACCACCGGGACGTGGCTGGTGGGCATCTGCTCGGGCACCCGCGGCTTCATGCCCACGGTGTGCCCGGCGACCACCTCCCGCAGCATCCGCATCGCCTCGTCCGCGCCCGGCCGCCCGGCCGGGTCCTTGGCCATCAGCGCGGCCAGCACCGGACCGAGCGCACCGGCCCTGGCCGTCTCCGGCAGCGGCTCCTCGACCACCGCGGTCAGCGTGCTCAGCGGGCTGTCCCGGCGGAACGGCGAGGTGCCCTCGACCGCCGCCCAGAGCGTCGCGCCCAGCGCCCACAGGTCCGAGGCCGGGCCCGGGCGCTCGCCCTGCGCCCGCTCGGGCGCCAGGTAGTCGGGGGAACCCACCAGGTCGCCGGGGCGGGTGAGCTCCACGGCCCCGGCGCCCTCGAACTTGGCGATGCCGAAGTCCAGCAGCACGACCCGCCCGCTGGTGTGCTCCAGCAGCACGTTGGCCGGCTTGACGTCCCGGTGCAGCACCCCGAGCTGATGGCCGCGGTGCAGCGCCGCCAGCACCTGAAGGCCCACCTCGGCGGCCTCCTGCGGCCGCAGGAGACCGTCCTGCGAGATCACGTCGGCCAGCGAGCGGCCGTCGACCAGCTCCATCACGATCCACGGCCGGCCGTCCTGCTCCAGCACGTCGTGGATGGTGATCACGCCGGGGTGCTTGATCCGCGCGGCGGCCCGCGCCTCCCGCTTCATCCGGGTCTGCAGGATCTCCAGATCCTCCTCGGACAGGTGGCTGACGGTCAGCTCCTTGACCGCGACGTCACGGTCGAGCATCTCGTCCCGGGCCCGCCAGACGGTGCCCATCCCGCCCCGGCCCAGGCGCTCCCCCAGCGCGTACCGACCGGCCAGCAGTCGGCCCGTCCCCACCCCTGCCGCCTGATCCTGTCCACCCATGGCGACCGTTCCCCCTCATCAGTCCACCGTCACCCTGACGGAGGTTTCGGTGCACCTCAGACTCACCGTCCGGACATCTTCCGGCCCAAGCCTAGGCGTACCGGGCCGGGGCCGGAATCCCAGGCCCGGCCGACCGCCGGATCCGGGTCCGCCGACCGCTCAGCCGGACACCAGCACCACCGCGGCCAGCGCCGCCAGCAGCGCCACCAGCACCCCGCCCACCAGCAGCGGGCCGAGCAGCGCCGGCGGCACCAGGGGGGCGCGGTGACGGTGGGTCAGCTCCGCGGACGGCCGCGCGCCGGCCGTCCGCCCCTCCCCCCGGCCCACGGCCCGGCCCGCCCGGCCCCGGTACGGGACCACCGGGCCGTCCGGGCGGCGGACCGGCAGCAGCGGCGGCACGGCCGGCTCCGGGCCGAACGGCTCCGGCGCCCCGACCAGCAGCTCGCGCAGCTCCCGCTGGACCTGCACGGCGTCCGGCCGGCCCGCCGGGTCGACCGCCAGCAGCCGCTCCACCAGGGAACGCAGTGGGCCGCAGCCGTCCGCCGGGTGCGTCCGGCCGTCCCGCACCGCCGCCAGCAGGGTCGGCAGGTCGTCCTCCGGGTACGGCCCGTACCCGGTCAGCAGCCGGTACAGCAGCACCCCGAGCGCCCAACAGTCCGCCTCGGGGCCCGCGTCGGGCGGCCAGCGCTCGGCCCGCGGTCCGAGCAGCACCGCGCGGGCCTCGTACACCCGGCGCGGCACCGGGCCGCCGAGCGCCGAGCACAGCGTCTCCTCGGCCACCCCGAGCAGCAGGCCGCCGAGCAGCGCGGCACCGTCCTCGCAGACCAGGACGGAGTCGGCGGTGACGTTGCCGTGCGGCAGACCCGCCTCGTGCAGCGCCCGCAGGGCGCCCGCCAGGTCCGCGCCGAGCTCCGCCACCCGGTACGGGGGTACCGGCCCCTGTCCCGCGAGTTCGGACAGCCGGGCACCCGGCAGCCGCTCCTCGGCCACCCAGAGGGTGTCCCCTTCGGCCACCACGTCGACGCCGACCAGCAGGCGGGGGTGGCGCGGCGCCGCGGCCACCTCCTCGGCCACCCGCAGTGCTATGCGCGGCCCGTACTCCGGGTCCGGCTCGGCCATCGGCTGACCGGGGATCAGCAGCTCCGGCAGCTCCAGCGCGTGCAGCAGCACCTGGCCCCCGGTCCGCAGGTCCTGCGCGGCCACACCGATCTCCGGACGGTCCGTCACCCGGTACCGCCCGGCCACCATCTGCCCCGGTGCCGCTCGCATGCATGTTCCTCTGACAGGGGTTCGGGCTGCTCGTACCGGCCAGAGTACGTGGCCCGCCGCGGGTAGGGTCGGCCCATGGACTGGACGGATCTGATCGAGGCGGGCTTCGACCTCCTGGGCAACGGCAGCAACGACGCCAGGGCGGCGGCGGTGCGCAGCGTGGAGGCCGCCGTGGAGGCCGGCGAGCAACCGGTCGCGGCGACGGCGGGGCGCCACCCCGACCACTTCCGCAAGGGCGTCCTGGTCCTCACGACGCACCGGCTGCTCTTCCTGAAGGACGGCAAGCCGCCACTGCCGGTTGCGCTGACCGCGGTCACCGACGTGACGGTGACCAGGTCCCGGCTCAACGGCGAGATCCTGCGGGTGGTGGCGCTCACCGGCGCACACCGCTTCGAGGAGGTCGCCAAGGCGGAGGTGTTCGCGGAGCAGGTCCGCCGGGCCTCGGCCGACGCCCGCAGCGCCGCGGCCGCCCCCGCCCTCCCCGCGGTCGCGGCCGCCTCCGGGGCCGAACTGCTCGACCAACTGGAGCGCCTGGCCGCCCTGCACGCCGGTGGCGCGCTGACCGCGGAGGAGTTCAGCCGCGCCAAGCAGCGCCTGATCGGCTGAGCCGCCGCCCGCGGTCAGGGCGCCACCGGAGCGGCGGCGTCGGGACGGCGCCGGAGCGCAGTGTCAGGGCGCCGGCTGGAAGGTGTCGTACGAGACCTGACGGGCGGTGGTGGCCTGCTGCCCGCTCCAGTCCGACTCCGGCATCGTCCAGTAGATCGCGTAGCCGTACTTGCCGGTGACGAAACCGCGGTTGACCGCGTGCATGGCCGTGCCGGAGCGGGTGAACGTCCACTCCCAGTCGGCGGAGTTGGTCCAGCCGCGGAACGGTGCGGCGGTGATCCCGACCCGCTGGTAGTTGTCGAACCGGGCCGAGTGCTCCTGCTCCTGCCAGTCCTTCAGCGCGTTGGCCCCGGGGGTGGTGGTCCACTCCACGACCAGGGTGGAGCCGTTGCCCTTGAAGGTCCGGCGGGTGGACGAGGAGGAGTCGAGCTTCAGCCAATCCGGCAGCGCGATCGAGAAGCCGTCCTGGTAGAGGGTGTAGCCCGCCGGCACCGCGGCTCCCTGGGAGACGGGCGGCACGGCCGGGGCCGCCGAGCTCGGCGAGGTGCCGCCGCCGCTCGTCGCTCCGGCCGGCGCGGTGCCACCCGCGCCTCCGGCGCCTCCGGTGCCTCCGGAGGGCGACGGGGCGGGGGTCGCCGGGGTCGCGGCCGGCGAGACCGCCTGGCCGCCCGCCGCGCCCGTCCCGGCCGTGCCGCCCGAGCCGGCCGTCTGGTCGGGTGCGGTGGAGCCGGGGGCCGGGCCGACCTGCGCGGGCGCGTCGGCCGTGCTCCGCCCGCCGCCGCCGTGCAGCGCCAGAGCGATCACGGCTATCAGCGCCAGTACGAACACGACCGCGCCGACTGCCAGTCCCAGCCGGCGGCGGTCCCGGGCGGGGGCGACGGCCGGCAGCACCTCGGTGGCCGGGGCCGGGGCGACGGGCACGGTCAGCGGCGGCGCCGGGATCGGCGCGGGCTCACCGGCGCGGCTGCCGACCCGGACCGTCCCGATCAGGCCCATCGCCGCTGCGGGCTCGGCCTTCGCCGCGGGCGCCGGCGCGGGCCGCTTCACCGCCGACCCGGCGGCGGCGCCGGCGGCGCCCTTCGCGGCCGCCCCGGACGCCGGCTTCGACCCGGTGCCCGGCTCGGGCTTCGGGTCCGCCGCGGCCACCGGCACCGGCTTCGGCTTCGCGGCGCCCGCCCCGGACTTCGCACCCGACTTCGCGTCGGCCTTCGCGTCGGCGGCCTTCGCGCCGGGCTTCGCGTCGGCCTTCGCGTCGGCGGCCTTCGCGCCGGGCTTCGCGTCGGCCTTCGCCCCGGCCTTGTCCTCGGTCTTCCCCGCCGGTACCTCGTCGGCGGCCTTCACCGGCACGGCCTGCTGGGTGGTGGCCTCGGCCCGGGTCACGCCCGCCGCGACGATCCGCCTGAGCATCGACCGGGTCTCCGAGGCGTCCAGCCGCAGCGCCGGGTCCTTCTCCAGCAGCCCCTCGATCACCGGCCAGAGCGGCCCGGCCTTCTCGGAGGCGGGCAGGTCCTCGGTCATCACGGCGGTGAGGGTGGCCAGCGCCGACCCCCGGTCGTACGGCGGCTTGCCCTCGACCATCGCGTACAGCGTGCCGCCCAACGACCACAGGTCGGCCGGCGGGCCGGGCTTGTGACCCTTGGCGCGCTCGGGCGAGATGTACGAGGGAGCGCCGACCAGCATGCCGGTGGAGGTGATCGAGGTGTCGCCCTCGACGCTGGCGATGCCGAAGTCGGTGAGCACCACCCGGCCGTCCTCGCCGATCAGCACGTTGGACGGCTTGACGTCCCGGTGCAGGATGCCGTGGCTGTGCGCGGCGCCGAGCACCCCGAGCAGTTCGAGCGCGATCTCGGCGGCGCGGACCGGGGTGACCGGCCCGTCGTCCTTGATCACCTCGGCCAGCGAGCGGGACTCGACCAGCTCCATGACGATCCAGGGCCGCTCGTCCTCCTCGACCACGTCGAAGACGGTGACGGCGGCGGTGTGCCGGATCCGGGCGGTCGCCTTGGCCTCGCGCAGGGTACGGACGATCAGGCGGTGCTTCTCGTCCTCGTCCACCCCGCCGTGCATGCGCAGTTCCTTGACCGCGACGATCCGGCCGAGCATCTCGTCCTCGGCCCGCCAGACGGTACCCATGCCGCCGCTGCCGAGCACGGCCTTGAGCCGGTAGCGCCCGGCCAGCAGTCGGCCCGTGGACTCCTGCGCCTGAGTCATCGGTGCGCTCCCCCAAGTGTTGCTGGCCCGCGTGCTGCTGGCGGTCGAAGTGACGGCGCATCGGCCGGCGCGGGTACTACCCGGGGACATCACCCGCGCACCCGGCGCCCGGCTCCGAGACGCCAAGTCTCCATCATCTCCTGTTCCTTCGGTCCCCGACCACCCGCCCCGGGGTTGAGGACGAAGATCCGTACCGGAACCGGGCATTCCGTACCCGACCCGTGACCGGAAACAGCCGTCGCGGCCCGGAGCCGCGCACAGACTCTCCCCGAGGAGCGCACCATGACCACACCTGACGGCCCGTGGAACGCGGCCGGGCCCCCGCCGCACGGCGGGGGCCCGGCCCGGAACGACGACCCGTCAGCGGTGGTGCACACCCGGGTTGACGGTGACCTCGACGCGCTGGAACTCCTTGAGCTCCGAGTAGCCCGTGGTGGCCATGGCCCGGCGCAGCGCGCCGAACAGGTTCATGGTGCCGTCCGGGGTGTGCGACGGACCGGTGAGGATCTCCTCGGTGGTGCCCACCGTGCCGAGGTCGACCACCTTGCCGCGCGGCAGCTCCTCGTGCACGGCCTCCATGCCCCAGTGGTAGCCCTTGCCGGGCGCGTCGGTGGCCCGGGCCAGCGCGGCACCGATCATCACCGCGTCCGCGCCGCAGGCGACGGCCTTGGCCAGGTCGCCGCTGTAGCCGACACCGCCGTCCGCGATCACGTGCACGTACCGGCCGCCCGACTCGTCCATGTAGTCGCGGCGGGCCGCGGCCACGTCGGCGACGGCGGTCGCCATCGGCACCTGGATGCCGAGCACGTTGCGGGTGGTGTGGGCGGCGCCGCCGCCGAAGCCGACCAGCACGCCGGCCGCGCCGCTGCGCATCAGGTGCAGGGCGGCGGTGTACGTGGCGCAGCCGCCGACGATCACCGGGACGTCCAGCTCGTAGATGAACTGCTTGAGGTTGAGCGGCTCGGCCGCGCCGGAGACGTGCTCGGCGGAGACCGTGGTGCCGCGGATCACGAAGACGTCCACGCCCGCGTCGACGACGGCCTTGGAGAACTCGGCGGTGCGCTGCGGGGAGAGCGCGGCGGCGGTCACGACGCCGGAGTCGCGGACCTCCTTGATCCGCTGCCCGATCAGCTCGGCCCTGATCGGCGCGGCGTAGATCTCCTGGAGGCGCCGGGTGGCGGCGGCCTCGTCGGTGATGGTGGCGATCTCGTCCAGCAGCGGCTGCGGGTCCTCGTACCGGGTCCACAGGCCTTCGAGGTTCAGCACCCCGAGGCCGCCGAGCTGGCCGATGGCGATCGCCTGCGCGGGCGAGACCACGCTGTCCATCGGGGCCGCCAGGAAGGGCAGCTCGAAGCGGTAGGCGTCGATCTGCCAGGCGATCGAGACCTCCTTCGGGTCACGAGTACGGCGGCTGGGGACGACGGCGATGTCGTCGAAGGCGTACGCCCGGCGGCCGCGCTTGCCACGCCCGATCTCGATCTCAGTCACTTCGAGCCCTTCTGCTGCTTGCATCTGCCTGCCGGGTCACCCCGGCCGCCCCCCAGTATCCCGTACCGGCCCGCCCCCGCGCGGCACCCGGCCGAGGGACGGACGGGCGGCCCGCCCATCCCACCGGGACGAGCCGTGTCCCGGACCGGGTCCCGCCGGTGACGACCCGGACCGCGGGAGCGGTGGTGGAGATCAACGGCCGGGCGTACGGCGAAGGGCCCGCCACCGCGCGCGAGCGGTGACGGGCCCTGGAGCCGCGGGTCAGCGGCTGGTGTAGTTCGGGGCCTCGACGGTCATCTGGATGTCGTGCGGGTGGCTCTCCTTGAGGCCCGCCGAGGTGATCCGGACGAACCGGCCCTTGCTCTCCATCTCGGCGACGGACGCGGCGCCGACGTAGCCCATGGTCTGGCGCAGACCGCCGACCAGCTGGTGCAGCACGGCGGACAGCGGGCCCCGGTAGGGCACCTGGCCCTCGATGCCCTCGGGGACGAGCTTGTCGTCCGAGGCGACCTCGGCCTGGAAGTAGCGGTCCTTGGAGTACGAGCGGCCCTGGCCGCGCGACTGCATGGCGCCCAGCGAGCCCATGCCGCGGTAGGACTTGAACTGCTTGCCGTTGATGAACATCAGCTCGCCCGGGGACTCCTCGCAGCCCGCCAGCAGCGAACCGAGCATCACGGTGTCGGCACCGGCGGCGAGCGCCTTGCCGATGTCACCGGAGTACTGCAGGCCGCCGTCGCCGATCACCGGCACGCCGGCCGCCCGGCAGGCGACCGCGGCCTCGTAGATCGCGGTGACCTGCGGGACGCCGATCCCGGCGACCACGCGGGTGGTGCAGATCGAGCCGGGGCCGACGCCGACCTTGACGCCGTCCACGCCGGCGTCGATCAGCGCCTGCGCGCCGTCACGGGTGGCCACGTTGCCGCCGACCACGTCGACCGCGACGGCGGACTTGATCTTCTCGATCCAGGCCAGCGCGTTGTGGCTGTGGCCGTGCGAGGTGTCCACGACCAGGAAGTCGACGCCCGCGCCGACCAGCGCCTGGGCGCGGTCGAAGGCCTCGGCGCTGGCGCCGACGGCCGCACCGACCAGCAGCCGGCCCTCGGCGTCCTTGGCCGCGTTCGGGTACTTCTCCGCCTTGACGAAGTCCTTGACCGTGATCAGGCCCTTGATCCGGCCCTCGTCGTCGACCAGCGGCAGCTTCTCGATCTTGTGGCGGCGGAGCAGCGCCATGGCGTCCTCGCCGGAGATGCCCACCTTGCCGGTGATCAGCGGCATCGGCGTCATGATCTCGCGGACCTTGCGGTGCCGGTCCGACTCGAAGGCCATGTCCCGGTTGGTGACGATGCCCAGGAGCTTGCCGTCCGGGTCGGCGATCGGCACGCCGCTGATCCGGAACTTCGCGCACAGCGCGTCGGCCTCGGCCAGCGTGGTCTCCGGGCCGACCGTGATCGGGTCGGTCACCATGCCGGACTCGGAGCGCTTGACCAGGTCGACCTGGTTGACCTGGTCCTCGACCGAGAGGTTGCGGTGCAGCACGCCGACGCCGCCCTGGCGGGCCATCGCGATGGCCATCCGCGACTCGGTGACCTTGTCCATCGCGGCCGACAGCAGCGGGATGTTCACCCGGACGTTGCGGGACACCCGAGAGGAGGTGTCGACCTGGTTGGGCAGCACCTCGGAGGCCCCGGGCAGCAGCAGGACGTCGTCGTACGTGAGCCCGAGCATCGCGAACTTCTCGGGTACGCCTGCGGCGTTGTAAGACATCTGAAGGGACCTTCCGTGGCTTGGCCGTCGATCTCTGGCACGGCCGGCATGGGGTTCACCGGGCCGCGTAGCTCTCTCAGCCGGGAGGACGGCCGCGGTACAGCCTCGTCCCACCCGCGCGCACCGGCACAGGGCTTGGCCACCAAGACGCCGGGCGACTGGAGGAACCTCCGACGGAACCCCGCACGCGCCCACGGAACTTTGGCAACCTGACCAGGTGCCGATACCCCATGGTACTGGTGTCGCGGAGTATCGACTCGCGCCCCCTTGACAACACCGATCTCAGGAGGACTCTTCCGCGAGCGCCCGGAGCCGGCTGAGCGCCCGGTGCTGGGCGACCCGGACGGCGCCCGGCGACATCCCCAGCACCTCGCCGGTCTCCTCCGCGGAGAGTCCGGCGGCCACCCGGAGCAGCACCAGCTCGCGCTGGCGGGCCGGCAGGTTGGAGAGCAGCTCGCGGATCCAGGCCGCGTCGCTGCTGAGCAGCGCCCGCTCCTCCGGGCCGAGCGACTCGTCCGGCGTCTCGGGCAGGTCGTCCTGCGGGATGACGGTGGAGCCGGGACCGCGCATCGCCGCCCGCTGCAGATCGGCGATCTTGTGCGCGGCGATGCCGTACACGAACGCCTCGAACGGGCGGCCGGTGTCGCGGTAGCGCGGCAGTGCGCAGAGCACCGCCACGCAGACCTCCTGCACCACGTCGTCCACGTGGTGCCGCGCCCCGCCTGGGAGCCGGACCAGCCGTCCCCGGCAGTAGCGCAGGGCGAGCGGGTGGACGTAGGCGAGCAGGGCGTCGATCGCCGGGCCCTCGCCGCGGACGGCCGCCGCGACCAGCGAGGCGACCAGCGGGGAGGTGCCGCCGCCCAGCACGGGCGGCCTGACCTCGGGCGTTTCCGCGTACGACTGGTCCACGCCCTGGCCGTCGGGGACGGCCTCGTCGGCCTGGGCCGGCTCGGGCTGAGCCTCGCCCGAAGCGCTGGCCTCGTCGTCACGCATCGGTCCATGGTGCCTGGTCGACGCGGAAAACGCGGCACCGCGTCCGGACTTGTGCATCGGAACGTTATGCGTCGCCACTGTGCGCACGTGCCGCCTCCCGCCCCACGGGCTGCCGCCTGCTGCGGCAACTCCTGTCTCCGCAGCACCCGTCCGCTGGTCCCCGAGGTGCTCCACATCTCCATGGTGCAGCCTCGGGACGACAACGTCACACGCCCGTGCGGTCACCGTGTCGGATACCCAGCCGGAGCGGGGCTCAGCGGACCAGACCCCAACGGAAGCCGAGCGCCACCGCGTGGGCGCGGTCCGAGGCACCGAGCTTCTTGAAGAGCCGGCGCGCGTGGGTCTTCACGGTGTCCTCGGAGAGGAACAGCTCCCGGCCGATCTCGGCGTTGCTGCGGCCGTGGCTCATCCCCTCCAGCACCTGGATCTCACGCGCCGTCAGGGTCGGGGCCGCCCCCATGTCGGGGCTGCGCAGCCGCCTGGGGGCGAGCCGCCAGGTCGGGTCGGCGAGCGCCTGGGTGACGGTGGCCCGCAGCTCGGCGCGCGAGGCGTCCTTGTGCAGGTAGCCGCGGGCCCCGGCGGCCACCGCGAGGGCGACGCCGTCCAGGTCCTCCGCGACGGTGAGCATGATGATGCGGGCGCCCGGATCGGCGGACAGCAGCCGCCGCACCGTCTCCACCCCGCCGAGGCCGGGCATCCGGACGTCCATCAGGACGAGGTCGGAACGGTCGGCCACCCAGCGGCGGAGGACCTCCTCACCGTTCGTCGCAGTGGTCACCCGGTCGACACCGGGCACGGTCGCGACCGCCCGGCGAAGCGCCTCCCGGGCGAGCGGGGAATCGTCGCAGACGAGTACGGATGTCATGACCGTCCTCCGCAGCAGATCCGCGTCACGTTGAGCCTCCTGGCTGGTACGAACACTCTCCGACACGGCCGATTGGCGACGGACCTCGTACGGATCGCCGGTGTCCCCGCGATCGTTCCCGACGTCCAGCGCCCGCTAACCGCCTCCGCACATCCAACGACCGTCACTCGAATGAGTTACGGCCTTCAGAGCCATCTCCACCACTGTACGTGGCCGGACCGTTACCGATCACCCACCTCGCGGTGCACACGCCGCACTTTTGTGCTGGCCGTGCGCGGTGCGCGCGCCACGCGCGCCACGGAGCGGACTGCGGCGCACCCGGGGCCACCCGGTTGCCAGACCGCGACCACTCAAACGTCCTGCCCCTTTTGCCCGTTTTTATAGCTTATCTACGGTCATTGACTGTTGTGCCGGACTGTGGATGACTTGTTCCAGAAGGAGCCGTAAGTCATATTTCCAGGTGTCCGTACCGGTCCATCGCCGCCTCGCCGAACCGACGGGTCCGAGTCCTTGAAGGGAATGAGCCATGGCAGATTTCTCCCGCCTCCCCGGCCCCAACGCAGACCTCTGGGACTGGCAGCTCTCCGCCGCCTGCCGCGGCGTCGACAGCTCGCTCTTCTTCCACCCCGAGGGCGAGCGCGGGGCGGCCCGCAGCTCGCGCGAGGCCAGTGCCAAGGAGGTCTGCATGCGCTGCCCGGTACGGGCGCAGTGCGCGGCCCACGCCCTCGCCGTGCGCGAGCCCTACGGGGTCTGGGGCGGCCTCACCGAGGACGAACGCGAGGAGCTGCTCGGGCGCGCCCGGCACCGCCTGGCGGAGGTTCAGCTGACCAGGCCGGCCGGACTGCGGCACTGACGCCGCACCGATAGCAGGGGAAACGTTTCTTCAGAAGCTTCCGAACGAAGCCCGTTGGACCCGCCGGAGTGCCACGACACCCGCGGGGTCGCCCGCCCTCAGCGTGCGGCGGCCACGGCCGTGAGCCGGTCCAGCATCAGCGCCACCGCCGGCACCTCGGCCAGGTCCGGCAGGGTCAGCGCAACCACCTGGCGCACCGCCGGACCGCCGGAGGCGGCCCGTACCGGCACCGTCGCCACGCCCGCGTGGCGCACCGGGTCCAGTGCCAGCCCCGGCAGGACCGCCACCCCGAGACCGGCCGCGACCAGGCCGACCACCGCGGGGTAGTCGTCGGTGGCGAAGTCGATCCGCGGCTCGAAGCCGGCCGCCTCGCACAGCTCCACCAGGTGCCCCCGGCACTGCGGGCAGCCGGCGATCCACTGCTCCCCGGACAGCTCCGCCAGGTCCACCGGGCGCCCGGCGGCGGCGAGCGGGTGCGCGGCGGGCACCACGCCCACCAGCGGGTCGTCCAGCAGTGGGCGGACCACCAGGTCGGACCAGTCGGTGGCCGCCGCGGAGGCCGCGGCCTCCAGGGTCGCCTCGGCACGCGCCTCACGGGCGGTGGCGTGCGGGGAGGCCTGCGGCGCGCCGCCCTGCGAGTGCGGGTAGCGGAAGGCCAGCGCCACCTCGCACTCCCCGGCGCGCAGCATCGCCAGCGACTCCGGCGGCTCCGCCTCCACCAGCGACACGCGGACCCCCGGATGGGCCGCACGCAACCGGGCGACCGAGGGCGGCACCAGGGTGGAACTCGCGGTCGGGAACGACACCAACCGCACCCGTCCGGCCCTCAGCCCGGCGATCGCCGCGACCTCGTCCTCGGCGGCAGACAGCCCGGCGAGGATCCCGGTGGCGTGCTTCACCAGCACCCGGCCGGCCTCGCTCAGCTGCATCCCGCGGCCCGATCGCACCACCAGCGGGGTGGCCACCGCCTTCTCCAGGGCCTTCATCTGCTGGCTCACGGCGGGCTGGGTGCAGCCCAGCTCGCGCGCGGCGGCGGAGAACGAACCGGTCCGGGCGACGGCGCGCAGGACACGGAGGTGGCGGGCCTCGATCATGCCTCAGTTATAAGGCAGGCTTTGCGCTTCACAAAATTCTACTGATGGCAATGCCGTACCGGCCCGATCGGGAACCCCACCGGCCCCGGACACGCCGGAGGCCCGGCCGCGCCACAGGGCGCCGCCGGGCCTCCGAGACTACCGACCGGGGTCAGTGGGCGTGGCCGTGGCCACCGTGGGAGTGACCGTGACCGGCCTCCTCCTCTTCCTTCTTCTCCACCACGAGGGTCTCGGTGGTGAGCAGCAGGGAGGCGATGGAGGCGGCGTTCTCCAGGGCGGAGCGGGTGACCTTGACCGGGTCGATGACGCCGGCCTTCACCAGGTCGCCGTACTCGCCGGTGGCGGCGTTGTAGCCGTGGCCGGCCTCCAGGTCGGCGACCTTGGAGGTGATGACGTAGCCCTCCAGGCCGGCGTTCTGGGCGATCCAGCGCAGCGGCTCGGCCAGCGCCTTGCGGACGACGGCGACACCGGTGGCCTCGTCGCCGGACAGGCCGAGGCCGCCCTCCAGGACCTTGGCGGCGTGCACCAGGGAGGCGCCACCGCCGGCGACGATGCCCTCCTCGACGGCCGCGCGGGTCGCCGAGATGGCGTCCTCCAGACGGTGCTTGCGCTCCTTGAGCTCCACCTCGGTGGCGGCGCCGACCTTGATGACGCAGACGCCGCCGGCCAGCTTGGCCAGGCGCTCCTGCAGCTTCTCGCGGTCCCAGTCGGAGTCGCTGGCGGCGATCTCGGCCTTGATCTGGCCGACCCGGCCGGTCACGGCGTCGTGGTCGCCGGCGCCGTCGACCAGGATCGTCTCGTCCTTGGTGACGGTCACACGGCGGGCGGTGCCCAGCACGTCCAGGCCGACCTGGTCGAGCTTGAGGCCGACCTCCTCGGAGATGACGGTGCCGCCGGTGAGGACGGCGATGTCGCCGAGGATCGCCTTGCGGCGGTCACCGAAGCCGGGGGCCTTCACGGCGACGGCGTTGAAGGTGCCACGGATCTTGTTGACCACCAGGGTGGACAGCGCCTCGCCGTCGACGTCCTCGGCGATGATCAGCAGCGGCTTGGAGGTGCCACCCTGAAGGATCTTCTCCAGCAGCGGGAGGAGCTCCTGGATGGAGGAGATCTTGCCCTGGTTGATCAGGATGTACGGGTCCTCGAGGATCGCCTCCTGACGCTCGGCGTCGGTGACGAAGTACGGGGACAGGTAGCCCTTGTCGAACTGCATGCCCTCGGTGAACTCGAGCTCGACACCGAAGGTGTTGGACTCCTCGACGGTGATGACACCGTCCTTGCCGACCTTGTCGATCGCCTCGGCGATGAGCTCGCCGACCTGGGTGTCCTGGGCCGAGAGGCCGGCGACGGCGGCGATGTCGTCCTTGCCCTCGACCTCGCGGGCGACGGACAGCAGGTGCTCGGAGACGGCGGCGACGGCCTTGTCGATGCCCTTCTTCAGGGCGGCCGGGCCGGCGCCCGCGGCGACGTTGCGCAGACCCTCGTTGACCAGGGCCTGGGCCAGCACGGTGGCGGTGGTGGTGCCGTCACCCGCGACGTCGTTGGTCTTGGTGGCGACCTCCTTGACCAGCTGCGCGCCGAGGTTCTCGTACGGGTCGTCGAGCTCGACCTCACGCGCGATGGTCACACCGTCGTTGGTGATGGTGGGGGCGCCGAACTTCTTGTCGATGACGACGTTGCGGCCCTTGGGGCCGATGGTCACCTTGACCGTGTCGGCCAGCTTGTTCACACCGCGCTCCAGCGAGCGGCGGGCGTCCTCGTCGAACTGCAGGGTCTTCGCCATGATCCCGATTCCTCAGAAAGTGCCTGGTTTACGTGAGCCAACAACCACGCCCCGGGCCCCTGTCACTGGAGGACACGGATCCGGGGCGGGCTGGAACGTCTTACTTCTCGATGATGGCGAGAACGTCGCGAGCCGAGAGGACCAGGTACTCCTCGCCCTGGTACTTCACCTCGGTGCCGCCGTACTTCGAGTAGAGAACGATGTCGCCGACGGCAACGTCGAGCGGAAGGCGCTGACCGTCCTCGAAGCGGCCCGGGCCGACGGCCAGGACGACGCCCTCCTGGGGCTTCTCCTTGGCGGTGTCCGGGATAACCAGGCCGGAGGCCGTGGTGGTCTCGGCGTCGAGCGGCTGGACCACGATGCGGTCCTCGAGCGGCTTGATGGCAACCTTGCTGCTGGTGGTCACGTCCGAGCTCCCCTTCGGAGATTACGGGGTTGTCTAACAGGTAGGTGGCGATGTCCGCAGGTCTGCCGTCGCGGGGGTCAGACATGCTCCATCGCGTTAGCACTCACCCTGGGGAGAGTGCCAGGAATGACCATAGGCGGCGGTTAGCACTCAGTCAACCAGAGTGCCAACGGCACGGCCTGTCGTTCGAAACCGACTGAGTAGCGGTACTCATGTACGACCGGCCCGGGAGCGGGCAGACTGCGGAGATGTCCGCCTCGCCCCCGACGCCACCGCACCCCCGCGGCACCGGACCTGACGCCGGGTCGGCCCCCGCGGGCCGGATCTGCGCCGGCCCGGACGGCGGGCTCGCCCTCGGCCTGCTGGTGCTCGCCCTGGACGTCTGGCTGGCCGGGCTCGCGGTGCTCCTCCTGCTGCTCTCCGGCGTCGGCCACCCGTTCCCCTGGATCGCCTACCCGGCCTCCGGCGGGCCGGCGGCGGCCCGGCCGCACCCCGGCCACACGCCCGCCCTGGTCGCCGCGGGCACCGGCGCGCTGCTGGCCCTCAGCGCCCTGCTGCTCGCCCTGCGGCGGCACCGCGCCGCGGCCGCCGTGCAGCTCACCCTGCTGGCCGGGGTGCTGGCGGTGGTCCTGGTGGCCGGCTGATCGCCGACAATGGGGCCGTGGAGACCGAATCGTTCCGAGCCCTGCTGACCGACCGGGGCCGGGCCCTGCTCACCGAACTGCGCGGGTTCACCCCCGACCAGGAGCTGGCGCTGGCCACCCGGCTGCGCCGGGAGTACCCCGCCGAGCTGGTCCGGGCGGCCTTCGAGCAGGCCGCCCTGCGCCAGCGGGCCAGGGCGAAGTTCGGCCCGGACGCCGACGCGATGTTCTTCACCCCGGACGGCGTCGAGCAGGCCACCCGGCGCAGCGTGGCCGAGTGGCGGGCCGCCCGGTTCGCCGCCCTCGGGGTGAAGCGGCTGGCCGACCTGTGCTGCGGGATCGGCGGCGACGCCATCGCGCTGGCCAGGGCCGGGGTCGCGGTGCTGGCCGTCGACCGCTCCCCGCTGACCTGCGCCGTGGCCGAGGCGAACGCGGCGGCGCTGGGCCTGGCCGAGCTGATCGAGGTGCGCTGCGCGGACGTCGCGGAGATCGACGTGACCGGCTTCGACGCGGTCTTCACCGACCCGGCCCGGCGTACCGCGCGCGGGCGGGTCTTCGACCCCGAGGCGTACTCGCCGCCGCTGTCCTGGGCGGTCGCGGCGGCGAGGCGCACCCCGTACGGGGCGCTCAAGGTGGCCCCGGGGATCCCCCACGAGCTGGTGCCGGAGGGCGCCGAGGCCGAGTGGGTCTCGGACCACGGGGAGGTGAAGGAGGCGGTGCTGTGGTTCGGCACCGGCGCCGCCGAGCCGCACCGGGCCACCCTGCTGCCGGGCGGCCACACCCTGACCGGCGGCCGGCCGGCCCCCGCCGGGGACGGCGACGGCGGGGACGGCGGACACGGCGACGGCGGACACGGCGACCGGGCGGCCGCGGTCGGCACCGGGCGGGTGGGCCGCTACCTGTACGAGCCGGACGGTGCGGTGATCCGGGCGCACCTGATCGCCGAGGTGGCCGGGCGGATCGGCGCCCGGCCGGTCGACCCGATGATCGCCTACCTGACCTCCGACCGGCTGGTCGCGACCCCGTACGCGCAGGCCTACGAGCTGACCGACGTGCTCCCGTACAAGGTGAAGACGCTGAAGTCGCTGCTGCGCGAGCGCCGGGTCGGCACGGTGGTGATCAAGAAGCGCGGGGTGTCGGTGCTCCCGGAGGAGCTGCGGCGGCAGCTGAAGCCCTCCGGGCCGAACGCGGTGACGGTGATCCTCTGCCGCACGGACGACGGCCCGCTGATGATGCTCGGTCAGCCGGTCGGCGGCTGAACGTAGTCCTCCAGCCGGGCGACCGAGAAACCCTGCTCGTGGATCCGGCTCAGCAGCTCGCCGAACATCGCGGTCATCGACTCGCCCTTGAGGTCCTTGGGGCCGCGGAAGTGCGCCAGGATGATGTCGCCGGGCTTCAGCTTCTGGTCACTCGCCTGGTACTGCATGTCGTGGATCTGCATGGACTCGCGCCACAGCACGATCGCGCGCGGGCCGCACTGCTGCACGGCGGTGTTGAGCGCGGGCGTGTTGGCGCCGTCGCCGTAGGGCGGGCGGAACAGCAGCGGGGCGGTGCCGTACTGCTGGGTGAGGGCGGTCTGGGCGTCGCAGACCTCGCTCTTCTGCCGCTCGGGGGAGAGCTTGCTCATCACCGGGTGGTCGGTGGTGTGGTTGTGGATGTGGTTGCCGAGGGCCTGGAGCGGCTTGAAGTACCCGTAGTCGTCCTTGACGATGTCGCGGGTCAGGAACATCGACACCGGCACCTTCAGGTCGGTCAGCATCTCGACGAACTTCGGGTCCTTCTCCGCGCCGTCGTCGATGGTGACGAAGACGACCTTGTCGTGCGTCGGCACCTCGCTGAACACCGGCACCGGGCCGGTGGCCTTCAGCTTGATCGGCTTGTCGGCCGGCGCGGCGGGCGCGGCCGGCAGCGGGGAGAGACCCCACTTGGTCCACCGCGCGACGTCCGGGGCGGCCGCGGGGCCGGATCCGGCGGGCGCCGGCGTCCCGGACGGTGCGGAGGAGGGTGCCGCGGAGGACGGTGCCGGTGCCCCCCGTCCGCCCCCACCGCCGCACCCCGTCACGGCCACCAGTATGGCCAGGGCCACCAGGCCGTACGTCTTCCTCACCACGCCCCCCGTCGTTCAGCGAACTCTCAGGAATGCACGCTAC
The DNA here is from genome assembly GCF_044740765.1 of Kitasatospora sp. NPDC088346. Taxonomy (NCBI): domain Bacteria; kingdom Bacillati; phylum Actinomycetota; class Actinomycetes; order Kitasatosporales; family Streptomycetaceae; genus Kitasatospora; species Kitasatospora sp. NPDC088346. The sequence goes on from NZ_JBIURH010000003.1 coordinate 160,225, forward strand.
TCGACGTGTTGACGCAGGAACGACCACCGGTGGACGGGTCGGGCGAGCAGTGCGGCCGGCGGCTCACCCACCTCCCGCGGCGCACCGGTCCACCAGGTGATCAGCAACACCCGGTCCCCGGGCGCGGTGAACAGCTCGGCGCGCTCCGGCCCGGCCGGACCGCGCAGCGCCGGCAGCGCCACCGTCCGGACCCACTCCTCCAGCTCGCCGGCCCGGCCCTCGACGGCCCGGGCCTCCCACATCCGGGCCGTCACCGGGGCGGTGGTCACGGCTGGAGCGCCCGGTGGGCGTGCGCGTGCAGGTCGGTGTGCGGGACGGAGACCTCGGTGACCGGGAGCGAGGAGTCCGCCGACAGGTCGAAGGAGGACGGCGCACGGTCGCGCCAGACCATCTCGGAGCCGAGCGCGGCCACCATCGCGCCGTTGTCGGTGCACAGGCCCGGCCGCGGCACCCGGAGCACGATGCCCGCCTTGTCGCAGCGCTGCTGGGCCATCTCGCGCAGCCGGGAGTTGGCGGCCACCCCGCCGCCGATCATCAGGTGGTCGACGCCGTTGTCCCGGCAGGCCCGGACGGCCTTGCGGGTGAGCACGTCGGTGACGGCCTCCTGGAAGGACGCGGCGACGTCGGCGATCGGCACGTCCTCGCCGGCCCGCCGCTTCGCCTCGACCCACCGGGCGACGGCGGTCTTCAGGCCCGAGAACGAGAAGTCGTAGGCGGGGTCGTTGGCGTTGCTCAGGCCGCGGGGGAAGGCGATCGCCTTCGGGTCGCCCTCCCGGGCCGTCCGGTCGACCACCGGGCCGCCGGGGAAGCCCAGGCCGAGCACCCGGGCGACCTTGTCGAAGGCCTCGCCGGCCGCGTCGTCGATGGTCGCGCCGAGCGGCCGCACGTCGGTGGTGATGTCCGAGCTGAGCAGCAGCGAGGAGTGGCCGCCGGAGACCAGCAGCGCCATCGTCGGCTCGGGCAGCCTGCCGTGCTCCAGCTGGTCCACGCAGATGTGCGAGGCGAGGTGGTTGACCCCGTACAGCGGCTTGTCCAGCGCCCAGGCGTACGCCTTGGCGGCGCTCACCCCGACCAGCAGCGCGCCGGCCAGGCCGGGGCCGGCGGTGACGGCGATGCCGTCCAGGTCGGTGGCCTTCACCCCGGCGGTGTCCAGGGCCCGCTGGATGGTCGGGACCATCGCCTCCAGGTGCGCCCGGCTGGCGATCTCGGGGACGACGCCGCCGAAGCGGGCGTGGTCGTTGACGCTGGAGGCCACCGCGTCGGCGAGCAGGGTGGTGCCGCGGACGATGCCGACGCCGGTCTCGTCGCAGGAGGTCTCGATGCCGAGGACGAGCGGTTCGTCAGCCATGGTCAGGGTCCTTCGAGTCGTGCGTCGGTTGGTGCGGGGGGTGGTCGAGGCGCATCACCAGCGCGTCGACGCCGGCGGGCTGGTAGTAGCCGCGGCGGACGCCGACCGGCTGGAAGCCGAACCGCTCGTACAGCCGCTGGGCACGCAGGTTGTCCACCCGCACCTCCAGCAGCAGTTCGGCGCAGCCGCGCCGGACGGACTCCTCGACCAGGTCGGTGAGCAGCGTGGCGCCGAGGCCCGTGCCCTGGTGCCCGGGGGCGACCGCGATGGTCTGGACGTCGCCCTCCGTGCCGATCGCCATCAGCCCGGCGTAACCGACGATCCCGCCGTCGCCGGTGGTGGCGACGGTGTAGTGCCGGCTGCCGCCGGGGTGCGCCTCGGCGAGCTCGGACCAGTACATGGCGTGCGACCAGGCGTCCTCGGGGAACAGCCGCAGTTCCAGTGCCATCACCGGCTCGATGTCCCACCAGCGCATCGGCCGCAGGGTGGCAACGGGGCTCACGCCGGGAGCACCGCCTTGTAGCCGGCCGGCACCTGGGCGTCCGGGCGGCGCAGGTAGAGCGGCAGGTTGGGCAGCAGCTCGCGGCCCGCGGCGAGCTCGGTGACGGCGAAGTCCGCCAGCGCGCCGGCCGAGACGTGCTCGGGCCCGCGGGCACCGGGGAAGGCGTCGGGGTAGAGCAGCGCGCCGGCGCCGACGGCCTGCGGCTCGGGGGTGAGCTCGGCCGGGCGGTCCACGGACGGGCCACTGACCCGGGCGCCGTCGGCGTCGTAGGAGGCCCAGTAGACCTCCTTGCGCCGGGCGTCGGTCGCCACGGTGAACGCTCCGGTCAGGCCCTCGGTGCGGGCCTGGTGGGCGATGGCGTCCAGGGTGCAGACGCCGTGCACCGGCAGGCCGAGCGCGTGGCCGAGGGCGGCGGCGGTGACCAGGCCGACCCGCAGGCCGGTGTACGGGCCCGGGCCGACCCCGACCGCGAGGTCGGTCAGCCGGCTCTTGTCCACGCCGGCCCGGCGCAGCACCTCCTCGACGGTCGGGAGGAGCAGCTCGCCGTGGCGCCGGGCGTCCACCTGGTACGACTCGGCGAGGACGGTGTCGCCGTCGTGGACGGCGGCCGTGACGGCGGGGGTGGCGGTGTCGAACGCAAGCAGCAGCACGGGTCCAAGGTTAGAGGGTCGGCCGGGCCCGCCGTCCGGCCGAGCTCCGCCGGAGCCGGTGAACACGCGATCGGATCGATCCGAAAAGCCTGTCGGGACCTGGCACGATGGCCCCAGGAACGGGTCCCGGGCGAGCGGTTGGGAGCAGACGTGGCGAAGCTGGGTGCGGGATTGGCGGTCACCGGTCTCACCCTGGGGGCGATGGCGGCCATCGGCCTGCTGGCCTTCCAGGCGAGCGGCGCCCAGGAGCGCGCGGTGGCCGCCGGGTACGTGGCCCCGGTCGCGCCGCTGACCTCGGCCCACCCGACCGTGGCCCCGGCTCCCCCGCTGCCCGGCAACTCCGGCACCGGGCTGCGGGTGGTGTACTCGCTCGGCGCCCGCCAGGTCTGGCTGGTCGACCCGCGCAAGACCCCGCAGGTGCTGTCCTCGTTCGCGGTGGTGCCCGGCTCGGTGTCGCCGGCGGTCGGCAGCTATCCGGTGTACAGCCGCACGGCGGCGGGCACCGGCACCGACGGCCGGAGGATCGAGCACGTGGTGCGGTTCTCGCAGGAGGGTGCGGTCTTCGGCTTCAGCGCCGTGGTGGACGGGGCCTCCACGGCCCCGGCGACCCCCTCGGCCTCGCCCGACCCCTCGCCCGACCCGGCGCCGGACGCCACGCCGTCCCCGTCGGCCGCACCGAACGGGAAGACGAAGACCGGCGGCATCCGCTCCGGCCGCGAGGAGGGCCAGCTGCTCTGGGACTTCGCGCCGCTCGGCACCACGGTGGTCGTGGTGCCCTGACGCCGGGCACCCGGCCGCCGGCGCCGGGTGGGGCCGTCAGGCCGCGCGGGGGTGCTGCCGCCGGGCGGCCGGCGCCTCGGCGCGGTCGTCCCGCTCGGCGGCGGGCCGCCGCTCGGGCGGGGTCGAGCGCTCGGGCGGGGTGGAGACGGCGGCGGCGGCCGCGCAGGCGGCCAGCAGGGTGCTCATGGACACGGCCGACGGCGCGGTCCGCGCGACGGGGGTGGTGCTCGTCATGGAGGATGCTCCCTAGTTAGGCACACCTAACCACAGCACATCCATCCCATCACGCCCGGACGCCCGCCCGCAACACCTTCCCGACAGCCTGTCGGGAAACCGCCCTCACTCCTCACCCAGCCGGGTGAGGTCGACACCGTCCCAGCGGGTGCCCAGCCCGGTCAGGGTGACCGTGCGCGGGTCGCCGTCCTCGGTGGCGCTGCCCCCGATCGCCCGCTCGATCCGCAGCTCCAGCCGGTCGTCCGAGAGGTCCTCGACCTTCCCCTCGCCCCACTCGACGACCACCACCGACTCCGGCAGCGAGACGTCCAGGTCGAGGTCCTCCATCTCGTCCAGACCGCCGCCCAGCCGGTACGCGTCCACGTGCACCAGCGCCGGGCCGCCGACCAGCGACGGGTGGACCCGCGCGATCACGAACGTCGGCGAGGTCACCGCGCCCCGCACGCCCAGGCCCACGCCGAGACCGCGGGTCAGGGTCGTCTTGCCGGCGCCCAGCTCACCGGAGAGCAGGACCAGGTCGCCGGGCCGGAGCAGGCCCGCCAGCTCCCGTCCGAGCCGGTTCATCCGCTCGGGGGAGGCGACGGTGACGGTGGTCTGGGTGCCCATGGCGCGTGCGATGCCCTTCGTCCGGGTGCGCGCCGTCCCTCGACGGCGGCTCCCGCTACGGTGCCACACCGCGGGCCGGTGCCGCGCACACCGCTCAGTCCAGCAGCTCCCGGACGGCCGGCGGCAGCGGCGCCGCGTGCGCGAAGTCCACGGCCCGGCGCAGCAGCCCGGCCAACTGCCGGTCGACGACGTCCGGGCGCTCCAGCATCACCAGGTGACCGGCGTCCGGGACGAGCACCAGATCGGCCCCGGGCAGCGCGGCGGCGATCGCCTCGCTGTGCTCGGGCGGGGTCAGCAGGTCCTTGGTCCCGGCCAGGACGAGGGTGGGGACACCGTCCAGCGCGGCGAGCGCGGCCCGCTTGTCGTGCGCGGAGAACGCCGGGTAGAACTCGGCGACCACGTCGATCGGGGTGGCGTCCAGCAACTGCTCGGCGAACCGCGCCACCGACGGGTCGACCTCCTTGCCGCCGAAGGAGAACCGGCGGTAGAACACACCGGTCACGTCGGCACCGAAGCGCCGGGTCGCCTCCACCAGCTCCACCTGCCGGCCCAGCGCCCGCACCACCCCGGGCGCCACCCGGCGCAGCAGCCTGGCGCCGACGGCGGGCAGCCCCAGCGTCACCGAGTCCCAGTCGTCGGCCAGCGTGCCGACCAGGGCCACCCCGGCGACCCGCTCGCGGAACAGCTCCGGGCGCTGCTCGGCGAGGGCCATCACGGTCATCCCGCCCATCGAGTGGCCGACCAGCACGATCGGGCCCTGCGGCACGACCGCGTCCAGCACCGCACCGAGGTCCGCGCCCAGCTGGTCGATCGAGGCGGGCTCACCGGCCAGGTACGCACGGGAGCGCTCGGAGCGGCCGTGGCTGCGCTGGTCCCAGAAGACCAGCCGGATGTCCTCGCGGAGCAGCGCCCGCTGGAAATGCCAGCTGTCCTGGTTGAGGCAGTAGCCGTGGCAGAAGACCACGGTGAGCGGCGGGGCGGCCGCGGCCGGGACCGTCCCGAAGCTCTTGCGGCTGCCGGCCCTGGTCAGCGCGCCGGAACCGGCCAGCAGGCCCGGCAGGCCCGTCCGGTCCACCGGGGCCTCACCGCGCCGGCGGGCGAACCAGCCCTTGCGCGGCGAGGGGCCCTCCTCCGGGTGCACCTGCACCGGCTCGGGCCAGCCGGTGCCGTCCAGCTCCACGTACAGCTCGGTGCCGTCCGGCGCGGCGACGGTGCGGGGCCGTCCGCGCAGCGAGCCGAACGGCGCCGCGGCGTCCAGCTCCTCGCGGGCCCGGCGGCGCATCGACCGGCCCACGGTCAGCCGTTCTATCGCCACACCGGCGGCGGCGCCGGCCGCCACCACGCCCAGCGAGATCCCGATCAGTCCGGCCCGGCTCACCCCGGCCGAGGCCGAACCGGCGGCCTGCGCCACCGCGGCCACCGGGTTGCTGCTGACGCCGGGTTCGGTCATGTCGTGGTGCTACCCACGTAGCGGCGCGGTACCCGGGCGCCGATCCGGGTGATGATCTCGTACGAGATGGTGCCGCAGGCCCGGCCCCAGTCCTCGGCGGTCGGCTCGCCGTGCTCCCCGGTGCCGAACAGCAGGACCTCCTCGCCGACCGGCGGGGTGTCACCGCCGAGGTCGACGACGAACTGGTCCATCGCGACCCGGCCCGCGACCGTCCGCCACTTGCCGCCGATCAGCACCGGCCCGGTGCTGCTGGCGTGCCGCGGGATCCCGTCCGCGTACCCGACCGGCACCAGGCCCAGGGTGGTCGGGCCGGGCGTCGTGTAGTGGTGGCCGTAGCTGACCCCGTGGCCGCCGGGCACGGTCTTCACCAGCGCCAGCCGGGCGGTCAGCGACATCACCGGGCGCAGCCCGAAGTCGGCGGGGGTGCCCACCTCCGGCACCGGCGACAGCCCGTACATCGCCAGGCCGGTGCGGACCAGGTCGTAGTGCGACTGCGGCAGCAGCAGGGTCGCCGGCGAGTTGGCGAGGTGCCGCACCTCCGGGCGCACGCCCGCCCGCTCGGCATGGGCCAGCGCGGCCTCGAAGGAGTCCAGCTGGGCCTGGATCGACGGGTGGCCGGGCTCGTCGGCGGCCGCCAGGTGCGACCACAGGCCGACCACCTCGACCAGGCCCTCGGCCTGCGCCCGCAGCGCGGCGTCGACCAGGTCGGGCCAGTCGTGCGGCTGGCAGCCGTTGCGGCCCAGACCCGTGTCGGCCTTCAGGTGCACCCGGCCGGGCACACCGCACTCGCGGACGGCGGCCAGCAGTTCGTCCAGCGCCCACCGCGCGCTGACCGAGACGTCGATCCGCGCCCGCAGCGCCTCCTGCCAGGGCCCGCCCGGCGTCCACAGCCAGCACAGGACGCGGGCCTCGTCCGGGCCGATCCCGGCCGCACGCAGGGCCAGCGCCTCCTCCGGCATCGCCGTACCCAGCCAGCCGACACCCGCCGCGACGGCCTCCCGGGCACACCGCACCGCACCGTGGCCGTAGGCGTCCGCCTTGACCACCGCCATCAGCGCAGGGCCGTTCGTCCGGGCGCGCAGCGCGTCCAGGTTGCCCCGCAGGGCGCCCAGATCGATGGTCGCCTCGGCTCGCGCCCCCTGCGCGAGGACGGCCGTACCGGTGGTGTTCGCAGTTGTCATCGCGTATCAGTCTCCCAGACGACCACCGCTGCCCCGTGAACGGCCCGCGGGGCACGGCGGTGGACCTGCGAGGACGCGCCGCGCCGACGCCCGGGTTCCCCGGCCGGGGGGATCAGCCGGGGGACCGGCCGGGGGACCGGACGGGGGCCGGGATCAGCCGGCCTGCCCCTCGACCGTCCGCCAGGCCCACCGGAGGGCGGCCGCCACCTCCATCGCTGTCACCGGCACGTCGCCCCGCGCCGCCCGCCGGCCCGCCAGCCCGTGCAGGTACGCCGCCGCCGAGGCCGCGTCGACCACCCCCAGGCCCGCCGCCAGCAGCGACCCGGTCAGCCCGGAGAGCACGTCCCCGCTGCCGGCCGTACCCAGCCAGGGCGTGCCCGTGCCGTTGACCCGGGCCGTCCCCGACCGGTCGGCCACCACCGTGGTCGAGCCCTTGAGCAGCACCGTCGCGCCGTAGGCCGCCGCCAGCCGCCGGGCGGTCGCCAGCCGGGCCGCCGCGAGTTCCTCCGCCGGGGGCGGCGCCCCGCCGTCCACCCCGGCGAGCAGCCGCGCCGCCTCGCCGGTGTGCGGGGTGAGCAGCACCGGCGCCGACCGGCCGGCCAGCACGCCGGGCCCGAGCCGGGCCAGCTCGGTCAGGCCGTCCGCGTCCACCAGCACCGGGACGTCGGTGGCCAGCGCCTGCGCCAGCGCGTCACCCGCGCCGTCCCCGCCGCCCGGCCCGACCACCCAGGCCTGCACCCGCCCGGCGTCGGCCGGCCCGCCGGTGCTGACCAGCGTCTCGGGAAAGCGCCGCACCACCTCCTCGGCCGCCGTCCCCGCGTACCGCACCGCGCCCGCGCCCCCGCGCAGCGCCCCCGCCACCGCCAGCACCGCCGCGCCCGGGTAGCGGGCCGAGCCGGCCGCGACACCGACCACCCCGCGCCGGTACTTGTCGCTCTCCGCCGACGGCCGGGGCAACAGCGCGGCCAGGTCCGGGTGCTGGAGGGCGGTCACCGCCGCCTGTGGCAGCGCCAGCCCGATGTCCACCAGGTGCACCACCCCCGCGTACGAGGCACCCGGGTCGATCAGCAGGCCGGGCTTGTGGGTGCCGAAGCAGACCGTCACGTCCGCCCGCAGCGCGACGCCGTCGACCTCCCCGGTGCCGGCGTCCACGCCGCTCGGCACGTCCACCGCCACCACCGGGCCGCGCCGGTCCATCGAGGCGTACGGCCGCGCCCCGGGCCGCAACCCGCCCCGGCCGCCGATCCCCACGATGCCGTCCAGCACCAGATCGGCCCGCCCGAACTCGGTCCGGTCCTCCGTCACCCGCCCGCCGGCGGCCCGCAGCGCGGCCAACCCACCCGGGTGCACCCGCTCCGGCGACAGCAGGACGGCCCGCACCCGCGCCCCCCGCCGGGCCAGCCGGGCCCCCGCGTACAGCGCGTCGCCGCCGTTGTCGCCGCTGCCGGCCAGCACCAGCACCCGGCTGCCGTACACCCGCGGCAGCAACTGCGCGCAGGTGGCGGCGAGTCCGGCGGCGGCCCGCTGCATCAGCGCCCCCTCCGGCAGCCCGGCCATCAGCTCGGCCTCCGCCGCCCGGACCTGCTCGACGGTGTGTGCGTAACGCATCCGCTGCCTCCCACGGCTCAGCCCTCGGCGATCACCACCGCCGACGCTACGCCCGCGTCGTGACTGAGCGACACGTGCCACGACCGGACGCCCAGTTCGGCCGCCCGCGCCGCCACCGTCCCGCTCACCCTCAGCACCGGCCGGCCCGAGGGCTCGACGGCCACCTCGGCGTCCGTCCAGTGCAGACCCGGCGGCGCGCCGAGCGCCTTGGCCAGCGCCTCCTTCGCGGCGAACCGCGCCGCCAGCGAGGCGGCCCCGCGGCGCTGCCCCGAGGGCAGCAGCAACTCCGCCTCGGTGAACAGCCGGTCCGCCAGCTGGGGCGTGCGCTCCAACGAGGCCTCGAACCGGTCGATGGCCGCCACGTCGATCCCGACGCCGATGATCACCCTGAACTCCTCCGTCACAGCCGCCCGTCGCCCGGACCCTATGGCACCCGCGCTCCGAAAACGGGCCGGGCCCCGCTCGGCAGTCCGAACGGGGCCCGGTCCCCGGCCGATCGGCCGGTCATCCGTCTCACGTCGAGAAGTGGAACTCCTGGGGCAGCGTCCCCTTCCGCCAGAGCTGGTCCAGGCGGTCGAAGAAGCCGTCGGAGTCCGCGGACAGCACCCTCCGCTCGTCCTGGGTCATCTGGGCGAAGGGGTCACTGAACGTCAGCCACTTCGGCTTCACGCCGACCGAGCTGCACATCCGGCGGCAGTGGAAGCACCAGGTGCGCCAGAACAACACCGGTCGGCCGGCCCTGCTTGCCTCGTAGACGTAGGCGCGCACCGAGACCTTCCGGCAGACGGGGCAGGTCTTCTCCGACTGATCGTCGACGAAGCTCGGATATGCGGCCAACTGCCGGATCTCGCTGTCGATGTAGGACTTCATGCTGCTGCCACCTACTTCCTCCTCCTTCTGAGGTATTCGGCGTACATCCGCTCCGAGTACGCCTCCGCCTGGGCCTCCATGTCCGGAAGGTGTCCGTTCTTGTGATGGTAGAGCTCGTGGAGGATGGTCCTCACCGCGGTCTCCATATCCCTGAGACCTTCCGAGCTGACTTCGATGAGCGGCAGCTCGTTGGGGCCCAGAACCGCGACCCGCAGCGCGTTTCCATTGCCCTTCCCCTTGAACGGGCTGCTGCCGAGTGCGACGGAGTTCGGGTGTTCGATGGTCGGGACGTGGACGATGTCGTATCCCTTGACGCTCATCCCCGCCTTGCCCAGCGCGATGCGAACGGACTTGATGCTGACCCCGGTGCGGGCCGCAGCGGGCGCCGCGGCGGCCGACGACGCTGCGGCGGTCCCACCGCCCGCGCTGGGCGCGGCGCCGCCGGGAGTCTCGGCGCCTCCGCCGGGAGTGGTGCCGCCGCCGTCTGTGGGAGTGCCGCTTCCCGTCTCGGGCGTGTTCTCGGTCTTCCCGCCGCCCCCGGGACCGCCGGGCTCCTTGTCGGTACCCGTCTTCGGGTTGCTCGGAGCCTCGGTCTTGGGGGTGGTGGGCGCAGGCTCTGCCGGCGGGCTGGTCGTGGTCGGGAGATCCCCGTCCAGGTACTTCCTGACCGCGTTGACGAAGCCGTCGCCGTCCTCCATCGCGATCTTGACAGCCTTGGCGCCCTTGACCCCCCAGACGGCCCCCTTGACCAGCCCCACGCCGTCGATGGCGAAGGAGCCGACGATGCCCGTCCACTGCCCCGCCACGTAGGACGTGTTGCTGGTGTCGTAGTCGAAGGCGTCGGCTATCGGGTTGTCATCGACGTAACCGGTGTGACCGAGCTTGTAGGGGCTGTCGTTCTCGTAGTCGAAGATGTCGTTGAAGACCTCGTTTTCGCCGTTGTAGCAGTCGGCGAAGGCGTTCCATCCGTCGGAGGCGAAGTTGACGGTCCACTGGTACGGATCGCCGACGACCGAGTCACCGACGCCGCTGAAGAAGCTGCCAATGTCGTCGAGGCTCCACCACAGGCCCATCGGATCGCTGCCCGAGGTCGGGTTGTTCCCGGCGTAGGTGTATCCCCCCATCTGGTTGGCGTCCCCGGCCTCGAAGACCGGGTCGAGCGACATGAAACGCCCGAGGGCCGGGTCGTAGTTGCGGGCGCCGAGCAGGTCGAGGCCCGTGGTGGGGTCGGCCGGCTGGCCGAGGTAGCCGTGGTTGTCCGCCCATGAAGTCGGCGCAGCACCACGGGCGTTGCCGTAGGGGTCGAAGGCCCGGCGGGTGATCGCCAGCGTCTTCGAGTCGACCTGGAGCTGAGCGGTTCCCTGCGGCGTCGTGGGCTGGTAGCTGACGGCCCCGCCGCTCGCCCGGACCACGGTCGTCCCGTCGGGGCAGCTGTAGTAGCGGAGGCCGCTGACGGTGTCGGCCGCCTTGTCGAGACTGAGCTGTTCTGCGCCGCCGAACAGGTACAACGTGGTGTTGGCGGGCCCGCGCTGCAGAAGGAGGGCGCCGTTGGCGTCGTAGAGGTAGCGGGTCTCCTTGCCGTTCGTGGTGGCGGTGGAGGTGGCTCCCTCGACGTCGTAGCCGATGGTCTGGTCGAGCGGATTCGCCCCGGTGGCAGCACGCTTGACGGTGTTGCCTGCGGCGTCGTAGGTCGGGGTGAGTGTCGTCGTGCCCGTGGTCGGGTTGGCGGTGACCACCGAGCTGGCGGTGTTCGGCTTGGTGGCGACCGCGGCTCCGCCGCCGGGGTAACTGCTGGTCTGCGTGGTGTTCTTCGCCGCGTTGCCGGTGATGTCGTGGCTGACCTGCAGCGTCCGGTCACCGAGCTGGTTGTACTGCCAGTCCAGCCAGTAGGGGGCGGGCCCGCCGATGGTGCTCGGGCTGGGTGTGCCGGTCGAGCAGTGGGCGAGCTGGCCTGCGGTCGGGCTGGTGATCCCCTTCGTGTCGGTCCAGGCCGTGGTCAGGCGCCGCAGGGCGTCGTAGGCGAAGCACTGGGTGTCGGTCACCCGGTCCGCGCCACCCGACGACTGGGTCTCGGTGACGGAGGTGATGTTGCCGATCTGGTCGTAGCCGTAGGTGGTGTCCGAGATCGGGTTCGCCGTGTTGCTCTGCAGCGTCACCCTGTTGGTGGTCAGCCGGCCGGTGACCTGGTCGTAGGTCTGCGCGGTGCGCAGCTGCTTGGCCGCAGGCCCGACAGTCGTCTGCAGGACCTGGCCCAGTGGGCTGTAGTTCGTGCTGGTGACGTACGGCGTGGTCGGCGAACCCATGGAGTACAGGCCGCCCTGCAGGTTGTAGCCGAACCCGACGGTCTCCGCCGTCAAGCCGCCCGCGGGCCCGAAGGTCGTGGAGGCGAGCAGACCGGTGTTCGCGGTGTACGCGGCGGACGTGGTGTAGGTGCCTGCCAGCTTCCCCTCACTGGTGGGAATGATCGTCGTGGTACCGGTCGGCTGGTAGGCCGTGGTGTAGCCGTCGATCCTGCTGACGTAGGCGTCACCCGATCGCCCGCCCACGTAGCGGGTCGACGAGTCCGGGTACCCCTTGGCCTGACCGTCGTACGCCCACTCGGCGAGCAGCTTCGTCTGGTCCGTGGTGGTCGTTCCGGCGTACTTGGCCCGGGTGCGGCCGAGCGCGTCGTAGACGTAGGACAGCGACTGGCCCCGGGAGTCGGTGGCGAGGTCCATCCGCCCCAGGGGGTCGTAGTGCTTGGTCGACGTGCCGCTGTCCGGGTCCGTCTGGGACAGCAGCTGGCCACGCAGGTCGTAGGTGTAGGACCAGCGGTTGCCGACCGTGTCGGCGACCGAGGCGACGTCGCCCCTGGGGGTGAAGGTGTAGCTGGTGGTCACGTCTGCCGAGACGGCCTTGTTGGCGGTCCCGGTGGACCAGGCGACCGTGTTCGAGGACCGGTAGACGGCCACCGTGCCATCGCCCTGGACCTTGAGGTAGGCACCGGTGTTGCCGGCGGTACCGCTCGACCAGAGCTTCACCGTCCTGGCCGCGTTCATGACGACGAAGTCGCCGTCGGCCTGGAGGGTCGCATAGGCCCCCGGGTTGCCCGACGTTCCCGACGACCACAGGGTCCGGCCGTCGGTGAGGGCGGTCAGCACCAGGTTTCCGTCGGCCTGCATGGCCAGCCGGACACTCTTGGAAACCGCCGACGTCCCGGAGGCGAGCACCGTACCGCTGCCGAGCTTCCGGTCCGGAGTCTCGTCGTGCACGACGGTGGACGTCGTGCGCCCGAGCCCGTCGGTGTACGTCGAGCTTCGCGCCCCGGCCACCTGGGTGTCGACCCGGTCGACGCCCGGGTACGACGTGGACGACTGCCACAACGTGCTCGCGAAGGAAACCTGCTGGGCGCTGACGGTCCGGCCCAGGCCGTCGTACGCCGTCCTGGTCACCGACGGGCCGGTGTTGTTGGCCTCGGCCCACATGCCGGCACCCGGGCCGTTCGCGGCGTCGGCGTAGGGGGCGATGGTGGAGACCGCCCAGCCGTGCGAATCGTAGAAGGTGGACGAGACCAGCCGGCCGGCCGAGTTGTCCGCCGTCGTGGTCTGGCTCTGCCGTGCCCGCAGAAGTCCGTCGTAGTAGGTGACGGACTTGCTGTACGAGCCGTCCTCCCTTAGGGCCTCCGAGGTGACGGTCGACGGGTCCGGGTTGTCCCCGGAACCGTGAACCGCGTAGCCGAACTTGCGGTCCGGAGTCTGGTTCGCCTTGTTCCGTCCGGGAGTCCACACCTTGGTGCGGCGGCCGAGCACGTCGAACTCGACGTCGGTGACCCGGCCATTGGCGTCGACCGCGTGCGTGACGGCCCCGCGGGCCACCGCGATCGTGCTGCTGGCCTCCCAGCCCAGCGGGTTCCTGGTCGAAAGGGAGTTCGGCAGGATCCCGTCAGCGGGGAGGTAACTGGTGGTGGTCGCCGCTCCGGTGGCGTCGAGGGTCTTGGTGAGCCGGCCGTACTTGTCGTACTCCAGCGCGCCGAGGGTCTGGAAGACCGGCTTGCCCGAGCCGTCGTAGGACGCGATCGACTGGGTGGCGGTGACCAGGCCCAGGGACGAGCCCTTCTGCCCGAGCACGCCGTAGCTGCCGGGTGTGGAGACGCTGGTGTCGCCGTCGTAGAAGATCCGCTTGCCGTACAGGGTCGCCGTGCCGCTCGGGGTGGTGCTGCACGGCCCGGCGACGCTGGTCGTCTCGCTCGGGTAGATCAGCATCATCGGGTTGGCGGCGGGCGCCGGGGCGTACGTGGTGGTGGTGCAGGTCTCCTGGGAGGGGACCGCCAGGTCACCCTTCTCGTCGATCTGCGTGACGCGGCCCAGACCGTCCATGACGGTCTTGGTCTGCGTGGTCCGCCAGGTGGTGTTGTCCGACATCAGGCCGAGCGAACGGGCCGAGGTCGACTGCGTCCGGCGCGACTTCATGTCGGGCAGCGTGGACAGGTGCGCCGGGGCCGGGTCCTCCGAGGTCCAGGCCGTCCGCGAGCTGCTGGCGGTCTCGGTGACGGTGGGCTCGTCGGTCAACTGCCTGGCGGTGACCGATCCCCCCGCCTGGGTGTAGGACGCCGACTCCTGGGCGCTGCCGGCCAGCCACGGGCTGTCGGTGGTCTGCTCGCCCAGCGAGTTCTTCAGCTTGACGCTGCGCTGGGTGCCGTCGGCCCGGTAGTCGCCGTCCATGCCCTGGAGGTAGGAGACGACGGACTGGGTGATCGGGTCCGGGGCGGCGCCGGTGGTGGTGGTGACGGTCCGGAAGCCGTGGAACTGGTTCCAGGTCCGGTGCTTGTCGTCGGTGAGCTCGGAGTCGTCGCGGTGCCAGGCGGCACCGTCGCCGTAGGTGTAGTTGGTGACCTTGGCCGGCGAGCCGGCCTTGGTGCGGTCGCTGTCGGTGACCTGGGAGACCAGGGTCTTGTGGAACCAGTCCTCGATCGGGTCCTTGCCGCCCGGGGTGTTCCAGAAGACCGGGTAGCAGGCCATCGTGTTGGAGTCGGCCGAGGCCGGCATGTGGTTGCCGGTCCGCGTGCACTCGGGCGCCCGGTAGGTGACGGCGACCGACTCACCGGTGTCCGTCTGGATGCTGGAGATCCGCGGGTGGTAGAGCGGCGGCGCGGCCGGGGAGAGCCCGTCGACGCGGTTGTCCATCTCGATGCCGGTGAAGGTGACCGGGTCGAGGGTGATGGTGCCGGTGCCGCCGGCGGAGGTGTCCTTGCCGGTGTGCCTGATCTCGGAGAGCCACATCACCGACTGCAGGGCGCCCGCGTTCTTCGGGTCCTGGGTCTTGCCGGTGACGGGGTCGTAGGTGCCACCGGCGTCCGAGAACACCTGGTTCAGGTCGTAGGTGTCGACGTCCTGCCAGCCGGAGGCGGTACGGACCCTGGTGTCGATCGACTTCAGGCGGGTGGTCTGCCAGAAGGTCGGCCCGCCGGTGAGGCAGACGCCGTCGGTGTCGTCGCCCTCGACCTTGTTCTTGTCCGTGGAGCGGCAGGTCAGGTCGTAGGGGGTGTCCGGCCAGTTGGTGGCGGTGTCCTTGGAGAGGTTCGACTCCTGGCAGACGCTGTCCGAGGTGGTGCAGCGCTGCGCGACGTTGAAGACCACCTTCGCCGCCGGCTCACGGCCCGCCAGCACGTCGGGCAGCTGGTACCCGTACGAGATCTGGGTCAGACGCCCGCCGCGGGTGTACGCCGTGAGCGTGCCGCCCTTGTCGTCCTTGGCGACCTGGCCGTAGCCCATGTTGTAGTAGTTGGACTCGGTGGCGTAGTCGTAGCGCTGCACGTTGCCGTGCGGGTCCACCGCGAAGTCCAGGTTGAACCGGTACCCGGGCTGCTGGTCGCACTGCGAGTCGTTGCCCTTGGCCGAGTCGTAGCACGGGTCGCCCGACTTGGGGTGGTAGACCGGCGCGCCCCAGGCGCTGTTGGTGGCGCCGTCCGAGGTGGTGCCGGGTGCGTGGTTGAGGCCGAGGTAGTAGGCGGTGCCGTCGGTCGTGGTGACCTTGAAGTACTCGCCCTGCCACATGCCGTTGGTGGCGCCGGTCAGCCGTTCGACCTTGGTGCCGTCGTCGTTCTGCAGGTGGTAGACGCCCGCGGAGTCGCGGACCAGCTCGCCGGTGTGCGAGCCGAGCGAGATGGTGGCGTTCCAGCCGCCCCAGCACTGGTCGCCGGAGTCCTCGATGCCCTGGTCCTTGCAGGCCTTGTAGGAGCGCTCGACGAAGCCGGGGCTGTAGCCCCAGCCGTCGCCGATCCACGAGGACTGCGAGTTGCGGGCCGAGGTCTCGCCGTCGACGGACTGGGAGTCGTACGAGAGCCCGACCGACGGTGCGGCTCCGCCCAGCGACGGCGGCACGGTGATCGGGTAGGAGTAGGTGAACGCGCCGGAGGCCGAGGCGGTCCAGGAGCCAGAGGCGGACAGCGAGGTCGCCCCGTAGTCGCCCTGCGAGCCGCCCGATCCGGCGACGGCCGCGACCGCCATCGAGGCGGAGCCGGCGGAGGCCGCCCGCGCCGACGGCGAGGCGAACGCGCTCAGCGCCTTGGGCTTGGCGGCGTTCGGCAGCGGGACGGTGCCCGAGAGCCGGCGTCCCTGCGGGTCGTTGGTGAACTCGATCGGCGTCTGCCGTCGGCAGGAGGCCAGTTGAGGCGTGGTCAGTGCGCAGCCGGGCAGCGCGACGAGCTTGAGCCGGGAGGCCCAGCCGCCGCCGTAGGCCTGCTCGACGGCGCTGTAGTCGAGCGAGACGGAGGCGCTGCCCGCGCCGGTGCCGCCGTCGGTGCGGGCGAGGCCGACCAGCAGGCCGTCGACGCCTGCGGCCTTGGCCTTCGGCCGGTCGGCGAGGCGGACCTCGACCGCGGATGCCGGGGTCACCGGGGCGAGCGGGGCGACCAGGCCGCCGGCCCGGGCGCCGAGCGCGGAGACCGGGACGGACGCCACCGAGACCGGTGACGCCCCCGCCTTCAGGCTCCTGGTCGCCGAGCTGCCGGACAGGTCGACGGTGTCCGTCGAGGCGCCGGGCCACTTCGCCACCGCCGGGGTGTGCGCGGTGAGTTCACGCGCTCCCCTCGGTATGCCCGGCTTCGGCGTGGCGCCGGGACTGTCGGCCGGATGGCCCGGCACCCTGGGCTGCTGCTGGAGCGGGTCGGCCGCCCACACCTTGCCGGTGTAGCGGTACGGGCCGACGAGGACGTCCGCGGCGATCGCCATCGGCGTCGCCATCGAGAACGCGGCGACCGTCGCCACCGCGACCGTCCCCCGTCGAGCCCATCCCCTCCCCCGGGCACCCTGAAGACTTCGCGCTCTGGCGCGCATGCGAATCATCCCCCAATGAACGATTTCAACCGGTCACGACCTGAATGTGCGTCACCTGACGCACTGTCTGACCAGCGGGAACGGTATTGCCACGTACGTTCGGGCCGCAATACCCTTCCTCGGCAGTCACATCGTTCACAGCTCTCCCTCCGGTCTCGCACAACCGGGTGAGAGTGCTATGAACACGTCCAAATCCGACGCCGCCCGTGCAGGGGCTCCGGGGGAACTCCGGCTGTTGCAGGGCACGTCCACAGAACAGAAGGACAATTCGTGGGGGAAATCACCCGCGTCCCTCTCAGAGGGACGCGAGCATTCGCACGCCGTCTGGCGTCGACGGCGGCCCTGGCCGGCCTGGTGCTGGGCACCGCCGGCCCGGCGCTGGCCGACAGCCCGTCACCCGCCGCGGCGCCCGGTGTGCCGGGCACTGCGCTGGAGTCCGCCTCGGAGCAGGCGAAGAAGGACCACCGCCCCGTCCCGGTCGAGTCGCTGACCACCGAGACCTCGCAGACGATCGCCAACGCCGACGGCACGTTCACCCTGACCACCCACGTCCAGCCGGCCCGGGTGCGTAAGAACGGCTCCTGGACCGGGGTGGACGCCTCGCTCGCCAGGAACGGCGACGGCACGTTCTCGCCGAAGGCCACGCCCTCCGGCCTGGCCCTGTCCGGCGGCGGCACCGGCCCGCTCGCGACGCTGACCGACGCCAGGGGCCGCCGGCTCGCCCTGACCTTCCCGGTCGCGCTCCCGGCGCCGCAGCTGTCCGGTGACACCGCGGTGTACGCGGGCGTGCTGCCCGGGGTCGACCTCAAGGTGATCGCCTCGGACCAGGGCGGTCTGCGCGAGGTCCTGGTCGTCCACGACGCCAAGGCCGCCGCCAACCCGGCGCTGGCGTCCCTGAAGCTGGCCACCGCCACCAGCGACGGCCTCGCCGTCGCCGCCGACCCGAGCGGCGCGCTCACCGCGAAGGCCGGCGACGGCACCACCGCGTTCGCCGCCCCCACCCCCGTCATGTGGGACTCCGCCACCGCGCCGGCGGCCTCCGCCCCGGCGCCGAAGGCGAAGTCGGCCGCCCGCGGCGCGGCCGGCGCCGACCAGGGAGCCCCCGCGCAGCCGACCCGCTCCACCGAGCGCGAGCCCGGCACCGGTTCGAAGGTCAGGCCGATCGCCCTGAAGGCGGAGCCGGGCGCGCTGACCCTGACCCCCGACACGGGCCTGCTGACCGGCCCGGACACCGTCTGGCCGCTGTACATCGACCCGTCGGTCAGCCCGGTCACCAACGGCACCAGCCACTACGCGACCGTCCGGGAGGGCTGCCCCGGGCAGACCGCGTACGACGTCGCCCAGGACAACGGGGAGGGCGCCGGTTACCAGCACTGGAACGACTGCCAGGGCCTGTACCGGTCCTTCTACCAGATCGACACCAGCAACCTGACCGGCGACATGGTGGTCTCCCGCTCGGAGTTCCACATCACCGAGACCTACGGCGCCAGCTTCGACTGCCAGCACCAGGCCGCGGTCTCGTTGGCGACCGTCAGCGAGCTCCACTCGGACGTCTCCTGGAACCACAACCAGCCCTGGGTCGCCGGTGACGGCTGGCTCGGCGGGACGCAGTACCCGAAGAGCTCCAACATCTCCAACAAGTGCGGCAACCACGAAGTCGTCTTCGACGTGACCGGCCAGATGCAGAAGCTCCCGGGGCACAACAGCAACTGGACCGTCGGCATCTTCGGCAACGAGACCAAGTCGAGCAGCAACAACGACTTCATGCGGTTCAACACCAACCCGTACGTGGTCACGGTGTTCGACATCGCCCCGAACGCCCCGGACACCATCAGCGTCAGCCCCGCCCCGCGCAACCCGGCCGGCAACGGCTGTGACGGCAACGCGGGCTGGATCGGCAACTCCGGCACCACCGGCAGCGCCTCCAACATCACCCTCAACGCCCGCCTGTCGACCAAGATGAGCGGCGTCAACCTCCAGGCGATGGCGCACGTCTGGGACAACATGTCCAACGACGGCAACGGCAACGCGCTCACCAAGTCCTGGCCCTGGTCGGCGACGGTCAGCAACGGCGGCACCGTCTACGACAACCTCGGCTTCACCGCCGAGGACGGCCACCAGTACGGCTGGAACATGGTCGCCACCGACGGCACCCTCACCGGCCCGTCCTCGCCGTACTGCTACTTCAAGGTCGACCTGAGCGCCCCGAGCGTCCCCGTCGTCACCGCGAACGCGGCCTTCCCGCCGCTCGGCGGCGACAAGGCCCCCACCGGCCACGCCGGCGACACCGGTGCCACGGTCAAGGTCACCGCCAACGACCCCGCGCCGGGCGGCTGCACCCGCGACGCCTGCATCAGCAGCGGCATCGACCGCTTCGAGTACTCGCTCGACACCGCGATCCCGAGCGGCGGCGCCTCCGTGGCCGCCACCCCGGGCGCCGGCGGCAACGCGAGCGCCGACGTCCCGATCAGCGTCAGCAGCTCGCAGTGGGGCACCCACACCCTGTTCGTCCGGGCCGTCGACAAGGCCGGCAACACCCAGGGCACCGTGGGCCAGTACTCCTTCTTCGCCCCCTGGAACGCGAACGCCAAGGTCAGCCCCGGCGACCTCGACGGTGACGGCGTGCCGGACCTCGCCGCCACCACCACCGACGGAAACCTCGCGCTGATCCGCGGCGGCGGCCCGGCCGACACCACCGAGACCATCTCCACCCCGGCCAAGAGCCCCGACGGCACCGGCTGGAACAACTACCTGATCGCCCACCGCGGCACGCTGACCGCGTCCATGGTCGACGACCTGTTCGCGTTCAACCGGACCAGCCACAACCTGTACATCTACGCCAACGACGCCAACACCGCCGGCGGCACCTCGGGCCACTTCACGCTGACCCAGAACATCGTCAACGTCCGGAACTCCGACTCCTGCCCCGCCAAGGGCTCGGACGGCACCTGGAACAAGGTCACCCAGATCCTGGCGCCCGGCAAGCTTTCGCAGATGGCCGACGTGCCGGACCTCGTCACGGTCGACAACAAGGAGCTCTGGTACTACCCGGGCACCTACCTGGCCGGCTGCAACCTCGCCGCGGGCGTGAAGATCGGCACCGGCGACTGGTCCAACACCACCCTGATCGCCCCCGGCACCGTCGACGGCGTGCCCGCCCTGTGGGCCCGCGAGAACACCACCGGCGCGATCACCAGCTACCCGCTCACCTTCGACGTCAACGGCGTGCCCACCACCAGCGTCACCGCCCCCACCGGGTCGTTCCTGACCTCGGGCGTCAAGGACGCCGCGGGCAAGAACATGTGCGCGGACATCAGCAACGGGAAGACCGACAACGGCACGCCCGTCCAGCTCTGGAACTGCAACACGACCAACCCGCAGAAGTTCCTGCTGGGCTCCGACAACTCGATCCACGTCCTCGGCAAGTGCGTCGACGTCGCCTCGGGCGGCAAGGACAACAACACCCCGGTCCAGCTGTACGACTGCAACGGCACCGCCGCCCAGCAGTGGGTCTCCGGCCCGGGCGGCTCACTGAAGAACCCCAACTCCGGGCGCTGCCTGGCCGATCCCGCCGCGTTCAACACGCCCGGCACCCAGCTCATCCTGTGGGACTGCCTCGACGGCCACGCCGAGCAGAACTGGGCGGCCACCTCCGGCGACGTGCTGCCCGCCACCCAGTCGGCGCTCGCGCCGGGCGCCTCCGCCGCCGCCTTCCCCGGCATCGGATCGCCCGGTGACGTCAACGGCGACGGCTACCCGGACCTCTACACCATCACGGGCGACGGCAAGATCATGGTCCGTGCGGGCGTGAAGCCGCCGGCCGGTCCGACCGACCGCTGGAAGCTCACCGACACCACCGACGCGGTCAACCCCGACAACGGGCTGACCCTGAACGGCTCGGCGGCGTTCATCAAGGACCGCACGCACGGCAAGGTGCTCAGCCTCACCTCGCCGAGCGACTCGGCCACCACCGCGGGCCCGGTGGTCGACACCGCCAAGAGCTACACCGTCTCGGCCTGGGCCTACCTGACCGGCACCGCCGACTACGCCAACGTCGTCGGCCAGTCCGGCACCAACATGAGCGCCTTCTACCTGCAGTACTCGAAGGCCTTCAACGCCTGGGCCTTCGTCAGCCCGGCGACCGACTCCACCAACCCCGGCAGCTACCCGGCCGTGTTCGCGAGCACCCCGCCGGTCCTCAACCGGTGGACCCACCTGGTCGGCAGCTACGACGCCGCCACCAGGACCATGAGCCTGTACGTGGACGGCAACCTGGTCGCCACCGCCACCAACCCGTCGGCCTGGGCCGCGGGCGGGCCGCTGATGATCGGCAACGCCAGGAACGGCAACCCGTTCCCCGGCCGGATCAGCGACGTCCAGGCCTGGAAGAGCGCGCTGACCCCGAACGCGGTCCGGGCCGTCTACTCGGGCGCCGCCCAGTTCGCGCCGGTGCAGTCCCTGGGCCACCTCAACCAGCCCACCGACCGCTGGAGGCTCACCGACGCGACCGACTCGGTCCGGCCCGCCAACGGGCTGACGCTGCAGGGCGGCACGTCCTTCGTGACCGACCCGGCCCGAGGCACGGTGCTCTCCGTCCCGGGCACCAACGGCGCGACCGCGACCACGGCGGGCCCGGTGGTCGACACCACCAGGAGCTACACCGTCTCGGCCTGGGCGTACCTGACCAACACCAACGGTTACGCCAACGTGGTCGGCCAGTCCGGCACCAGCGTGAGCGCCTTCTACCTGCAGTACTCGAAGGCCTTCAACGCCTGGGCCTTCGTCAGCCCGGCCACCGACTCCGCCAACCCCGGCAGCTACCCGGCGGCGTTCGCGAGCACCCCGCCGGCCCTGAACAGGTGGACCCACCTGGTCGCCGTCTACAACGCGGCCGACAAGTCCATGAGTCTCTACGTCGACGGCACGCTCGTGAGCTCCGCGGTCAACCCGACCGCCTGGGCCTCCGCGGGCCAGCTCACCATCGGCAACGCCAACCGGAACGACAACCCCTTCCCGGGGCGGATCAGCGACGTCCAGACCTGGAACAGCGCCCTGACCCCGGCCGCGGTCGCCCTGCTCGACAGCAGCGACCAGGCCGTCCCGGTGCAGGTCAGCTGACCCGGACGGTTCGGACACCAGTGGGGCCCGCCGCGAACGCTCGCGGCGGGCCCCACTGCCGTTCCCGCTACTCGACCGTGACGGACTTCGCCAGGTTGCGCGGCTGGTCCACCTCGTGGCCCTTGGCGGTGGCCAGCTCGCAGGCGAACACCTGCAGCGGCACCGTCGAGACCAGCGGCTGGAGCAGCACCGGGGTGACCGGGATGCGGATCAGGTGGTCGGCGTACGGGACGACCGCCTCGTCGCCCTCCTCCGCGATCACGATGGTGCGGGCGCCGCGGGCCCGGATCTCCTGGATGTTGGAGACGATCTTGTCGTGCAGGATCGACCGCCCGCGCGGCGAGGGCACGACCACCACGACCGGCAGCCCCTCCTCGATCAGCGCGATCGGCCCGTGCTTGAGCTCGCCCGCCGCGAAGCCCTCGGCGTGCATGTACGCGAGCTCCTTGAGCTTCAGCGCGCCCTCCAGGGCGACCGGGAAGCCCACGTGGCGGCCGAGGAACAGCACCGACTTGGCGTCGGCCAGCGAGCGGGCCAGCTCGCGCACCGGCTCCATGGTCTCCAGGACCTGCTCGACCTGCTTCGGCGCGTCGCCGAGCTCCTTGATGACGGCCTGGATCTCGTCGCCCCACTTGGTGCCGCGCACCTGGCCCAGGTACAGCGCCACCAGGTAGCAGGCCACCAGCTGGGTCAGGAACGCCTTGGTCGAGGCGACCGCGACCTCCGGACCGGCGTGGGTGTACAGCACCGCGTCCGACTCGCGCGGGATGGTCGAGCCGTTGGTGTTGCAGATCGCCAGCACCTTGGCGCCCTGCTCGCGGGCGTGCCGCAGGGCCATCAGGGTGTCCATGGTCTCGCCGGACTGGGAGATGGCGATGACCAGCGTGCGGTCGTCCAGGATCGGGTCCCGGTAGCGGAACTCCGACGCGACCTCGACCTCGCAGGGGACCCGGGTCCAGTGCTCGATCGCGTACTTCGCGATCATGCCCGCGTGGAAGGCGGTGCCGCAGGCCACGATGACGACCTTGTCGACCTCGCGCAGCACCTGGTCGGGGATGCGCAGCTCGTCCAGGGTCAGCCGCCCGTCGGTGCCGATCCGGCCGAGCAGGGTGTCCGCGACGGCCTTCGGCTGCTCGGCGATCTCCTTGAGCATGAAGTAGTCGTAGCCGCCCTTCTCGGCGGCGGAGGCGTCCCAGTCGACGTGGTACTCGCGCACCTCGGCGGGGGTGCCGTCGAAGTTGGTGACGGTCACCGCACCGTGCCGCAGCTCCACGACCTGGTCCTGGCCCAGCTCGATCGCCTCACGGGTGTGCGCGATGAACGCGGCCACGTCCGAGGCGAGGAAGTTCTCGCCCACGCCGCGCCCGACCACCAGCGGGGAGTTGCGGCGGGCACCGACCACCACGTCCGGGGCGTCGGCGTGCACCGCGACCAGGGTGAAGGCGCCGTCCAGCTGGCGGCAGACCGCCCGCATGGCCTCCGCCAGGTCGCCGTCGTAAGCCTCGGCGAGCAGGTGGGCGACGACCTCGGTGTCGGTCTCCGAGCGCAGGGTGTGGCCGCGCTCGGCGATCGCGGCACGCAGCTGCGCGAAGTTCTCGATGATGCCGTTGTGGACGACGGCCACCCGCTCGGCGTCGTCCAGGTGGGGGTGGGCATTGGCGTCCGTCGGGCCGCCGTGGGTGGCCCAGCGGGTGTGGCCGATGCCCGTGGTGCCGGCCGCGAGAGGGGTCTCGGCCAGCGACTTCTGAAGGTTCACGAGCTTGCCGGCCCGCTTGTCCGTGGCGAGGCTCCACTGCCCGTCGGAGCCCTGCGTCTGCACGGCCACACCGGCCGAGTCGTACCCGCGGTACTCCAGCCGCTGCAGACCTGCGATCACTACGTCCAGGGCCTGCTGGGGGCCCACATATCCAACAATTCCGCACATGTGCGCCAGCATATGCGGGCGCGCGTTCGGCTTCTCCCGCGGCCGGTGCCCCGACGGGTGACCGACACCACAGCACCGGCCCGGCTCCGCACGGCCCACAATGGAGCTCGTGCTGACCGAACTCTGTAGCCGGGGCGCTCCCGCCACCCCCACGCCCTCCCCGTACGTGGACCTGGACCGGGCGGAGTGGAGCGCCCTGCGCGAACGGACCCCGCTGCCACTGACCGCCGAGGAGGTCGAGCGGCTCCGCGGCCTCGGCACCGCCCTGGACCTCGACGAGGTCCGGGACGTCTACCTGCCGCTGTCCCGGCTGCTCAACCTCTACATCCACGCCACCCACGAGCTGCGCGGCGCCGTCGGCACCTTCCTGGACGTCGCCGACACCGAACGGGTCCGGACCCCGTTCGTGATCGGCGTGGCCGGCTCGGTGGCGGTCGGCAAGTCCACCACCGCCCGCCTGCTCAAGGCCCTGCTGGCCCGTTGGCCCGAGCACCCCCGGGTCGAACTGGTCACCACCGACGGCTTCCTGCTGCCCAACGCCGAGCTGCGCCGCCGCGGCCTGATGGCGCGCAAGGGCTTCCCCGAGTCGTACGACCGCCGGGCGCTGATGCGCTTCGTCGCGGACGTGAAGGCCGGCAAGGAGCAGGTCTCCGCCCCCGTCTACTCGCACCTGGTGTACGACATCGTGCCGGACCGGCGCCTCACCGTGGAGCGCCCGGACATCCTCATCGTCGAGGGCCTGAACGTGCTCCAGCCGGCCCTGCCCGGCACCGACGGCCGCACCCGGCTCGCGGTCGCCGACTACTTCGACTTCTCGATCTACGTCGACGCCCGGACCGACGACATCGAGAGCTGGTACCTGTCGCGCTTCAAGAAGCTGCGCGACACCGCCTTCCAGAACCCGAACTCCTACTTCCGCCGCTTCACCGAGGTCCCGGAGGAGGAGGCGATGGAGTACGGCCGCCAGGTCTGGCGCACCATCAACAAGCCCAACCTGCTGGAGAACGTGCTGCCCACCCGCGGCCGCGCCACCCTGGTGCTACAGAAGGGCGCCGACCACAAGGTCCGCCGCGCGCTGCTGCGCAAGCTCTGACCCCCGCTCACCCCGAAACGCCGTCAGCGCGCCCCCGTGGGAGGCGCGCTGACGTGCGTTCAGGGCGGGAGCGGTCAGCCCAGGTGGGTGCGGACCGCCTCGGCCAGACGCTCGGCGACGGCCTTGGCCTGCACCTCGTCGGCGGCCTCGACCATCACCCGCACCAGCGGCTCGGTGCCCGACGGGCGCAGCAGCACCCGGCCGGTGGCGCCCAGCTCGGCCTCGGCCTCGGAGACGGCGGCGGTCAGCTCCAGCGAGGTCGCCACCCGGGTCCGGTCGACGCCCTTGACGTTGATCAGGACCTGCGGCAGCCGGGTCATCACGTCGGCCAGCTCGGCCAGGGACTGCTTGGTCGCGGCCAGGCGGGCGCCCAGCATCAGGCCGGTGAGGGTGCCGTCGCCGGTGGTGGCGTGGTCCAGCAGGATGACGTGGCCGGACTGCTCGCCGCCGAGGGCGAAGCCGTGCTGCTTCATCTCCTCCAGCACGTAGCGGTCGCCGACCGCGGTCTGGACGAGGTCGATGCCCTCGCGCTCCATGGCCAGCTTGAAGCCCAGGTTGGACATCACGGTGGCGACGGCGGTGTTGCCGCGCAGGGTGCCGGCCTCGCGCATGGCGACCGCGAGGATCGCGATGATCTGGTCGCCGTCGACCTCGTTGCCGTCGGCGTCGGCGGCCAGGCAGCGGTCGGCGTCGCCGTCCAGGGCGATGCCGAGGTCGGCCTTGTGCTCGCGCATGGCGACGCGCAGCTTGTCGAGGTGGGTGGAGCCGACCCCGTCGTTGATGTTGAGGCCGTTGGGCTCGGCGCCCAGCGTGTAGACGACCTCGGCGCCGGCCCGGGCGAAGGCCTCGGGGGCGACCCGGGCGGCCGCGCCGTGCGCGCCGTCGATGACGACCTTGACGCCGTCCAGGCGGTTCGGCAGGACGGCGACCAGGTGGGCGACGTAGCGGTCGAAGCCCTCGGTGTACTGGCGGACCCGGCCGACGGCGGCGCCGGTCGGGCGCTTCCAGTCCTCGTCGGAGGTGACGCCGTAGCGGTGGTAGTGCTCCTCGATGGCGTCCTCGATGGCGTCGTCCAGCTTGTGGCCGCCGCGGGCGAGGAACTTGATGCCGTTGTCGGGCATCGCGTTGTGGCTGGCGGAGAGCATCACGCCGAAGTCCGCGCCGAGCGACCCGGTGAGGTACGCCACGGCGGGGGTGGGCAGGACGCCGACCCGGAGCACGTCCACGCCGGCGCTGGCGAGGCCGGCGATCACCGCGGCCTCCAGGAACTCCCCGGAGGCCCGCGGGTCGCGGCCGACCACGGCGACCGGACGGTGGCCGTCGAAGGCCCCGGCGTCACCGAGCACATGGGCCGCCGCGACCGACAGGCCCAGGGCCAGTTCGGCGGTCAGGCCCTCGTTGGCCACACCGCGTACCCCGTCCGTACCGAAGAGTCGTCCCATGCTTCCGTCCTTTGTCGCCCCTGCTGGCAAAATCATCCGACCGCTCCCGCCTCCGCACCAGGCCTGGGGAGCACGACGCCCCGGAGTACCTGAGGTACTCCGGGGCGTACGAGGTGCACCCGGGGGTGCGCACCACCTGGGCGGCACGCACCCCCCGGGGCGCAATTAGCGCTTGCTGTACTGCGGCGCCTTGCGGGCCTTCTTGAGACCGGCCTTCTTGCGCTCGACGGCACGCGCGTCACGCATCAGGAAGCCGGCCTTCTTGAGGGCGGCGCGGTTGTTGTCCACGTCGGCCTCGTTCAGGGCGCGGGCCACGCCGAGGCGCAGCGCGTAGGCCTGACCGGAGACGCCGCCACCCGCGATGCGGGCCACGACGTCGTAGCGGCCGTCGAGCTCAAGGAGCTTGAACGGCTCGTTGACGGTCTGCTGGTGCACCTTGTTGGGGAAGTAGTTCTCCAGGGTGCGGCCGTTGATCTTCCACTTGCCGGTGCCGGGGACGATGCGCACGCGGGCGATCGCCTCCTTGCGGCGGCCGAGGCCGGCGCCCGGGGTGGCCTCGCCGAAGCGGCCGGCCAGCGACTCAGTGCTGTACTCGGTCTCGGAGGTGTACTCGTCGACGTTCTCGTCGAACTCGACCTCGAGGGTGTTCTCGATGGCAGTCTCGGCCACGGTGTTCCTCAGCTCCTGCTTTTCAGTGATGGGGTTTGGTGGCCGGAATTACTGCGCGACCTGGGTGATCTCGAACGGCACCGGCTGCTGCGCAGCGTGCGGGTGCTGGTCGCCCGAGTAGACCTTCAGCTTGGAGAGCATCTGGCGGCCCAGGCTGTTCTTGGGGAGCATGCCCTTGATGGCCTTCTCGACGGCCTTCTCGGGGTTCTTGTCGAGCAGCTCGTCGTAGCGGACCGAGCGGAGACCGCCCGGGAAGCCGCTGTGACGGTACGCCAGCTTCTGGGTCTTCTTGTTGCCCGACAGGTGCACCTTGTCAGCGTTGATGATGATGACGAAGTCACCGGTGTCAACGTGCGGCGCGTAGATCGCCTTGTGCTTGCCCCGCAGGATGGAGGCGGCCTGGGAGGCCAGGCGGCCGAGCACGACGTCGTTCGCGTCGATGACGTGCCACTGACGCTGGACGTCGCCGGGCTTGGGGCTGTACGTACGCACGGTCGTAGCCTTCGCTTTTCAGTGAGTGTGTCCTTGACAGGAGCACGCTGGACGAGTTGATCAGCCTTGCCCGCTCTGGACGCAATTCAGAGGAGGGCCGCTGAACATCGGCCTGGTGTCTCCGGCGTACCGACCTCTCACGTGAGATGGAGCGAGCCAATACGCACAACAAGGGCCCAGACTACCGGCCCGCACCGCACCGGTCAAAAACGCTCAGCGGCCGGGCTCAACGATCACGCACCACCCGGGTCTCGTCCCAGACCGGTTCCGGCGCCTCGTACACCCGCCCGTCCGACCCGAACACCAGGAACCGGTCGAAGCTCCGGGTGAACCAGCGGTCGTGGGTGACGCACAGCACGGTGCCGTCGAACGCCTCCAGGCCCTCCTGCAGCGCCTCGGCGCTCTCCAGGTCCAGGTTGTCGGTCGGCTCGTCCAGCAGCAGTGCGGTGACGCCGGAGAGCTCCAGCTTGAGGATCATCAACCGGGCCTGCTGGCCGCCGGAGAGCGACTCGAACCGCTGCTCCTCCTGCCGGTCCAGCTCGTACCGGCGCAGCGCGCCCATCGCGGCGCCGCGGCTGAGCGCGTGCTCCTCCTCGACGATCGAGCGCACCGTGCGGCCGAACAGCTCCGGGTGGGCGTGGGTCTGCCGGAAGTGGCCCGGGACCACCCGGGCGCCGAGCCGCCAGGTGCCGCCGTGCCGGACCGACTCGTCGCCGGCGAGCAGCCGCAGGAAGTGCGACTTGCCGGAGCCGTTGGAGCCGAGCACCGCGACCCGCTCGCCGTAGAAGACCTCCAGGTCGAACGGCTTCATCAGGCCGGTGAGCTCCAGGCCCTCCAGGGTGAGCGCCCGGACGCCCGTGCGGCCGCCCTTGAGCCGCATGGTGATGTTCTGCTCGCGCGGCGGCTCCTCGGGGCGGCCGGCCTCCTCGAACTTCTTCAGCCGGGTCTGCGCGGCCGCGTAGCGGGTGGCGAGCGCGTGGCTGACCGAGGCCGCCTGGCGCAGGTTGACCACCAGCTTCTTGAGCTTGGCGTGCTCCTCGTCCCAGCGCCGGCCGAGCTCCTCGAAGCGGGCGAACCGCTCCTTGCGGGCCTCGTGGAAGGACTCGAAGCCGCCGCCGTGCACCCAGACGCTGCTGCCGCCCCCGCCGAAGCCCGACTCGACGCTGATGATCTTGTCGGCGGTACGGGAGAGCAGCTCGCGGTCGTGCGAGATGAACAGCACGGTCTTGGAGCTGGCCTTGATCGCCTCCTCCAGCCAGCGCTTGCCGGGCACGTCCAGGTAGTTGTCCGGCTCGTCGAGCAGCAGCACCTCGTCCGGGCCACGCAGCAGGCACTCCAGCACCAGGCGCTTCTGCTCGCCGCCGGACAGCGTGTTCAGGCCGCGGAACTGTGCCCGGTCGAACGGCATCCCGAGCGCCGCGGTGGTGCAGACGTCCCAGTCGGTCTCGTAGTCGTAGCCGCCGGCGTCCGCCCAGTCCGAGAGCGCCTGCGCGTACGCCATCTGCGTCTTCTCGTCGTCCTGGGCCATCATCGCCAGCTCGGCGGCGTCCACCGCCCTGGCGGCGACGGCGATCCGGGGCGGCGCGACGGAGACCAGCAGGTCCCGGACGGAGGCGTCCGGGGGCAGCGCGCCGGGGGTCTCCCGCAGGTCCTCCCGGCCGGTGGTGCCGACGAACTGGCGCATCACGCCGAGCCCGCCGCTGACGGTGACGGTGCCGCCGTGCGGCTGCACGTCGCCGGCGATCATCCGGAGCAGGGTGGTCTTGCCGGCGCCGTTGGCACCGACCAGGGCGACCGCGGCGCCCTCGCCGACCCGGAAGGACGCGTCGTCGAACAGCACCCGACCGTCCGGCAGGTAGTACTCCAGGTGTGAAATCTCGACGTGTCCCATGGGCGCGATTGTGCCTGGGGCGGCGATGGACGCCAAACCGCTTTTTGTGTGCCGGTCCGGTGACCCCCGGCGTGCGGGAGCGGGCTGTGCTCTAGGATCCGCGATCATGAACACACCAGCCCAGGGCGGGTACGGCGGACCGCCGGGCCCTCCGGAGGAGCCCGACTGGTACGCCCTCGCCGACCGCAACGAGGCCGAGTCCCGCCGCCGCAAGCGGCTGTTCGTGATCGGCGGCGGGGTGCTCGCCACCGCGCTGGTCGCCGGCGGGGTGACCGCGGCCCTCGCCCTCACCCGCCCGGAGACCCGGTCCCGGGCGGCCGGGCCGGCCGCCGCGTCCGCCCCGGCCTCCGCGCCCGTCTCCGCCTCGGCCTCCGCCTCCGCCTCCGCCTCGCCGAGCGGCGCCCCGCCGACCACCCCGCTCGGGGTGATCAGCTCCAGCACGTGGGACCGGGCGAGCGTCAGCGTCGGCACCCTGTTCCCCGCCGCGACGCTGACCGTCCAGGGCCGCACCTACACCCGGCTCGCCACCGACCTCGACAGGGACTGCACCGCCTCCGGCGTGGGCGGCCTGACCGAGGCCCTGACCCACAACGGCTGCTACAACGTCTACCGCGCCACCTACGGCAACGGCGCCGGACTCCAGGTCACCGTCGCCGTCGCCACCTTCGCGAGCGACTCCCGGGCGGCCAGGGCCAAGAACGACGGCAAGGGCGGCGCCCTCCCCCTGGTGAAGGACCGGGCCACGCCGTTCTGCGCGACCGTGACGTGCGCCACCGCCCGCAACTCCCTGGGCCGGTACGGGTACTTCACCGTCGCGGGCCCGACCGACGGCAAGGCCGTGGCCGACGGGGACAAGACCGCGCCGCAGGCCGTCAAGGACATCGCGGGCTCGGTCTACGACACCCTGCTGGAGCGCGGCCGCGCCGGCCTGGCCGACCTGCCGGGCTGAGCCGCGCGGCGGGTCGGCCCGGCCGGCCCGGTCAGCCCTCGGTGCCGGGCAGGGTCCGCATCCGGCGGGCCGCCCGGTTCCGTTCGGCGAGCTGGTCGTCGGCCGGGTAGCCGACCTCCTCCAGCGTCAGCCCGTACGGCCGGATCACGTTGACCGCGGAGTTGCGGACCCGGCCGGCCAGCACCTGGCCGGGGAACTCCACCGGCCGGTGCCCGTCGCCGACCAGCAGCATCGCGCCGACCAGCGCCCGCACCATGTTGTGGCAGAACGCGTCGGCCCGGACGGTGGCCACCGCCAGGCTGCCCTCCTGGGTCGCGTACCCGTCCACCGGGACCCGCTCCCAGTGCAGCTCCAGCAGGGTGCGGATGGTGGTGGCGCCCTCGCGCTTCTTGCAGTACGCGGCGAAGTCGTGCTCGCCGACCAGCAGCCGGGCGGCCTCGTTCATCAGGTCGACGTCCACCGGCCGGTCGTGCCAGAGCACGTGCCCGCGCAGCAGCGGGTCGACCCCGCCGGGGTGGTCGGCGACCCGGTAGGCGTACCGGCGCCAGATCGCGGCGAAGCGGGCGTCGAAGCCGCTCGGCGCCTCGCCCACCCGGAAGATCCGGATGTCCGCGGGCAGCCGCCCCGCCAGGCGTCGCAGCAGCTTCTCGCCGTGCACGGCCCACAGCTCCTGCGGCAGGTCGACGTGCGCGACCTGGCCGCGGGCGTGCACCCCGGCGTCGGTGCGGCCGGCCACCGTGAGGTCGTAGGTCTCCGAGCTGCGGGTGACCACCCGCAGGGCGTCCTCGATCTCGCCCTGCACGGTGCGCCGCCCGGGCTGCCGTGCCCAGCCGGAGAACTCGGCGCCGTGGTAGGCCAGGTCCAGCCGGATCCGGACGTGCCCGTCGGCCGGCCCGTCCTGCTGCGGCGGCGTCTGCTCGCAATCCTTGAGCACTGCTGAAAACTCCCCAGGGATAAAGGAACGGGCCCGCTCCCCCATCACTGGGAGAGCGGGCCCGAGCTGCACCTAACGGTGTCAGGCGGACTCGACCTCGGTGGTCTCGTCGGCCTTGGTCTCGGCGGCCTGCTCGGCCTCCTTGACGGCACGCTTGGTGGCGCCCTCGGCCTCGCCGACGGCGGTCTGCGCGACGGTCAGGCCCTCGACCAGCTCGATCACGGCCATCGGGGCGTTGTCGCCACGACGGGGACCGATCTTGGTGATACGGGTGTAACCACCCGGGCGGTTCTCGTAGCGCGGCGCGATCTCGGTGAAGAGAGTGTGCAGCACCGAGACGTCGGTGATCGTCTTGCGCACCAGGCGACGGTTGTGGATGTCGCCCTTCTTCGCCTTGGTGATCAGCTTCTCCGCCAGCGGGCGCATCCGACGGGCCTTGGCCTCGGTCGTGGTGATGCGGCCGTACTGGAACAGCTCCCGGCACAGACCGGCGAGCAGCAGCGGCTCGTGGTGCGGGCCGCCGCCGAGGCGGGCACCCTTGGTGGGACGCGGCATGGATGACTCCTTGAATCTCCGACTGCGGCCGTACCAGGTACCGCAGCGGGCGGCCGGGCACTGTTGCCCGGACGACTTTCTTGCATCGATGCGGGGGCGACCCGCAGGGGTCGCCCCCGGACCAAACTCTTAGTACTGCTCGGTCTCCGCGTAACCCGCGTCGTCCAGGTCGTCGGCGCCGAAGGCGTCGGCGGCGGCGGTCGGGTCGAATCCGGGCGGGCTGTCCTTGAGGGCCAGGCCCATGCCGGCCAGCTTCGCCTTGACCTCGTCGATCGACTTCGCACCGAAGTTGCGGATGTCGAGCAGGTCGGCCTCGGAGCGGGCCACGAGCTCACCCACGGTGTGGATGCCCTCGCGCTTGAGGCAGTTGTACGACCGAACGGTGAGCTCCAGCTCCTCGATCGGCAGCGCCAGGTCGGCGGCCAGGGCGGCGTCCGTCGGGGACGGGCCCATGTCGATGCCCTCGGCGTCGACGTTCAGCTCGCGGGCGAGGCCGAACAGCTCGACGAGGGTCTTACCGGCCGACGCCATGGCGTCACGCGGGCGCATGGCGGGCTTGGTCTCGACGTCGACGATCAGCTTGTCGAAGTCGGTCCGCTGCTCGACACGGGTGGCCTCGACCTTGTAGGTGACCTTCAGCACGGGGCTGTAGATCGAGTCGACCGGGATGCGGCCGATCTCCTGGCCGGAAGCCTTGTTCTGCACGGCGGAGACGTAGCCGCGACCGCGCTCGACGGTCAGCTCCATCTCCAGCTTGCCCTTGCCGTTCAGCGTGGCGAGGACCAGCTCGGGGTTGTGCACCTCGACACCGGCCGGGGGCGCGATGTCGGCGGCGGTGACCACACCCGGGCCCTGCTTGCGCAGGTACATCACGACCGGCTCGTCGTGCTCCGAGGAGACGACCAGCTGCTTGATGTTGAGGATGAGGTCGGTGACGTCCTCCTTGACGCCCGGCACGGTGGTGAACTCGTGCAGGACACCGTCGATCCGGATGCTGGTGACAGCAGCGCCGGGGATCGAGGAGAGGAGCGTGCGGCGGAGCGAGTTGCCGAGGGTGTAGCCGAAGCCCGGCTCCAGCGGCTCGATCACGAACCGCGAGCGGAATTCGTCGACGACCTCTTCGGTCAGCGAGGGACGCTGAGCGATCAGCATGTTTTCAGATCCTCCAGTTGTCTTCGGCACCCACTATTTGATGCCGAACAGAACCAGCGTACGGGGTCCTGAACGAAACAGGACCCCGTACGCGGTTTAAAGCGACCTACGTGCCCGAAGGCGCTGCGTCAGACGCGGCGGCGCTTCGGCGGGCGGCAGCCGTTGTGCGGGGTGGGGGTGACGTCCTGGATCGAGCCGACCTCCAGGCCGGTGGCCTGGAGCGAACGGATCGCGGTCTCGCGGCCGGAGCCCGGACCCTTCACGAAGACGTCGACCTTGCGCATGCCGTGCTCCTGCGCGCGACGGGCAGCGGCCTCGGCGGCCATCTGCGCGGCGAACGGGGTGGACTTGCGCGAGCCCTTGAAGCCGACGTGGCCGGCAGAGGCCCAGGAGATCACGTTGCCCGAGGGGTCGGTGATCGAAACGATGGTGTTGTTGAACGTGCTCTTGATGTGGGCGTGCCCGTGAGCGACGTTCTTCTTCTCCTTGCGGCGGATCTTCTTCGCGCCGGCAGCCTGACGACCCTTGGGGGGCATAAGTCTGTATCTCCTACTGAGGTGGTCGGTCCGCTATCCCGCGGGCCGGAGGGATGTCCGGTTACGGGACGGACTACTTCTTGCCCGGCTTCTTCTTACCGGCAATCGCGCGACGCGGGCCCTTGCGGGTACGCGCGTTGGTGTGGGTGCGCTGACCGCGGACCGGCAGGCCGCGACGGTGACGCAGGCCCTCGTAGCAGCCGATCTCGACCTTGCGGCGGATGTCGGCGGCGACCGAGCGGCGGAGGTCACCCTCGACCGTGTAGTTGGCGTCGATCCACTGCGCCAGCTTCACGAGGTCTTCCTCGGAGATGTCGCGGACCCGGACGTCGGGGTTCACGCCCGTCTCGGCCAGCGACTGCTGGGCGCGGGTACGGCCGATGCCGTAGACGTACGTGAGGGCGATCTCGATCCGCTTCTCACGGGGGAGATCAACGCCGGCGAGGCGTGCCATTCATGGCTCCTGTGGTTCTTCAGAGGTCTTACGGGGTACCTACTCCAACACCTCTCGGCGAGGGAGCCCCGGCCTCTGACCGGGGGTGGCAGTCCGTCCCGCGGGGGACGGATCGGGCAGCCCGCGTTATGACGTTGTGCGCGTCGCGCGAAGTACTACGAGAAATGCGGGAGGGAGATCAGCCCTGGCGCTGCTTGTGGCGCAGGTTGTCGCAGATCACCATGACCCGGCCGTGACGGCGGATCACCTTGCACTTGTCGCAGATCTTCTTGACGCTCGGCTTGACCTTCATGGTTCAGGTTCTCCGGGTCTAGATCTGACAGGTTCTTACTTGTACCGGTAGACGATCCGGCCGCGAGTCAGGTCGTAAGGGCTGAGCTCCACGACAACCCGGTCGTCCGGGAGGATACGGATGTAGTGCATCCGCATCTTGCCGCTGATGTGCGCGAGGACCTTGTGACCGTTCTGCAGCTCGACCTTGAACATGGCGTTCGGAAGAGACTCGATCACGGTGCCCTCGATCTCAATGGCGCCTTGCTTCTTTGCCATGAACTGCGAGATCCACCTTCCGGGGCCGGCTACCGCATGCGGCACGCTCGTGTGCGAGCCTGGGTCCACCCCAACCCTCACGGGAAGAGGGCGTGCCGAAGCACGCTACGAGTGAGCCGACGCATCAGTCTACGTCAGGCAGCAACCCGACGCCAAAACGATGCCGACCGGTCACGCTCAGTACGTGGCACCGACCGACAGCGGCTCGACGACCGCGGTGCACGCGGAGCACCGGCGGGCCGCCTGCGGGATCTCGGTCAGGCACTCCGGGCAGGGGCGCTTCGGGGTCTTGGGCTTCTTCGGCAGGTACCGGGCGCTGGCCTTGGTGACCGGCAGCACCACGCAGAAGTACAGCACCGCGGCGGTCATCAGGAACGCGATCAGCACGTTGAGGAACTGGCCGTACGGGAAGGTGACCCCCGCCACGGAGAACCGGTAGCTGCTGAAGTCGCCGGCCGCACCGACCACCACGCCGACCAGCGGGGTGAGGAAGGCCGACACGAAACCGGTCACCACGCCGGTGAACGCGGCACCGATGACGACACCGACCGCCATGTCGATGACGTTGCCGCGCATCATGAAGTCCCGGAAGCCCTTGAGCACTGCACGCCCCTATGTCTCGTGGTGGCCGTCGAAGGCGGCCGTCAAAGGCGGGAGCCTAGCGAAAACTTTCCCCGGTATCAAAATAGGACAAAGGGCCTGGGGGTGGAAACCCCCAGGCCCTTCGTCCCGCCAGATCAGGCCAACGGGTCCGGAGCTGCGGTGATGCCCAGCTTGGCGAGCTCGGCCCGGCCGCCGTCGAAGGCGGTCAGCACCAGCGGGCCCTGCTCGGTGACGGCCACCGAGTGCTCCCAGTGCGAGGCCCAGGTGCCGTCGTCGGTGACGACCGTCCAGTCGTCCTCCAGCACGGTGGTGTGCGGGGTGCCGAGCCCGACCATCGGCTCGATCGCCAGCACGGTGCCGGGGATCAGCTTCGGGCCCTTGCCCCGGCCCGCCACGTAGTTGAGCACGTGCGGCTCCATGTGCATCGCGGTGCCGATGCCGTGGCCGCCGTACCCCTCGGTGATGCCCCACTTGCCCTTGGGCGGCAGCGGCTGGCGGCGGATGTAGCCCTCGATCGCCCGGGAGACGTCGACCAGGCGGTTGCCCTTCTTCATCTGGGCGATGCCGGCCCACATCGAGCCCTCGGTCACCCGGCTCAGCAGCGCGTGCTCGGGGGCGACCTCGCCGACCGGGACGGTGATGGCCGCGTCGCCGTGCCAGCCGTCCACGATCGCACCGCAGTCGATCGAGATCAGGTCGCCCTCGCGGAGCACCCGCTCGCCGGGGATGCCGTGCACCACCTCGTTGTTGACCGAGGCGCAGATCACCCCGGGGAACCACAGTCCGCCGTGGTGGGCGCGGAAGTTCGAGGTGGCGCCGTGGTCGGCGATCACCTTCGCCGCGATGTCGTTGAGCTCCTGGGTGGTCACACCCGGGGCGACCGCCTCCCGGCAGGCCTTGAGCGCTTCGGCGACGACCAGCCCGGCCACTCGCATCTTCGCGATCTGCTCGGGGGTCTTGATCTCCACCATCCGGTCACGCCTTCCACTGTTCGTCGCGCACCCGGTCCTTGCCGGGCGGCCGTGCTGCCTACCACCGTACGACGCCGGAAACGGCCGGGGCGCCCCGTGCGGGGCACCCCGGCCGTTTCACTGGCACTGCGAGGACGCTCAGGCGTCCTTGTTCTTCTCCAGCGCGGCGATCGCCCGCGCGGTGACCTCGTCCACCTTGCCGAGGGCCGGGATGGTCACCAGCAGGCCCTGCTGCGCGTAGTAGTCGATGATCGGCTCGGTCTCCGTGTGGTAGACCTCCAGCCGGGTCCGCACCTTGTCCTCGGTGTCGTCCGGACGCTGGTACAGCTCGCCGCCGCACTCGTCGCAGACGCCGTCCTCCTTCGACGGGTTGTAGACCACGTGGTACACGTGGCCCCCGTCGTTGCGGCAGAGCCGCCGGCCGGCGATCCGGTTGACGACCTCCTCCTCCGGGACCTCCAGGTCGAGGACGCCGTCCAGGGAGATGGCCTGCTCGGCCAGGAACTCGTCCAGGGCCTTGGCCTGGCCGAGGTTCCGCGGGAAGCCGTCGAGCAGGAAGCCGTTGGCCGCGTCCGGCTGGAGCATGCGGTCCTTGGCCATCCCGATGGTGACCTCGTCCGGCACCAGACGACCCTCGTTCATGTACGCCTTGGCCTCGAGCCCCAGCGGGGTGCCCTGGCTGATGTTGGCGCGGAACAGGTCTCCGGTGGAGATGTGCGGGATGGACAGGGTCTTGGCCAGGACGTGCGCCTGAGTACCCTTCCCGGCCCCGGGAGGCCCGACGAGGACGATTCGCATCAGCGGAGGAACCCTTCGTAGTTACGCTGCTGGAGTTGGCTCTCGATCTGCTTGACAGTTTCGAGGCCCACGCCGACGACGATGAGGACGCTGGTGCCGCCGAACGGGAAGTTGGTCTGCTGTCCGAAGGCGACCAGGGCGATCATCGGGATCAACGCGATCAGACCCAGGTAGAGCGAACCCGGCCACGTGATACGGGTGAGCACGTAGTTCAGGTACTCGGCCGTCGGTCGGCCGGCCCGGATACCCGGGATGAACCCACCATACTTCTTCATATTGTCGGCAACTTCTTCGGGGTTGAAGGAGATGGCGACGTAGAAGAAGGCGAAGAACACGATCAGTACGAAGTACGTGATCATGTAGACCGGGTGGTCACCCTTGACGAAGTTCGTCCGGATCCAGGTCGCCCAGCCGGCCTGGCTGTTGGTGAGCTGCACCACCAGGGCCGGGATGTAGAGGAGCGAGGAGGCGAAGATGACCGGGATCACACCGGCCTGGTTCACCTTGAGCGGGATGTAGGTCGAGGTACCGCCGAACGCCTTCCGCCCGATCATGCGCTTCGCGTACTGCACCGGAATCCGGCGCTGTGCCTGCTCCACGAAGATGACCAGGCCGACCACGACGATGCCGACCGCGATGACGCTGAAGAACTCGACCCAGCCGCCGCCGATGGTGCCGGACTGCTTGATCTGCCACATCGAACCCGGGAAGCCGGCCGCGATGGAGGTGAAGATCAGGATGGACATGCCGTTGCCGATGCCGCGGTCGGTGATCAGCTCACCCAGCCACATGATCACCGTGGTGCCCGCGGTCATCGTGATGACCATGGTGGCGATCCGGAAGACGGACTGGTCCGGCACGACCTGGTCGGCGTAGGCGCAACCGCTGAACAGGGCGCCGCTGGAGGCCGTCGCGACGATGCCGGTGCCCTGGAGCACGGCGAGCGCGATGGTCAGGTAGCGGGTGTACTGGGTGATCTTCGCGGTACCGGCCTGACCCTCCTTCTTCAGCGCCTCCAGCCGCGGGATGACCACGGTGAGGAGCTGGAGGATGATGCTGGCGGTGATGTACGGCATGATGCCGAGCGCGAAGATCGTCAGCTGCAGCAGCGCATTTCCGCTGAAGAGGTTCACCAGGGCGAACAGGCCACCGGGCTTGTCCGACAGACACTGGTTGACGGCAACAAAGTTGACGCCCGGTACGGGAATGTGCGCGCCCGCCCTGAACAGCACCATGATGCCCAGCGTGAACAGCAGCTTCTTGCGCAGGTCGGGCGTCTGGAACGCCCGCGCGAACGCACTGAGCACGGTGCCTCCTGCGCCTCCCGCACATCGTCGGCGGGAGGGTCGGTCCTGAATGGGGAGTGGATTGCGCGCCCCCGTACGAGCTGGGCACAGGCAAGCCTGGCGCCAGCGTACAAGGGAACTCCACGGACTCTAACAGTGCACGGCCACCACGCAGAAGCTTGAGGCCTTCCTCCCCCACTGACGGGGTACGGCTTGCCCGGTTTTGACACACAATTCGCCCACAAATGCAGCGGGCCCCGCACCTCCCTTTCGGGAGGTGCGGGGCCCTGGGGTCAACAGGCTCAGAGGAGCTCGGTGACGGTGCCGCCGGCGGCGGTGATCTTCTCGGCCGCGGAGCCGGAGACGGCGTCGACCGTCACCTGCAGCGCCACCGCGATGTCGCCCTGGCCGAGGACCTTGACGAGCTCGTTCTTGCGAACGGCGCCCTTCGCGATCAGGTCGGCCACGGTGACCTCGCCACCCTGCGGGTAGAGCTCGGCCAGCTTGTCCAGGTTCACGACCTGGAACTGCTTGTGGGCCGGGTTCTTGAAGCCCTTCAGCTTCGGCAGGCGCATGTGGAGGGGCATCTGGCCACCCTCGAAGCGCTGCGGAACCTGGTAGCGGGCCTTGGTGCCCTTGGTACCACGACCTGCGGTCTTACCCTTGGAACCCTCACCACGACCCACACGGATCTTGGCGGTCTTGGCACCCGGGGCAGGCTTCAGGTTGTGGACCTTCAGCGGAGAGTCCGCCATGTCAGTCAACCTCCTCGACCGTGACGAGGTGACGGACAGTCTGGGCCATCCCGCGGATCTCGGGACGGTCCTCCTTCACGACCACGTCGTTCATCCGCTTGAGACCAAGCGAACGAAGGGTGTCACGGTGGTTCTGCTTGCTACCGATGTAGGACTTGGTCTGCGTGATCTTGAGGCGAGCCATCAGGCGCTCACCCCGGCAGCACGCGCCCGCAGCAGAGCGGCGGGAGCCACGTCCTCCAGCGGCAGGCCACGGCGGGCGGCGATCTCCTCGGGGCGCACGAGGCCCTTCAGAGCAGCCACGGTGGCGTGCACGATGTTGATCGCGTTGTCCGAGCCGAGCGACTTCGACAGGATGTCGTGAACGCCGGCGCACTCCAGGACGGCACGCACCGGGCCACCGGCGATAACGCCGGTACCGGGGGACGCCGGCTTCAGGAGCACGACGCCGGCGGCCTTCTCACCCTGGATCGGGTGCGGGATGGTGCCCTGGATACGGGGGACCTTGAAGAAGTTCTTCTTGGCCTCCTCAACGCCCTTGGCGATGGCGGCCGGAACCTCCTTCGCCTTGCCGTATCCGACACCCACGGTGCCGTCACCGTCGCCCACCACGACCAGCGCGGTGAAGCTGAAACGACGACCACCCTTGACAACCTTGGCGACTCGGTTGATCGCTACGACGCGCTCAACGTAAGCAGTCTTCTCGACGGCGGGAGCGTTGCCCCGGTCGTCACGCTTACGGTCACGCCGCTCGCCACCGCCGGTGCCGCCGCCGGCGCCGCTACCGCGGCGCTGGGGTCCAGCCATTGGAATTACCTCTCTCGATTACGTCCGTCGACTGAGCCGACGAGCGGCTTAGAAGTCGAGCCCGGCCTCACGAGCCGCGTCCGCCAGGGCGGCGATGCGGCCGGCGTACCGGTTGCCCGCGCGGTCGAAGACGACCGACTCGATGCCGGCGGCCTTGGCGCGCTCGGCGACCAGGGCTCCGACCTTCTTGGCCAGCTCGGTCTTGTCGCCCTCGTTGCCACGGATGGAAACATCGAGGGTGGACGCCGAAGCCAGGGTGTGACCCTTGGCGTCGTCGATGACCTGGGCGACCATGTGGCGGTTCGAGCGGGTCACCACGAGGCGCGGACGAAGCTCCGTGCCGGTGACGCGCTTGCGAACGCGGATGGCGCGGCGCTTGCGGGCGGCGTTCTTGTAGGCGTTGCCCTTGCCGATCTTGACAGAGACGCTCATCGCTTACTTACCACTCTTTCCGACCTTGCGGCGGATGACCTCGCCCGCGTACTTGACGCCCTTGGCCTTGTACGGGTCAGGCTTGCGCAGCTTGCGGATCTTGGCCGAAACCTCACCCACGAGCTGCTTGTCGATCCCGTCCACGTGGAACTTGGTGGGCGACTCGACCACGAAGGAGATGCCCTCCGGGGCCTCGATCAGGATCGGGTGGCTGTAGCCGAGCTGGAACTCCATGTCGGAGCCCTTCGCCGCGACTCGGTAACCAACACCGCTGATCTCCAGCGACTTGCGGTAGCCCGCGGTCACGCCGGTGATCATGTTCGCCACCAGCGTCCGCGACAGGCCGTGGAGGGCCTTCGACTGACGCTCGTCGTTCGGGCGGGTGACGAGCAGGGTGCCGTCCTCGCCCTTGCCGATCTCGATCGGCGCGGCGACGACGTGGGTGAGGGAGCCCTTGGGGCCCTTCACCGACACCTCGCGGCCATCGATGGTGACGTCCACGCCGGCGGGAACCGGGATGGGCAGCCGTCCAATGCGAGACATTGCTGTACCTCCGTTTCCCGAATTACCAGACGTAGGCGAGAACTTCTCCGCCTACGCCCTTCTTGGCGGCCTGCTTGTCGGTGAGGAGACCCGAGGACGTGGAGATGATCGCCACGCCCAGGCCGCCGAGCACCTTCGGCAGGTTGGTGGACTTTGCGTAAACGCGCAGACCCGGCTTGCTGATGCGCTTGATGCCGGCAATGGAGCGCTCACGGTTGGGGCCGAACTTGAGCTCGATGGTCAGCTTCTTGCCGACCTCGCCCTCGGTCGGCTCCTCAACCTTGTAGGAGGAGATGTACCCCTCCTGCTGCAGGATCTCGGCGACATGCGCCTTGATCTTGCTGGCCGGCATCGCCACGGTGTCGTGGTACGCCGAGTTCGCGTTACGCAGACGCGTGAGCATGTCTGCGATGGGGTCGGTCATGGTCATGATGGCCTCAGGCCTCTCTCGCCGTGGTTTCTCCGCGCCAGGTCCCCCTCCGCGCACTCGCAAAAGAGTGCGAAAGGGGCACAAGCGCAGGGGACCTGCGGCGTAGTAAGACTTGGTACGAGCCCTCCGAAGAGAGCCGCGAACACCTATAGGAGATGCTGCGGCAGGGGGCCCGACCCCACTACCTTACGGGATTCCGTACGGAGACCCAAAAGACGGGGGTCGGGCACCACTGCATCGTGTTGGTGTGCCTCGCGCTCCGGGGTTACCAGGAGCTCTTGGTCACGCCCGGCAGCTCGCCGCGGTGTGCCATCTCACGGAGGCAGACACGGCACAGGCCGAACTTGCGGTACACCGAGTGCGGGCGACCGCAGCGCTGGCAACGGGTGTAAGCCCGAACGCCGAACTTCGGCTTGCGCTCGGCCTTTGCGATCAGGGCCTTCTTCGCCATGCTCACGCCTCCTTGAACGGGAAGCCCAGAGCGCGAAGCAGCGCCCGGCCTTCATCGTCGGTCTGAGCGGTGGTCACGACGGTGATGTCCATACCGCGCTGACGGTCGACCTTGTCCTGGTCGATCTCGTGGAACATAACCTGCTCGGTCAGACCGAACGTGTAGTTGCCACGGCCGTCGAACTGCTTGGGCGAGAGGCCGCGGAAGTCACGGATACGCGGCAGAGCCAGCGACACCAGACGGTCCACGAACTCCCACATGCGGTCACCACGGAGGGTGACGTGGGCGCCGATCGGCTGCCCCTCGCGGAGCTTGAACTGCGCGATGGACTTGCGGGCC
Source organism: Kitasatospora sp. NPDC088346 (assembly GCF_044740765.1). Classification (NCBI taxonomy): domain Bacteria; kingdom Bacillati; phylum Actinomycetota; class Actinomycetes; order Kitasatosporales; family Streptomycetaceae; genus Kitasatospora; species Kitasatospora sp. NPDC088346. The sequence goes on from NZ_JBIURH010000003.1 coordinate 201,940, forward strand.
TTGGTCACGGCCGGCTTCTGGCCGGTGATCGCGGTCAGGTCCTTGATCGCGCCCTCGATCAGCTTGCTGTCACGGGCTGCCTCGCCGACACCCATGTTGACCACGACCTTGACCAGGCCGGGGATCAGCATGACGTTCTCGTACGAGAACTCCTCGCGCAGCTGGCCCTTGATCTCGGAGTTGTAACGCTCCTTGAGGCGGGGGGCCACCTTCTCAACAGTCGTCTCAGACATCAGATGTCCTCACCGGTCCGCTTGGCAACGCGGATCTTGTTGCCCTCGTCGTCGAAGCGGTAACCAACGCGGGTGACGACCTTCTTGCCGTCCTTCTCAACGACCAGCTGGACGTTGGAGACGTGCACCGGGGCCTCGACGGTGACGATGCCACCCTGAGTGCCCGGGCCCGGCTTGGTGTGCTTCTTGACCCGGTTCACACCCTCGACCAGGACCTTGTTCTCGGCGGGGAGGGCCTGGATGACCTTGCCCTGCTTGCCGCGGTCCTTGCCGGTGATGACCTGAACCAGGTCACCCTTCTTGATCTTCATGCTGTTCGCCATGGGTTAGAGCACCTCCGGCGCCAGCGAGATGATCTTCATGAACTTCTTGTCACGCAGCTCGCGGCCCACCGGGCCGAAGATGCGGGTGCCACGGGGGTCACCATCGGTGTTCTTGAGAACGACCGCAGCGTTCTCGTCGAAGCGGATGTACGAGCCATCCGGACGACGACGCTCCTTGACGGTGCGAACGATGACGCACTTGACGACGTCACCCTTCTTCACCGAACCACCGGGGATCGCGTCCTTGACGGTGGCGACGATGACGTCCCCGATACCGGCGTAGCGGCGACCGGAGCCACCGAGAACACGGATGCAAAGGATCTCCTTGGCACCAGTGTTGTCGGCGACGCGCAGTCGCGACTCCTGCTGGATCACAGCTTTCTCCTGATCGTCAACGAGAGTCGACGGGCCGGCCGCTGCTCACTCGATCGCATCGCTGCATCGAGCACATACGGCCGTACCACATCGGCTTCGTTACTTGGCCTTCTCGAGGATCTCGACGACGCGCCAGCGCTTCGTCGCGGACAGCGGGCGGGTCTCCATCAGGAGGACCCGGTCGCCGATGCCGCAAGCGTTCTGCTCGTCGTGCGCCTTCAGCTTGTTCGTACGGCGGATGACCTTGCCGTACAGAGCGTGCTTGACGCGGTCCTCGACGGCGACGACGACGGTCTTGTCCATCTTGTCGCTGACGACGAGACCCTCACGGGTCTTGCGGAAACCGCGCGTCTCGTTGGTGTTCTCAGTCATCAGGCGTTCTCCACCGTCTCGATGCCCAGCTCGCGCTCGCGCATCAGGGTGTAGATCCGCGCGATGTCCTTCCGGACGAGCTTGAGCCGTCCGTGGTTGTCGAGCTGCCCGGTCGCCGCCTGGAAGCGGAGGTTGAACAGCTCCTCCTTGGCCTCGCGGAGCTTGGCAACGAGACCCTCGTTGTCCAGCTCGCGCAGCTCAGCAGCCTTGGTGCCGGCCGACATCAGCTCTCACCTGCCTCGCGCCGGACAATCCGGCACTTCATCGGGAGCTTGTGAGCTGCGCGGGTCAGCGCCTCACGAGCCACCTTCTCGTTGGGGTACGACAGCTCGAACATGACCCGACCCGGGTGCACGTTCGCGATCCACCACTCGGGCGAACCCTTACCGGAACCCATGCGGGTCTCGGCCGGCTTCTTGGTGAGCGGGCGGTCCGGGTAGATGTTGATCCAGACCTTGCCACCACGGCGAATGTGACGGGTGATCGCGATACGAGCGGACTCGATCTGACGGTTCGTCACGTAGGCCGGGGTAACGGCCTGGATGCCGTACTCGCCGAATGCGAGCTCGGTGCCACCCTTGGCAGCGCCGCGGCGCTTCGGGTGGTGCTGCTTGCGGTGCTTGACCCTACGAGGGATCAGCATGGGGTCAGGCCTCCGTTCCGGTGTTCTCTGCAGCCGGAGCCTCGGTCACCTGGGCCGGAGCCTCGGTGCCCTGGGGGCGACGGCCGCGGCCACCACGCTCGCCACCACGGGCGCCGCCACGCTCGCCGCGCGCGGGGCGGGCGTCGTTGCGGGCCGGGCGGTTGCCCGAGCGGGCAGCAGCGTTCTCAGCGCGGACCTCGGCGATGTTCTTGACGTCGCCCTTGTAGATCCAGACCTTCACGCCGATGCGGCCGAAGGTCGTCTTGGCCTCGAAGAAGCCGTAGTCGACGTTCGCACGAAGGGTGTGCAGCGGCACACGGCCCTCGCGGTAGAACTCCGAACGGCTCATCTCGGCGCCGCCGAGACGACCGGAGCACTGGACCTTGATGCCCTTGGCGCCGGCCTTCATGGTGCTCTGCATCGACTTGCGCATCGCACGACGGAAGGAGACGCGGGAGGACAGCTGCTCCGCGACGCCCTGAGCCACGAGCTGGGCGTCCAGCTCGGGGTTCTTGACCTCGAGGATGTTCAGCTGGACCTGCTTGCCGGTCAGCTTCTCCAGGTTGCCCCGGATCTTGTCGGCCTCCGCGCCGCGGCGACCGATGACGATGCCCGGACGAGCGGTGTGGATGTCGACGCGGACGCGGTCGCGGGTGCGCTCGATCTCAACCTTCGAGATGCCGGCGCGCTCCATGCCCTTCGTCATCATGCGACGAATGGCAACGTCTTCCTTGACGTAGTCCTTGTACAGCTTGTCGGCGTACCAGCGGGACTTGAAGTCCGTGCTGATGCCGAGGCGGAACCCGTGCGGGTTAACCTTCTGGCCCATTACCGGGTCCCTTCCTTGCTGCTGACGACCACGGTGATGTGGCTGGTCCGCTTGCGGATCCGGTAGGCACGGCCCTGGGCGCGCGGACGGAACCGCTTCAGGGTCGGGCCCTCGTCAACGTACGCCTCGGAGATCACGAGGTCGTCCACGTTGTTGTGGTTGTAGTTGTGCACGGCGTTGGCGATGGCGCTGTCGAGCACCTTGCCGACCGGCACGGTCGCGGCCTGCGGAGCGAAACGCAGGACCGCCTGGGCCTCCGTGGCGTTCAGGCCACGGATGAGGTCCACCACGCGGCGGGCCTTCATGGGCGTGACGCGGATGTACCGCGCCTGGGCCCTGGCTTCCATGGTTGTCCCCTTGCTGGTGTAAGTCATGTGAGTCTTGCTGGCGCTCAAGCTCGCGAGCACCCGCTGCGAAGCTGCGAGGTGGTGCTTAGCGGCGCTTCGACTTGCGGTCTTCCTTCACGTGCCCCTTGAAGGTGCGCGTGGGGGCGAACTCGCCGAGCTTGTGGCCGACCATCGACTCGGTGACGAACACCGGGACGTGCTTGCGGCCATCGTGAACCGCGATCGTGTGGCCGAGCATGGCCGGGAAGATCACGGAACGACGGGACCAGGTCTTGATGACGTTCTGGGTGCCCGCCTCGTTCTGCGCGTCCACCTTCTTGAGAAGGTGGCCGTCGATGAAGGGGCCCTTCTTGAGACTGCGCGGCATCTGACCTGCTCCTAGCGCTTCTTGTTGGTCTTGCGGCGGCGCACGATGAGCTTGTCCGACGCCTTGTTCGGGCGACGGGTGCGGCCCTCGGGCTTGCCCCACGGCGAGACCGGGTGACGACCACCGGAGGTCTTACCCTCACCACCACCGTGCGGGTGGTCGATCGGGTTCATGGCGACACCACGCACGGTCGGGCGGACGCCCTTCCAGCGCATACGGCCGGCCTTGCCCCAGTTGATGTTCGACTGCTCGGCGTTGCCGACCTCGCCGATGGTGGCGCGGCAGCGGGCGTCGACCAGACGGATCTCACCGGAGGGCATGCGCAGGTGCGCCATGCGACCCTCACGGGCCAGCAGCTGGATGCCGGCACCGGCGGAGCGGGCCATCTTGGCACCGCCACCGGGACGCAGCTCCACCGCGTGGATGGTGGTACCAACCGGGATGTTGCGCAGCGGCAGGTTGTTGCCCGGCTTGATGTCGGCGCCAGCGCCGTTCTCGATCCGGTCACCCTGGGCAACGCCACGGGGGGCGATGATGTAGCGCTTCTCGCCGTCCGCGTAGTGCAGGAGCGCGATGCGCGCAGTGCGGTTGGGGTCGTACTCGATGTGAGCGACCTTGGCCGGCACGCCGTCCTTGTCGTGACGACGGAAGTCGATCACGCGGTAGGCGCGCTTGTGTCCGCCACCCTGGTGGCGAGCGGTGATACGACCGGCGTTGTTACGGCCGCCCTTGCTGTGCAGCGGGCGAACCAGCGACTTCTCCGGCGTGGACCGCGTGATTTCGACGAAGTCGGCCACGCTGGAGCCACGACGGCCCGGCGTAGTCGGCTTGTACTTGCGGATACCCATTTTCGTCCTCGTCCTTATCGACGATCACGACCCCGTCAGGCGGAGGCCGGACCACCGAAGATGTCGATGCGGTTGCCCTCGGCCAGCGTCACGATGGCGCGCTTGGTGTCCTTGCGCTTGCCAAAGCCCGTCTTGGAGCGCTTGCGCTTGCCCTGACGGTTGAGCGTGTTGACGGCCTCGACCTTGACCGAGAAGACCGCCTCGACGGCCTGCTTGATCTGGGTCTTGTTGGCACCCGGCGACACGATGAACGTGTACTTGTTCTCGTCGAGGAGCGAGTAGCTCTTCTCGGAGATGACCGGCTTCACCAGGACGTCACGCGGGTCCGTGTACGTCTTGCTCGTGATCTCTGCAGCCATCAGGCGGCGCTCCCTTCGAGCTCGCCCTCAGCGGCAACAGCCTTGGCGGACGCGGCCGGACCGGCCACGAAACGCTCGAAGGCAGCCTGGGTGAAGACCACATCGTCGGAGACGAGCACGTCGTAGGTGTTCAGCTGGCCGGCGTCCAGGATGTGCACGTTCGGCAGGTTACGAGCGGACTTGAGGCCCAGCTCGTCCGCACGCTCGACGACCAGGAGGACGTTCTTGCGGTCGGTGATCTTGCCGAACAGACCCTTGGCGGCCTTGGTCGACGGCGCCTCGGTCGCGACCACGTCGGTGATGACGTGGATGCGGTTGTGGCGGGCCCGGTCGGTGAGCGCACCGCGGAGAGCGGCGGCGATCATCTTCTTCGGGGTCCGCTGCGAGTAGTCACGCGGCACGGGACCGTGCACGACGCCACCGCCGGCGAACTGCGGCGCACGGGTCGAGCCCTGACGGGCGCGGCCGGTGCCCTTCTGGCGGTACGGCTTCTTGCCGCCGCCGCGGACCTCGCCACGGGTCTTGGTCTTGTGGGTGCCCTGACGGGCCGCAGCGAGCTGCGCCACGACGACCTGGTGCATCAGCGGAACGCTGACCTTGGCGTCGAAGATCTCGGCGGGCAGCTCGACGCTGCCGGCCTTGTCGCCGGCCGGCGACAGGATGTCAATGGTGCTCATATCCTCACAGCCCCTTCGCCGCGGTGCGGACGAGGACGAGGCCGCCGTTCGGGCCCGGGATTGCGCCCTTGATCAGGAGCAGGCCCTTCTCCGCGTCAACGGCGTGCACGGTCAGGTTCTGGGTGGTCACGCGCTCGTGGCCCATCCGACCCGCCATGCGCATGCCCTTGAACACGCGGCCCGGGGTGGCGCAGCCACCGATGGAGCCGGGCGAACGGTGCTTGCGCTGGGTGCCGTGACCGGCGCCGAGGCCCTTGAAGTTGTGACGCTTCATGACACCGGCGAAGCCCTTGCCCTTGGAGGTGCCGGTCACGTCGACCTTGACACCCGCCTCGAACAGCTCAGCGGTGATCTCCTGGCCGAGGGTGTACTCGGACGCGTCCGAGGTACGCAGCTCGACCAGGTGGCGGCGCGGGGTGACACCGGCCTTGGCGAAGTGGCCCGCGAGGGGCTTGTTCACCTTGCGGGGGTCGATCTCGCCGAAGCCGATCTGCACGGCGTCGTAGCCGCTCGCGCTGTCGGCGGTGTGGACCTGGGTAACGACATTGGGCCCGGCCTTGACGACGGTCACCGGAACGATCCGGTTGTTCTCGTCCCAGACCTGGGTCATGCCGAGCTTCTCGCCCAGGATGCCCTTAATCTGCTTTGCCATCTTCGTCGCGCCTCTCAGAGCTTGATCTCGATGTCGACGCCGGCCGGAAGGTCGAGGCGCATCAGCGAGTCAACGGTCTTCGGGGTCGGGTCGAGGATGTCGATCAGACGCTTGTGAGTGCGCATCTCGAAGTGCTCGCGCGAGTCCTTGTACTTGTGCGGCGAGCGGATGACGCAGTACACGTTCTTCTCAGTGGGCAGCGGCACCGGGCCCGCGACCTGCGCACCAGTGCGAATGACGGTCTCGACGATCTTCTTCGCCGAGGAGTCAATCACCTCGTGGTCGTAGGCCTTGAGCCGGATGCGGATCTTCTGTCCCGCCATGGCTACTCAGTAGTCCTTTGTCTCGTCTGCTGCTTCTGCTGCCGGGTTCGTCCGGGTGGACTGGTCCGGTGGCGCCTCCGGGTGGTTGCCGTCCGACCCACGCGGTCGGGCGTGTCGCACTCCCGCTTGCAAAAAATCCGACCCGGAGTCACTCCGGTATCAGATTCCTGCTGGATCGGCAGGTCTTGCACCCGCCAGGCGCCGGATCGAGGCCCCGCTCACGCTTCCCGGAAGATTCCCGTACGTCCGCCCCGCAGCTGCCGCGGTGTCGACTACACACCACTGCATTCACACAAAGCACGTGAACACATGAACGGCCATCACGGGAACGACGAGTACATGGGACTCGCTTCCGGTCCTCCCGACGGGAGGCGCGCAGCATCGGCACTCAACCGAGCAACTTGGACATACTGCCACAGGAGTCACCCGGAAAGCCAATCGGGCCCGACGCGGAGCGCACCGCGTCGGGCCCGACGGGCCGGGACCGTCCTACCAGGGACGCTGCCGGCCGCAGAGCACCGGCCACTCGGGCTGCTCCGCGTTGCCGCAGAACAGCTTGAGGTCGTCCGGGCCGAAGGTGTACTCGGCCAGCTCCATGTTGATCGGCGAACAGCCCTTGCTGCCGGCGTACTTGGGGCACTTCCCGTCCTGCTGCTGGATGAAGTGCGCGCGGTAGGCGTCCAGGCCCATGTCCTCGACGCCGATGTCGGTGGTCGGCATGTAGCGGTTGGCGGACCAGGAGGCGCCGACGGTGGCGAACAGCGCCAGAGCGCACAGCACACCGGCCGCGAGCCGCCCGACCACGATCGGCTTGATCCGGGTGGCCGGCGCGTCGCCGCCCACCGCCCGCAGCCAGCCCACCACGCGCTGGGTGGTGAACATCAGGCCCAGCACGGCCAGGATCATCAGGCTGTACATGATGATCCAGGTGGTCCGCGGGTACAGCTGGACGGCCTGGTCGTGCTGCATGTGCGAGGCGAACCAGAACCGCAGCAGCCAGGCGCTGATCAGGCCCGCGGCCGCGGTCCGCACCACGACGTTGCGCAGGCCGAAGCCGATCCCGAGGGCCACCGCGCCGAGCAGCAGCATGGTGAAGGCGTTCTGCCCGGCCAGCTCGCCCGCGTCCGGGAAGGTGTGGTAGTTCGCGCGGCCCTCGCGGTCGGAGATCCACCCCATCACGTAGGCGGGGTCGACGTACGTCATCACGTAGGCGTAGCGGTCCTTGGTGGCGGCACCCAGCCGGACCATCTGGACGAGCAGCGGCGCGCCCACGACGGCGGCGCTGAGCAGGGTCACCCCGAGGAAGAGCAGGGCCCGCCGCAGCCGCGCGGCGCCCTGGCGCCACGGCACCAGGAAGAGCGCGAGCACCAGCACGCCGGGCGCGGTCCAGACGAACCAGCCCGAGTACCAGAGGAAGAGCAGACCGAACGCGGCGCCGAAGCCGGCCGCCCGGAGCACCGTGGTGCGCCGGGACAGCTCGTGCGCCCGGCGCAGCTCACGCAGGCAGCCGGCCAGCATCGGCACCATCACGATCATGGTGGCGTGGCTGTAGGGGCGGATCGGGTCCATGAAGACGATCGCGGAGGGGATCGCGATCAGGACGGCCCAGACCGGCCGCAGCAGCAGCCGCCACGCGAGGTAGGCCATCGGCCCGGCCAGCGCGGTGCAGACCAGCTGGAGGTCCTTCATGGCGTAGCCGACGCCGGCGACGCCGTTGTGGAAGGTGTCGGCCACCAGGGCCAGGACCGCCGGGAAGAGCGGCGGGTAGACGCCCGGCAGGCCGTCGCCGCGGATCATGTCGTTGGCCATGCCCATGACGTTGCCGGGGTCGCCCTCCTGACCGCCCAGGCCGAACGGCGTGCCGTGCAGGGCGACCGCTATCCCGCCGGCCACCGCACCGGTCGCGAGGCCCGCCAGGGCCGCGCAGACCAGCCGCTGGGCGACCTGGTAGCGCTGCAGGCTGCCGCGGTAGGCGGCGTAGAGCAGCACGGCGAGCAGCGGCAGGCCGATGAGGGCGCCGTACTGCTGCACCTTGGCCAGCCCGCTGACCTGGCCCACCCGCTGCAGCGGGTTGACGCTGATGTGCATGCACAGCCGCAGGAAGAGCAGCGAGACGAGGACGCTGACCGCGCCCTCGGCGAGCCGGAGCTGCCACGGCTTGAACCGGGACACCCGGCTGCCGTCCCGCTCCGCCGCGGAGGACGTCGTGGTCCGGTCCGCTCTGGCACCGCTCACCGGGTCGTCGACCAGGTCCGTCATATCGATCGCTTTCATGAGGCGGCGTCCTGCCGCGGGTCGGGCGACTCCCCCGTGGATGCCGCCTGGTCCAGCCCGGGGAGGGTCACCACCCCGGGCTGCGGAGCCCGCTCAGCTCCTGGCGACGAGCTCCCGCTGGACCACCGACGAGCGGTCGGCCGCGGCGATGCCCTTCAGGTGCTTGGGCATCCGGCGGATCATCGCGAGCAGCAGCACGAGGCCCGCGCGGGCGAGGTAGACGGTCGCCTTGAAGGGCGAGGCGCTGGGCGTACCGGTGGTGCGCTCGCGCATGGCCACCGGGACCTGCCGGACCACGAAGCCGCAGCGGGCCGCGCCGACCATGCTCTCGATGGTGTCGCCGAGGTACTCCACCGGGTACCACTGGGCGAAGAACTCGATCAGCTGGCGGTTGCAGGCGCGGAAGCCGGAGGTGGTGTCCGTGAGCCTGGTCCGGGTTATCCGCGAGAGGACGAAGGAGAGCAGGCCCATGGCCCACTTCCGGGGCCCGCGGACCTTGTAGTCGCCCTCGCCGTCGAAGCGGGCGCCGATCGCGAGGTCGGCCTCCTTGAGCTTCTCCAGCAGCAGCGGCACGTACACCGGGTCGTGCTGGCCGTCGGAGTCCACCTGGATGGCGACGTCGTAGCCGTGCAGGTACGCGTAGCGGTAGCCGAGGCGCATCGCGCCGCCCACACCGAGGTTGTACGGCAGCTGGACGACCGGGGAGCCGCAGGCGGTCGCCACGGCGGCGGTGCCGTCGGTCGAGCCGTCGTCCACCACCAGGGTGTCGACGCCGGGCAGCTGGGTCTTGATCTCCTTCAGCACGCCCGGCAGGCCCTCGGCCTCGTTCAGGGCGGGCAGGATGATGAGGACCCGCAGGCCGTCGATCATGAGTGCACCTCGGAGTCGTCGGCGAGCGCCGGGATCGTGTCCTGCTTCCGGACCGGGTAGCCGTGGTGCTCGACGAGGTGGGACCTGAGCAGTGCCACCTCCTCGGACAGCTTCCGGGTCTCGGCCTCCAGCTGGCTCGCTTCCCAGCTGAGGTGGAGGCAGACCAGGAGGACCAGGACGAAGCCCGCGAACAGCACCAGGCTCACGCCGGAGGCGATGCCGAGCCGGCGGGCGGTGGAGTCCAGGACGGTGGGGAAGAAGCCCAGCGGGGCGACAGCCAGGCCGATCAGGAGCCAGATGGCCGCGTACTTCTCGCGCAGCTGCTGCCGCCGCAGCAGTTCGAGGATGTAGGCGACCACCAGCACGCCGGTGATCGAGGTGATGATCGTTAGTCGCACGACGGATTTCGCCTTTCAGCGGCAGTGGGCGTGGCGATCACTGACACATCATAGAGGTGTCGAACGCACATTCCTCACACGCACTGCGCATGACTGTCTCAGGGGCCGGGTATCAGGGAGGCGGGGTTCTGCCCATCGGCGATGGCGTGGTCGGCGACGACCGCCTGCCGCACTCGGGGCAACGAGCGGAACAGCGACCACAGCATGCCAGCCGCGCTCACCGCAGCACCAGCCAGGTAGCCCAGTTCCGCACGGGTTCCGACGGCGCCCGGCATCAGGGTCACGACGACCAGGACAACCGTGCCCGCCACCCAGGACAACAGCTGGTGACGGTGGCGGCCGAGGGACATCAGCGCCTGGCCGAAGACCGTCGCGAGCATGAAGAAGAGCGTGCCCAGCACCAGCCAGAGGAAGTCCGCCGACCCCAGGACCGGCTGGGCGTTGAACAGCAGCTGGATCAGCCAGGGGCCGAGCACCACGGTGGGCAGGCCCGCCGCGGTGCACATCCCCGCCACGATGGCCGCCGTCCGGGACAGCACCTTGCGGAACTCCTGGGTGTCCCCGGCCGCGGCCGCCCCGGAGAGCGCCGAGACCAGCGAGGCCTGGATCGCCGCGTAGGCGAACAGCGGCACCCGGGCCAGGACCACCGCGTTGAGCAGCGCACCGACCAGGACGACCTCGTCCGGCGAGAGCAGCTTCACGCTGACCACGGCCGCGTTCACCATCAGCTGGGCGAGCAGGGTCGAGGCGGTCAGCAGGCCGATCCCACGGACCAGCCCGGGCCAGGCCGGGGCCGGGCCGCCGCGCCGGTCGGCCAGCACCGAACGGAGCCCGATCACCGAGGCGGCCAGCGGCGCCACGACCAGGATCAGGCTGAACGCCAGCGCCGAGTGCAGGCCGAACACCGGCAGCAGCGCGGCCAGGCCGATCCGCAGACCGCCGTCCACCGCCAGCTGCGCGCCGTACGACCGGAAGTTTCCGAGGCCCGCGAGGGCGCCGCGGACCACCGAGCTGACGGCCAGCCCGACCATCGCGCCGCCGAGGCCGGCCACCAGGGCGACGTCACCGCCGAACAGCCGGTCGGCCAGCGGCCGCGCGGCGAACGCGACCGCCGACAGGACGAGGGCCAGCACGCCGCCGGCGAGCACCAGCACCCGGCGGACCGCCGGGAGCGGGCCGCTGCCCGCGACGTCCCGGGCGGACACCAGCCGGGTCAGCTCCAGCTCCACCGGGGAGAACAACCCGTACCCGACGGACATCACCACGGTCCACAGCACGGAGACACCGGCCACCTGGGCCGTGGTCAGGCTGTAGCCCGCCAGGGCGAGGTAGATGTAGGAGGACGCTCCCAGCACCACGGTGCCACCGGCCACCAGCCGGACTCCGGGCGGGAGCGCGCCGAACACCTTTGCAATCGGGCTGCCCACGGTCGTGTCCCCGGGATCAGCCGTGCAGGGCGGTGCGGGCCTTGAGCGGCTCCCACCAGTCGCGGTTGTCGCGGTACCAGGCGATGGTCGCCGCGAGCCCGTCCTCGAAGCGGACCTGCGGCGCGTAGCCGAGCTCCTCGCCGATCTTGGTGATGTCCAGCGAGTAGCGCAGGTCGTGGCCCTTGCGGTCGGCGACCGGCTCGACCATGTCCCAGCCGGCCCCGGCCGCGTCCAGCAGCAGGCCGGTGAGCTCCTTGTTGGTGATCTCCGTGCCGCCGCCGATGTTGTAGACCTCGCCGGCCCGGCCCTTGCGCATCGCGAGCTCGATGCCGCGGCAGTGGTCCGAGACGTGCAGCCAGTCGCGGATGTTGCCGCCGTTGCCGTACAGCGGCACCTTCCTGCCGTCCAGCAGGTTGGTGGTGAACAGCGGGATGACCTTCTCCGGGAACTGGTAGTGCCCGTAGTTGTTGGAGCAGCGGGTGACCACGACGTCCATGCCGTGGGTGCGGTGGTAGGCCAGCGCCAGCAGGTCCGAACCGGCCTTGGAGGCCGAGTAGGGCGAGTTGGGCGCGAGCGGCCAGGTCTCGGTCCACGAGCCCTCGGAGATCGAGCCGTACACCTCGTCGGTGGAGACGTGGACGAAGCGGCCGACGCCGTGCTTGCGGGCGGCGTCCAGCAGCACCTGGGTGCCGACCACGTTGGTCAGGACGAACGGGCCCGCGCCCTCGATCGAGCGGTCGACGTGGGACTCCGCGGCGAAGTGCACGACCACGTCGTGGCCGGCCATCGCCTGGTCGACCGCGTCGACGTCGCAGATGTCACCGCGGACGAAGGCGTAGCCCGGGTGGTCGGCGACCGGTGCGAGGTTCGCCTCGACGCCCGAGTAGGTCAGCTTGTCGAAGACGGTGATCTGGGCGGACTCGTCCGCGCCCAGCAGCTGACGGACAAATTCTGAACCGATGAATCCGGCGCCGCCGGTCACGAGGATGCGCATAGTAGGGCGCAGTCTACCCGGCGGCCGTTCGCGGCCGACCCCGGGTCAGCGGGCGGCCCGCGGCCTCACATAAGCTGCCGACATGCGTGGAATCCTCCTGGCGGGCGGCACCGGCTCGCGACTGTGGCCGCTGACCCGAGCCGTTTCGAAGCAGCTGCTCCCGGTCTTCGACAAGCCCATGATCTACTACCCGCTCTCGACCCTGGTGATGGCGGGGATCCGCGAGATCCTGATCATCACGACCCCGCAGGACCAGGAGCAGTTCACGCGCCTGCTCGGCGACGGCTCGCAGTTCGGCCTCGAGCTGGAGTACGCCGTCCAGGAACGTCCCGAGGGCATCGCCCAGGCCTTCGTGCTGGGCGCCGACTTCATCGGCGACGAGCCGGTCGCGCTGATCCTCGGCGACAACATCTTCCACGGCAGCGGCCTGGGCACGCGGCTCGCGCAGCACACCGAGCCGGTCGGCGGCCGGGTCTTCGCCTACCCGGTGGCGGACCCGACGGCGTACGGCGTGGTGGAGTTCGCGGAGGACGGCCGGGTGCTCTCCATCGAGGAGAAGCCGACCGCCCCGAAGTCCCGCTACGCGGTGCCCGGGCTGTACTTCTACGACAACCAGGTGGTGAAGATCGCCGCCGGCCTGAAGCCCAGCGCCCGCGGCGAGCTGGAGATCACCGCCGTCAACGAGGCCTACCTCGACGCCGGCCAGCTGCACGTCACCATCCTCGACCGCGGCACCGCGTGGCTGGACACCGGCACGTTCGTGTCGATGGTGCAGGCCTCGGAGTTCGTCCGGGTCATCGAGGAGCGCCAGGGCTTCAAGATCGGCTGCCTGGAGGAGACCGCCTGGCGGGCCGGCCTCATCAGCTCCGACCAGCTGCGCGAGCTCGCCGAGCCGCTCCGCAAGAGCGGGTACGGCGAGTACCTGCTGGCCCTGCTCGACGAGGAGAACGCCCGATGAAGTTCCGCGAGCTCTCCATCGGCGGCGCCTTCGAGGTCACCCCGCAGCAGCACGGCGACCCGCGCGGCCTGTTCATGGAGTGGTACCGCTTCGACCGCCTCGCCGAGGTGGTCGGCCACCCGCTGCGGATGGCCCAGGGCAACCTGTCGGTCTCCGCGCAGGGCGTCGTGCGCGGCATCCACTTCGCCGACGTGCCGCCCGGCCAGGCCAAGTACGTCAGCTGCGTGCGCGGCGCGGTCCTGGACGTGGTGGTCGACCTGCGGGTCGGCTCCCCCACGTTCGGCACCTGGGAGTTCGTCCGGCTGGACGACCAGGACCGCCGCTCGGTGTACATCCCCGAGGGCGTCGGCCACGGCTTCTGCGCGCTGACCGACGACGCGACGCTCTCCTACGTCTGCTCGGAGACCTACAACCCGACCGGTGAGCACGCCGTGCACCCGCTCGACCCGGACCTGGGCATCAGCTGGCCGGTCGACGCCCCGCAGCTCTCCGCCCGGGACGACGCGGCGCCCTCGCTGGCCGAGGCGCTGGCCACCGGCCTGCTCCCCGACTACCAGGCCTGCCAGGACTTCTACCGGACGCTGAAGACCGGCTGAGCCGGCGCCCCGCCCGGTGCACACCCCGCGACCGCACCGGTCGCGGGGTGTCGCGTTCGGGGGCGCGGGGGCGGCCTTCGGGCGGGGGCCGCTCGCGCACCGGTCAGTATGATGACCCCGCCGGAGGACCTCCTGCGGCTGCCCCTCTACCAGCGGATGTGCCTGAGACCATGACCACACTGGATGTGCTGCTCCCGTACTACGGCGACGTCGCGCTGATGAAGGCGGCGGTCCGCAGCGTGCTCGCGCAGACCGACGAGGACTGGCGCCTGACCGTCGTGGACGACGGCAAGGAACCCGGTGTCCCGGAGTGGTTCGCGGAGCTGGGCGACCCCCGGGTCCGGTACTTCCGCAACGAGCAGAACCTCGGTGTCACCGGCAACTACCGCAAGTGCCTGGGCCTGGCCGAGTACGAGCACATGGTCTTCATGGGCACCGACGACATCATGCTGCCCAACTACGTCGCCACGGTCCGGTCCTGCCTGGCCGAGCACCCGGGCGCCGCGATCGTCCAGCCCGGCGTCGAGGTGATCGACAGCGCCGGCAGGCCGAGCACCAGCCTGGCGGACGAGGCCAAGCGGCGGCTGTACGCGCCCCGGCTGCGCGGCCGCACCGTGATGGGCGGCGAGGAGCTGGCGACCAGCCTGCTCAAGGGCAACTGGCTGTACTTCCCCTCGCTGTGCTGGCGCACCGAGGCCGTCCGCACGACGGGCTTCCGCGACGACGTGGAGATCATCCAGGACCTGGCCCTGGTGATCGACCTGCTGCAGGCCGGCGAGCAGGTCGTGATCGACGACACCCGCTGCTTCCAGTACCGCCGGCACAACGTCAGCGTCTCCGCCACCTCGGCGTTCTCCGGCGCCCGGTTCGCCGAGGCCCGCCGCTACTTCCTGGACGTCGCGGACCGGCTGGACCGGCAGGGCTGGCACCGGGCGGCGAGGGCCTCCCGGCTGCACATCGCGGCCCGGATCCACGCCCTGACCCTGGTGCCCGGCGCGATCCGCGCGAAGCAGTGGGACGGGGCCAAGGCCCTGGTCCGCAACGCCACCTCCACCGCCGCCCAGCCCCGCTGAGCCCTTCCGTCCTAGGAGCAATCCCGCAATGTCCGCACCTCACGCGGCACCGGCCCGCGTCGCCGTCCTGGGTGGTACCGGCTTCATCGGACGGGTGCTCGCCGGCCGCCTGGTGGAGCAGGGCCACGAGGTCCTCTCGCTGGCCCGCACCGAGCCCGCCGTCCCCGTCCCGGGCCGGTTCGCCCGGGTGGACCTCAGCTCCACGGCCCCGGCCGAGCTCGCCGCGCTGCTCGACCGCGAGCGGATCGACGCCGTGGTCAACGCCGCCGGCGGCATGTGGGGCCTGAACGACGAGCAGATGTACGAGGCCAACGTCGTGCTGGTCGACCGGCTGGTCGAGGCCGTCGCCGCGATGGCCACCCCGGCCCGGCTGGTCCACCTCGGCACCGTGCACGAGTACGGCATGGCGCCGATCGGCGTGAGCCAGCAGGAGGACGACGCGCCGGCCCCGGTCATGGAGTACGGCAAGCTCAAGCTCGCCGCCACCGAGTCCGTGGTCCGCGCCATCGCGGCGGGCCAGGTCGACGGCGTGGTGCTGCGCCTCGGCAACGTGGTCGGCGCCGGTCAGCCCGGGCACAGCCTGCTCGGGGTGATGGCCGCCAAGCTGGACGCGGCCCGGCTCGCCGGCGAGACCGCCCAGCTCTCGCTGGCCCCGCTCACCGCCCAGCGCGACTTCGTCGACCTCACCGACACCGTGGACGCCGTGCTGGCCGCGATCGCCACGCCGACCGCCAACGCCGTGATCAACGTCGGCACCGGCTCGGCCAGCGCGGCCAGGCTGCTGGTCGAGCTGCTGATCGAGGAGAGCGGCGTCCCCACCGAGATCACCGAGGTGCCGGCGCCCGAGGGCACCGGCCCGGAGACCGACTGGCAGCAGCTCGACGTCGAGCTGGCCGCCGAACAGCTCGGCTGGGCCCCCCGCCGTACGCTGCGGGAGGCCGTTGCGGCACTCTGGCAGGCACAGGTCGGGTCGGCGGCCGCGCAGTAGCACCACGCGGCGGGCGGCCCCACCCGGGGCCGGCCCGCCCGCCCCGGCCCCATCGAAGCGTCATCCGGCCGTCGGCCCGTCCCGACCGAGACTTGAGGAATCCATGAGACCGACCGGTCTGCTCCACTCCCGAGGCACGCTGGCAGAGCTCTTCTCGGGCCGTGCGAACAGCTTCGGGCTGCTGCGACTGCTGCTGGCCACCTCCGTGGTGGTCTCCCACGTGTACCCCCTGGGGTACGGCCACCTGGACCCGCTGTGGCTGCGCAGCGGCCAGCAGACCGACCTCGGCAAGATGGCGGTCGTGGGCTTCTTCGTACTGTCCGGGTTCATGATCACCGGCAGTGGCCGCCGGACCACCATCGGCCGCTACGGCTGGCACCGCGCGCTGCGCATCATGCCCGGGCTGTGGGGCTCGCTGCTGATCTCGGTGCTCGTGATCATGCCGCTGCTCTACCACTGGCAGCACGGCACCACGGCCGGCTTCTGGGACCACCCGCACGGTCCGCGCGCCTACCTGCTCGGCACCTGGAACACCTCGCTGAGCGGCGGCTGGGACGTCTCCGGCACGATCGCCGAGGGCATCCGGCGCGGGACCAACTTCGACCAGAGCGTCAACGGCGCCCTGTGGTCCCTCAAGTACGAGCTGCTCTGC
This sequence comes from Kitasatospora sp. NPDC088346, assembly GCF_044740765.1. Taxonomy (NCBI): domain Bacteria; kingdom Bacillati; phylum Actinomycetota; class Actinomycetes; order Kitasatosporales; family Streptomycetaceae; genus Kitasatospora; species Kitasatospora sp. NPDC088346. The sequence continues at coordinate 218,518 of NZ_JBIURH010000003.1, forward strand.
TACGTCATGGTCGGCCTGCTCGCGGCCGGCGGCGTGCTGATGCGCGCCCGCCGGTTCGTCCCGCTGGCCGCGGCCGCGCTGTGGATCCTGATCCTCAACGACTGGATCAAGGCGACCGGGTGGCGCGGCATCCCCGGCGACATGAACACCTACGTGGACTTCCCGTTCCTCGGCGGCATGTCCACCCACTTCCTGATCCACCTGGGCTTCGCGTTCCTGCTCGGCGCCACCGTGCAGCTGTACCGGGAGCGCATCCCGATCCACGACGGCCTCGCCCTCGCCGCGCTGCTCACCCTCGCGGTGACCATGCGCTGGGGCGGCCTGTTCGTGATCGGCTACCCGGCCTTCGCGTACCTGCTGTTCTGGCTGGCCATCCGGCTGCCCAAGCCGTTCCAGCGGATCGGCCGCAAGCGCGACTTCTCGTACGGCATCTACATCTACGGCTTCACCGTGGAGCAGGCGCTGGCGATGCTCGGCTTCGTGAAGTACGGCAAGCTCGGCTTCCTCGCCTGCGCGCTGGCGTGCACCGTGGTCCTGGCCGCCTTCTCCTGGTACGCCGTCGAGGCTCCGGCGATGCGTCTGAAGGACTGGACGCCGCGCCCGATCGCCCGGTTCAAGGCCCGCGGTGGCGGGTCCGCGGGCGGTGGTGGCGGTTCGGCGGCCGGCGAGAGCGCCACGGCCGGCGCCGATCCCCGGCAGTCCGGCTCGGCGGCCGCCAGGGTCGGGGCCTGACGACCGGGAGTCCACCGGACAGCAGAGAAGGGCCGTGGGCCCGGGCGGATGCCCGGGCCCACGGCCCTTCTCTCGTGCTCTCAGCCCGCGAGCGGCGCGTCCAGCACGGTGATCTGCTTCCCGGTGGCCGGGGGGAGCTCACGCCGAAGGCGCTCGGCGATGGTCGGGTCGCCGACCAGCAGGGTCACCTTGGGGCCGGGAATCCGGCCGATCACCCGGGTCAGCGGGGCGAACGAGCTCCGGTACTGCTCCTCGCCGACCTGGTCGCCGCCGAGCCAGACGACCAGCAGCTCGTCGTAGGCCGCGGCGACGCCGCTGTCGCCCATCAGCGTGGTGGCGAAGAAGCTCACCCGCCAGTTCATGTAGCCGTTGCTGGAGTACAGCGCGATGACCGGCACGTCCGGGTCCACCCGCTTGAGGTCGCGGCGGATGATCGTCCGGGCCGGCGGGCCCAGGTCACCGGGCTTGATCTTGCTCCACAGCACCAGCTCGCTCTTCTGGAAGCTGGTCGGCGCACGGTCGACGGACGGCACGCCCCACTGGAAGCCGCCGAAGAGGCTGAGCGCCGTGGCCGACACGGCCACCGCGGCCGCGCCCTCGGTCCACCACCGCCGGCTGAGGGCCCGCGCCCACGGGCCGAACGGCCGCAGCAGGGCGCCGGCCGCACCGAGGCCGATCAGGCCGATCACCAGGACGCCGATCGCGAGCTTCTCGAAGTAGTACGACAGCGCGTCGATGGTGATCAGCTGCCACACCCCGAACGCGGTGGTGACCAGCGTCGCGCCGCCGAGGGTGAGGAGCAGGCTCCGGGAGACCCCCGACCGCCGGTTGCCGGGGAGCAGGCACAGCACGAGCACCAGCAGCACCAGGCCGACCAGCAGCGAGCGGTCGAACGAGAGGTACATCCCCGGCGCCTGGGTCTGCGCCGCGACGTCGAACTTGGCGGTCAGCGACAGCACGCTCGGGACCAGCGCGATCGCGGCGCCCGCCAGCTGCACCGCGTACAGCCGCAGCCGGTGGCGCCGCTGGCGCCGGCGGTAGACGACCGCCGCGGCCACCATCGCGATCGCCGGGAACGCGGCGAGGATGTTGTACGCGTAGCCGACCGTGATCAGCGCGGCCGCCGACACCAGGGCGTAACTGCCCCAGCCCATCGCGGGGCGGACGATCAGCGCGATCGACACGGTCATGAAGACCAGGCCGATGATCTGCGAGTCGAAGCCGACCCGGACCATGCCGGCCAGCGGGCTGGCGACGACGACGGCCGCGACGACGGTGCAGACCGCGGCCGTGCGCCAGCCGGTCAGCCGGGGCCCGCCGACCCAACGGGCGGCCCAGACGATGAGCGCGCACAGCGCCGCGAAGGCGACCAGCACGTACGTGTAGTAACGGGTGTAGGCGCCCACCGGGTCGCCCAGGTCGGCCGTGGACCGCACGAAGGTGTCGAACCAGGCCAGCAGGAAGTGCGACCCCTGCGGGTAGACCGCCTCGGTCGGCGTCTTCACCAGGAGCTTGCCCGCCTCCTGGTCCATGAACGGGAAGCCGCCGAGCTTGTGCACCGCGTCGAAGATCGAGAAGTGGATGAAGCGGTCCTCGACCGAGAGGATGTAGGGCAGTTGCTCGGTGGTGGAGCGTCCGGCCACCGGCCGGTGGATGTAGTGCCAGACCACCGCGCCGGTGCCGAGGATCACCAGGTCCGAGGAGCGCAGCCGCAGCGGCAGCCGGGGTCTGCGGCCGGTCAGCCAGGCCGAGACGGAGACCGCCGACAGGATCAGGCCGGCCGTGGGGACCGGTATCAGGGCCCACGACCCGGCCGAGAGCACCAGGCCCAGTGCGAGCACCGCGCCGCAGAGCACCAGCGTGGCGACGACGAGGCGGTCCAGGAGACCCCCGCCCACCCGCAGGACCGAGGCGATGGCCAGGACGAACACCGGGATCAGGACGATGTCCAGCTTCAGGGCGTCGAGCGCGGCCGGAAGGATCCAGGACGCCGCCAGGGCACCTGCCAGGAACCCCCACCGGCGCCCGCTCTTCGGCGCTTCCTCCGCCGGCCTGGTCAGCGGGGGGGCACTTGGACGTGCCGCCGTCCCCGGTAGCTGGGCCGTCATATTCCCACCGTCTCCTCAAGGTACCGACACTCGGAGGAGAGAACCCCCCGCGCAATGATCACATCTGGCGCTACCGCCCCGCCCCCGACAAAGAGGGGACCAAGAAACACCCTCGCTGTCGCCGGTCATGGTAGTCCAGCATCCCCGGCCGTCGTGTCGGCAGGGGTACCCGGTGGGCCGGTTGCGAACGGCCCGTGAAAGGCCGAGAGCCCCGCAGCGCCATACGGCACTGCGAGGCCCTCGGATCACCTGTTCGTCACAGGCAGGTCAGACCGTCAATTACTTGATGATCTTGGTGACCTGGCCGGCGCCGACGGTCCGGCCACCCTCACGGATGGCGAACTTCAGGCCCTCCTCCATGGCGATCGGCTGGATCAGCGCGACCGTCATACCGGTGTTGTCGCCCGGCATGACCATCTCGGTGCCCTCGGGGAGGGTCACGACGCCGGTCACGTCCGTGGTACGGAAGTAGAACTGCGGGCGGTAGTTGTTGAAGAACGGGGTGTGACGGCCACCCTCGTCCTTCGACAGGATGTAGGCCTGGGCCTCGAAGTCGGTGTGCGGCGTGACCGAACCCGGCTTGATGATGACCTGGCCGCGCTCGACGTCCTCGCGCTTGATGCCACGGAGGAGCAGACCGACGTTCTCGCCCGCCTGGCCCTCGTCGAGCAGCTTGCGGAACATCTCGATGCCGGTGACCGTGGTGGTGGTCTTGGTCTCCTTGATGCCGATGATGTCGACAGTCTCGTTGACCTTGAGGACACCACGCTCGATGCGGCCGGTGACGACGGTGCCACGACCGGTGATCGTGAAGACGTCCTCGATCGGCATCAGGAACGGGAGGTCGACCTCGCGCGCCGGGGTCGGGATGGCCTCGTCCACGGCCTCCATCAGGCCGAGGAGCTTCTGGCCCCACTCGGCGTCGCCCTCGAGCGCCTTCAGCGCCGAGACGCGCACGACCGGCAGGTCGTCGCCCGGGAACTCGTACTCGGAGAGGAGCTCACGGACCTCGAGCTCGACGAGCTCCAGGATCTCCTCGTCGTCCACCATGTCGGACTTGTTCAGCGCGACGACGATGTAGGGGACGCCGACCTGGCGGGCCAGGAGGACGTGCTCCTTGGTCTGCGGCATCGGGCCGTCGGTGGCGGCGACCACCAGGATGGCGCCGTCCATCTGGGCGGCACCGGTGATCATGTTCTTGATGTAGTCAGCGTGACCCGGGCAGTCGACGTGGGCGTAGTGACGCGCCTCAGTCTGGTACTCGACGTGCGCGATCGAGATGGTGATACCGCGCTGACGCTCCTCCGGGGCCTTGTCGATCTGGTCGAACGGCGTGAAGGGGTTGATCTCCGGGTACGCGTCGTGCAGCACCTTGGTGATGGCCGCGGTAAGGGTCGTCTTACCGTGGTCGATGTGACCGATGGTGCCGATGTTGACGTGGGGCTTCGTCCGCTCGAACTTCGCCTTCGCCACTGCAGTCCTCCTGAGGACAGTTCTGTACGCCGTACGACGTCAGTTGGTCTTTGATCGGGTTGGGTACGGGGCGCTGGGTTGCGCTCCATGCCGTCCCGCGGGTGGGGGCGGAGGGCCCCGGGGGGATCTGGGCAGATCCCCCCGGTTCACCTCCTAATAGCCTAAGGGGTTCCGAAACGTCCCGATTGCGGGAGGCTCCGGCCCGGGCAGGGAACCGGCGTGAGCCGGTCCTTACTCGCCCTTGGCCTTGGCGATGATGTCGTCCGCCACGTTCCGCGGAACCTCGGCGTACGAGTCGAACTGCATCGAGTAGCTTGCGCGACCAGAGGTCTTGCTGCGCAGGTCACCGACGTAGCCGAACATCTCGGAGAGCGGCACAAGCGCCTTGACGACGCGAGCACCGTGACGCTCCTCCATGGCCCGGATCTGGCCACGGCGGGAGTTGATGTCGCCGATCACATCGCCCATGTAGTCCTCGGGCGTGGTGACCTCGACGGCCATCATCGGCTCGAGCAGGGCGGGGGACGCCTTGCGGGCGCCCTCCTTGAAGGCCATCGAGCCGGCGATCTTGAACGCGAGCTCGGAGGAGTCGACGTCGTGCGAGGCACCGTCGAGCAGCGTCACGCGGACACCCTGGAGGGCGTAACCCGCGAGGACACCGAACTCCATGGCCTCCTGGCAGCCGGCGTCGACCGAAGGGATGTACTCCTTCGGCACGCGGCCACCGGTGACCTTGTTCACGAACTCGTAGCCCTCGCCGGACTCGAGCGGCTCGATCGCGATCTGGATCTTCGCGAACTGGCCGGAACCACCGGTCTGCTTCTTGTGCGTGTAGTCGATGCGCTCGACGGCCTTGCGGATCGTCTCGCGGTACGCGACCTGCGGCTTGCCGACGTTGGCCTCGACCTTGAACTCACGCTTCATACGGTCGACCAGCACCTCGAGGTGCAGCTCGCCCATACCCGCGATGATGGTCTGGCCGGTCTCCTCGTCGGTGTTGACCTGGAAGGACGGGTCCTCCTCGGCCAGCCGCTGGATCGCGGTGCCCAGGCGCTCCTGGTCACCCTTCGACTTCGGCTCGATCGCGACGCGGATGACCGGGGCCGGGAAGTCCATGGACTCCAGGATGACCGGCTGCTTCTCGTCGCTCAGGGTCTCGCCGGTGGTGGTCTGCTTGAGACCCATGACGGCGACGATGTCGCCGGCGCCCACCGAGTCGATCTCCTCACGCTTGTTCGCGTGCATGCGGTAGATCTTGCCGATGCGCTCCTTGCGGCCCTTCACCGAGTTGAGGACGGCGGTGCCGGCCTCAAGACGTCCCGAGTAGACGCGGACGAAGGTGAGCTTGCCCAGGTGCGGGTCGGACATGATCTTGAACGCCAGAGCGGCGAGGGGCTCGTCGTCCGAAGCCTGACGGACGATCTTCTCCTCGTCGTTGCCCGGCTTCGTACCCTCGATGCCCTCGATGTCGAGCGGCGACGGCAGGTACTTCACGACCGCGTCGAGCAGGGGCTGAACGCCCTTGTTCTTGAACGCGGAGCCGCAGAAGATCGGCGTGAAGGAGGAGTCCAGGGTGCCCTTGCGGATCGCGGCGATCAGCAGCTCCTCGGGGATGTCCTCGCCCTCCAGGGCGAGCTCCATCACCTCGTCGCTGACGTTCGACACGGTGTCCAGCAGCGCCTCGCGGTACTCGGCGGCCTTGTCGGCGAGGTCGGCCGGGATGTCGACGGTGTCGTACATCTCGCCCTTGGTCGCCTCGGGGGACCAGACCAGCGCCTTCATCTTGACCAGGTCGACGACGCCGACGAAGTCGGCCTCGGCACCGATCGGGAGCTGCATGACCAGCGGGGTGGCGCCGAGGCGGTCCACGATGGTCTGGACGCAGAAGTAGAAATCCGCGCCCGTGCGGTCCAGCTTGTTGATGAAGCAGATGCGCGGGACGCCGTAGCGGTCGGCCTGACGCCACACGGTCTCGGACTGGGGCTCGACACCGGCGACGCCGTCGAACACGGTCACGCCACCGTCGAGCACGCGCAGCGAACGCTCCACCTCGACGGTGAAGTCGACGTGGCCCGGGGTGTCGATGATGTTGATCGTGTTGTCAACACCCTCGAGGGTCCAGTGACAGGTCGTCGCGGCCGACGTGATCGTGATGCCGCGCTCCTGCTCCTGCTCCATCCAGTCCATGGTGGCAGCGCCATCGTGGACCTCACCGATCTTGTACGAGACGCCGGTGTAGAACAGGATCCGCTCGGTGGTGGTGGTCTTGCCCGCGTCGATGTGCGCCATGATCCCGATGTTGCGGACCTTGGCGAGGTCAAGGGAGGTTGCAGCCATGGTGGCTCGTTCTCTCTCTGTCTAGTGACGGGGTTGGGACTACCAGCGGTAGTGCGCGAAGGCCTTGTTGGACTCGGCCATCTTGTGGGTGTCCTCGCGACGCTTCACGGAAGCGCCCAGGCCGTTGCTGGCGTCGAGGATCTCGTTGAGCAGACGCTCGGTCATGGTCTTCTCGCGACGGGCGCGGGAGTAACCGACCAGCCAGCGCAGCGCCAGGGTGTTGGCGCGGCCCGGACGGACCTCGACCGGCACCTGGTAGGTGGCGCCACCGACACGGCGGGACTTGACCTCGAGGGTCGGCTTGACGTTCTCCAGCGCGCGCTTGAGCGCGATCACCGGGTCGGCGCCGGTCTTCTCACGGACACCCTCGAGGGCGCCGTAGACGATCCGCTCGGCGGTGGAGCGCTTGCCGTGCAGCAGGATCTTGTTGACCAGCGAGGTCACCAGCGGGGAGCCGTAAACCGGGTCGATGATGACCGGGCGCTTCGGGGCGGGGCCCTTACGAGGCATTCTTACTTCTCCTTCTTGGCGCCGTAGCGGCTGCGAGCCTGCTTGCGGTTCTTGACACCCTGGGTGTCGAGGGAACCGCGGATGATCTTGTAGCGGACACCAGGAAGGTCCTTCACACGACCACCGCGCACCAGCACGATGGAGTGCTCCTGCAGATTGTGGCCCTCGCCCGGAATGTAAGCGGTGACCTCGATCCCGCTGGTGAGGCGCACACGGGCGACCTTGCGAAGTGCCGAGTTCGGCTTCTTCGGGGTGGTCGTGTACACACGCGTGCAGACCCCACGGCGCTGCGGGGAACCCTTCAGCGCGGGAGTCTTGTTCTTCTCGACCTTGTCCTGCCGGCCCTTTCGGACCAGCTGCTGGATCGTAGGCACCGTTTCTCCGTTTTCTGTGTGCCAAGGCTGGGTGTAACTAACCTGCGGTGTTCCCTCCACTCACCGACCCACGCGGTCGGGTGTGTTGGGCCTCTTCGGGGGAAGAATCGCGGAATCCCATGAGCTGATGTGCAGCGACGGCGCGGGCGAAGCGGGATGAACCACTCCGCTGCAGCAGCCGTTGTGCTGGCACGCACAAGGACCCGGGGACACCCCAGGCACAAGGTCAGAGCCTACCTAGCGCATCGGCGAGGGTCAAAACAAATGCGTCGTCGCAGGTGGGAGCCTTCAGCGGGGCGACCGAGGACGCCTTTGCCAGGCCTACCACAGAACACCGCGGCCCGCACGCCGAGCCACGCCGACGGGGCCGCCCGGAGACGCTCGTCACGGCACCGCCGGCACCGCCGCCCCCCGCCGCGGCGGCTCAGGCCGCCAGCAGCGCGAGCAGGAAGATGAGCGCCCAGCCGCCCGTGCACAGCCAGCCGATCACCAGACCGGCCGTCGCCATCCCGTCGCCCTCCTCGCCGGAGGTCCGCAGCTGGTTCTTGGCGATGTGACCGGTGACCACCGCCGGGACGCCGCTCAGACCGGCCGTGACCAGGCAGGCCAGCCCCAGCACCAACGAGGCGACGGCCAGCCCGTTGGTGCGCCGCGGCATCATCACGGGCGGCGGCAGGAAGGTCTGCGGCACCAGCTGGACGGCCGGCGCGGCCACGAACGGCCCCGGCATCGGCCCGGCCGGCAGGTCCGCCACCAGGTGGCTGAGCTGCCCGTACGTCTGCGCCTGGTGCACGGCGTCGAAGCGCTGCGAGTACTCCTCGGCGGAGAGCCGGCCCTCCGCATAGGCGGCCTTGAGGACGTCGACGGTGCGCTCGCGGTCCGCGTGCGAGGCGCGCATCGCGGCCTGCATCGAGGCCTGCACCGCCGCCTGCGTCGGCGCGGGGGCCGGGGCGGGCTGGTACGCCGCCGGGTACTGCGGCGGCCCGTACCCGGGTGCGGGCAGCGGCTGCCCGTAGGACTGGGGGCGGCCCTGCTTCGGCTGCTGCCCCCACGGCTGTCCGGCCATACCGGCCACCTCCCGAAGCCCGGGCGCGTCGTGACGCCCCTTCCGTCGCGCGGCAATCGCGCTCCCTCAGGATGCAGGACGAACGGGTGGCCCAACTAGTTCGCCGCACAATCCGCCATTCGGGTCCGGCGGGGTCCGGTCGGGTCCGAACGCCCGGGGACTGCCGCCCGCTGACGCCCGGTGAGAGGCTGGGGCCACCGGATCCGCCCGTCCGCACGGGCCCAGCGCAGCAGGAGACCCCACCATGCAGGAGTCCGCACCGCCACCCGCCGTCGTCCTCCACGACCTGTGGAAGCGGTTCGGTCCGCAGACGGCGGTGGCCGGCCTCAGCCTCGACCTGCCGGCCGGCTCCTTCGTCGGCCTGGTCGGACCGAACGGGGCCGGCAAGACGACCACCCTGTCGATGGCCACCGGGCTGCTGCGGCCCGACGCCGGCAGCGTGCTGATCCACGGCGTGGACGTCTGGCGGGACCCGGTCGAGGCGAGGGCGCGGATCGGGATCCTGCCCGAGGGCCTGCGGATGTTCGAACGGCTGAGCGGCCGTGAACTCCTCCAGTACAACGGCCGGCTGCGCGGCCTGCCCGGCCCCGAGGTGGACCGCCGGGCCGGCGAACTGCTCGCCGTCCTCGACCTGGAGGCGGCCGGCGACAAGCTGGTCGCCGACTACTCCACCGGCATGCGCAAGAAGATCGGCCTGGCCGCCGCCCTGCTGCACAACCCGGACGTGCTCTTCCTCGACGAGCCCTTCGAGGGCGTCGACCCGGTCTCCGCACAGACCATCCGCGGTGTGCTCGGCCGGTACGCGGCCTCCGGCTCCACCGTGGTCTTCTCCAGCCACGTGATGGAGCTGGTCGAGCAGCTCTGCGACTGGGTGGCGGTGATCAGCGCCGGGCAGGTGATCGCCCGGGGCCCGCTGGAGACCGTTCGCGGCGGACGATCCCTGCACGCCGCCTTCCTGGAACTGATCGGGGTCCGCGAGGACGACGGTCGGTCCCTCGACTGGCTGGGCGGTGCCCGGTGACGACGGCGCTCCCCGCGGACCGGGCGGTGGTCCGCACCCTGGTGTCGCTGAAACTGCGTCTGCTCGCCAACGGCCTGCGGCGCAGCCCCGGCCGGCGGGCGGTGTACCTGCTCGGTTCCGCCCTGGGTCTGCTGTTCACCGCGGCGGTCGCCACCGCCGTGGCCTTCCTGCACGGGCACGCCGGCGCGGGGGACGCCGCCGTCCTGCTGGCCGCCGGGCTGACCCTGGGCTGGGCGGCCCTGCCGCTCCTCCTGTTCAGCGGGGACGAGAGCGCCGACCCGACCCGGCTGACCATGCTGCCGCTGCGGCCCGGCCCGCTGCTGCGCGGATCGGTGCTGGCGGCCCTGGTCGGGCCCGGCCCGGTGCTGTCGCTGCTGCTGCTCGCCGGCGGGGCGGTCGCCGCGGCCGGCGGCGCGGGCAGCGCGCCGTTCGCGGTGGTGGGCGTGCCGCTGGCGGTGGTCACGCTGGTGGTGCTCTCCCGGTCGGTCGCCGCCGGGAACGCCCGGCTGCTGTCCAGCCGGCGCGGCAAGGACTTCGCGATCTTCGGCGGGCTGCTGTTCGCGGTGCTGATCCAGGTCGGCAACCTGGCCTTCCAGAGCGCCTTCGGCCGGCCCGGCGCCACCCTCGACCTCTCCCCGATCGAGCCGTGGGCCGCGGCGCTGCGCTGGGTCCCGCCGGTCGCCGCCGTCGACGCGGTGCGCAGCGCCGGTGACGGCGCGTACGGCGTGGCGGTGGCGCAGCTGGCGCTGACGGCCGGTCTGCTGGCGCTGCTGCTGCGTTGGTGGCACGTCAGCCTGCGGCACCTGATGGTGACGGCGGACTCCTCCACGCTGGTGCGCACCCGCGGGGTGCGCGGGTCGCGGGCGTGGCGGCTGCTGCCGGACGGCCGGGCGGGCGCGGTGATGCAGCGCCACCTGCGGTACGCCTGGCGGGAGCCTCGGGCGAAGGCCGCGATCTTCACCAGCATCGGGATGGCGCTGGTGTTCTGCGTGCTGTCGGTGGTCCAGGGCTGGGCGTCGGTGTACGTGGTGGCGGCCGGCGGGCTGATGCTGGGCCTGCAGATGCTGAACCTGTTCGGGATGGACGGCTCGGCGTTCTGGATGGTCGCGGCCAGCCTGGGCACCCGGGCGCAGGCCCGGGACGAGCTGCGCGGCCGGGCGTACGCGGTGCTCGCGTACGCGGTGCCGGTGCTGCTGGTGCTGGGGTTCGGGCTGGCCGCCGCCACCGGGCAGTGGGGGTCGCTGGCGCCGGCGCTGGGGCTGACCCTGGCCGCGCTGGGGTCGGGGATCGCCCTGGGCGGGCTGCTGAGCGTGCTGGCCCCGTACGCGATGCCGGCGGACGGGAGCCCGATGCGCACGGCGGCGCCGGGGCAGACGGGGCTGGTGCTGGTGAACAGCTTCGGCTCGATGGTCGGGGGCGCGGTGGTGGCGCTGCCGGTCGGCGGGCTGCTGCTGTGGCTGCTGTCCGTCGACGGACCGGCGTGGACGGTGCTGGTGGCCGGGCCGCTGTACGGGGCGCTGGTGGCGGCGCTCACGCTGCGGTTCGCGGCCGGCCGGCTGCTGGAGCGGCTGCCGGAGATCCTGGCGGCCACCGTCGAGCGCTGAACCCGTGCGGGGGCCCGTCGCGGGCCGCCGACGGTTCGGACGGCTGAGGGTTCGGCGGCGGGCTGCGGCATCATGGCTGGGGTGCCCGGGTCCGGGCGCCGTGGCGAGCAGAGGCGAATGACCGTGGGCAAGCGCAGCAGGGACGACCAGGGAACGGCCGTCGACGGGCTGCTGGCGCAGGCGGTGCAGCAGGTGGTGGCGGCGCCGGCCGACCGGCTGGACCACGCGTTGGACGGCGGGGCCTCGCTGCTGGCGGCCTCCACCGAGCAGTGGCCGCACGTCAGCCGGGCCCTGCTGGGCCACGCCGAGCAGGCCGTCGGGCGGTGCTGGCGGGGCGGCTGGCGGCCGGCCGACCTGGTGCGGGTGGTGCGGCGGGCGCTCGGGCCGGTGCACCTGGCGCTGGCGGTGGACCTGATCGCCGCCGAGGGGCGGCGGCATCCGTCGGCGACCCTGGACCGGCGCTGGCAGGAGCAGCTGCGCGAGCTGGCCGCCGAGGTGTGGTGGTCCGGCGACGAGGCGTACCTGGGGGCGTTCGCCGAGCGGCACCGGCAGGACCGGTTCGCGCTGGCGACGGTGGCGCTGGAACTGCTGCGGGCCTGGACGCTGCTGCCGCCGATCGCGCCGGTGGGGCCGGTGCCGGGGCAGTCCCCGGTGCGGGCGGTCGGGCCGGTGGCTGGCGAGCCGCGGATGCTCGGACGGATCCGGGCGCTGCTGGCGAAGGCCGAGTCGACCGAGTTCCCGGAGGAGGCCGAGGCGCTGACCGCCAAGGCCCAGCAGCTGATGGCGCAGCACTCGATCGACGAGGCGCTGCTGGCGGCGGGCGCGTCGCACAAGGACGCCCCGGCGGCGCTGCGGATCGGGGTGGACAACCCGTACGAGAGCCCGAAGGCGATGCTGCTGGACGCGGTGGCCGCGGCGAACCGGGCGCGGGTGGTGTGGGCCAAGGAGTTCGGCTTCTGCACGATCATCGGCTTCGACGCCGACCTGGACGCGGTGGAGCTGCTCTACACCTCGCTGCTGGTGCAGGCCACCGCCGCGATGCACCGGGCCGGCAGCCGCCGGCACCAGGACGGCGCGCCGCGCACCAAGGCGTTCCGGCAGTCGTTCCTGGTGGCGTACGCGACGCGGATCCGGGAGCGGCTGGCGACCGCCACCGAGCAGACCGTCGAGCAGGCCGCCGCCGGACGGCACCTGCGCGAGGACGGCAGCTCGGAGCAGCTGGTGCCGGACGAGCGGCTGCTGCCCGCGCTGGCGGCGCGCGAGGAGGCGGTCGACGACGCGGTGGGGAAGATGTTCCCGAAACTCACCTCGCAGCGGGTGCGGGTGAGCGACGGTGAGGGCTGGGCGGCCGGCCGGGCCGCCGCGGACCGGGCGGCGCTGCACGGGCGCGCCGGGTCGATCACGCGTTAGGACGACGGACGACAGGGGTGGGGCATGACGACGGGTCACGCGGAGCGGGTGCGCGGGTCACTGCTGGGCGGCGCGGTCGGTGACGCGCTCGGCTGGCCGGTGGAGTTCCAGCGGCTGGACCTGATCAGGGAACGGTTCGGTCCCGCCGGGGTGACCGGCCTGAACGGGTCCGAGGTCACCGACGACACCCAGATGACGCTGTTCACCGCCGAGGGCCTGCTGCGCGGCGGCACCCCGGCCGCGGTGAAACTGGCGTACCAGCGCTGGCTGCTGACCCAGCGGCTGTCCGGCCCGGAGCGGGCACCGGACGGCTGGCTGCTGGGCCTGCCGTTCCTGTACGCCTCGCGGGCACCGGGCAACGCCTGCCTGAGCGGCCTGACCGAGTGGCCACGGTACGAACCGGCGGCGCCGCTCGGCCAGGAGGGACCTATCAACCCGCACTCCAAGGGCTGCGGCACGGTGATGCGTTCGGCACCGTTCGGGCTGCTGCGGCTCGGGCCGCAGCGCGCCTTCGACCTGGCCGCCGAGTGTGCCCAGCTGACCCACGGCCACCCGACCGGCTACCTCGCGGCAGGCGCCTTCGCCGCGCTGCTGGACCGGGTCGCGGACGGCGCGGAGCTGCGGGCGGCCGTCGAGCGGACGGTCGAGCAGACCGCCGGGTACCCGCGCGGCGGGGAGACGGTCGTGGCGTTGGAGCGGGCGATGCGGATCGCGGACGAGGGCGCGCCCGGCGCCGAGGCGGTGGAGCGGGTCGGGCTGGGCTGGATCGCCGAGGAGTGCCTGGCGATCGCGGTGTACGCGGCGCTGGCCGGCGCCGACGCCCGCGAGGCGCTGCTGCTGTCGGTGAACCACTCCGGCGACAGCGACTCCACCGGTGCGGTCTGCGGCAACCTGGTCGGTGCGGTGCACGGCGCGGCCGCGCTGCCCGCCGAGTGGACCGCCGCGGTGGAGGGCCGGGAGACGGTGCTCCAGGTCGCGGACGACCTGGCGGCGGTGGCCGCGGGCGCCGACCCGGCCGGCCTCGGCGGGAGGTACCCGGCGTGGGTCTGAGCCTGGAGAAGGTGTCGGCGGCCGCGCCCGGCCTGGTCAGCCTGTACAAGTCCGCGCAGGTCAGCCTGGACAAGGCCGGGCTGGGCGGCATCCGGGCCGCCGTCTACCTGGTGCTGGACCGCTCCGGCTCGATGCGGCCGTTCTACCGCGACGGCACCGTTCAGCACTTCGCCGAACAGGTGCTGGCGCTCTCCGCCCGGCTGGACGACGACGGCGTGGTGCCGGTGGTGTTCTTCTCCACCGGTGTGGACGGCGTCGCGGAGCTCTCGCTGACCGACTACCGCGGGCGGATCGCCGAGCTGCACGAGGCGTACGGCCACCTCGGCCGGACCAACTACCACCTGGCGATGAAGGCGGTGGTCGCGCACTACCAGCGGTCCGGCGCGGTCGACCCCGCTCTGGTGGTCTTCCAGACGGACGGCGGGCCGACCTCGCGGAGGGCGGCGCAGGAGATGCTCTGCCTGGCCGCCGAGCTGCCGCTGTACTGGCAGTTCGTCGGTTTCGGCGACCCGGAGGACCGGGAGTTCGCCTTCCTGCGCCGGATGGACGAGCTCCCGGTGCCGGCCCGGCGGCCGGTCGACAACGCCGGCTTCTTCCCGGCCGGCCGGGATCCGCGCCGGGTCGCCGACGGCGCCCTGTACGACCGGATGCTGGCGGGCTTCCCCACGTGGATCGACGCGGCCGGCGCGGCGGGGATCCTGCCGGGCCGGACCGGGACGCCCTAGCCTGGGCGGATGGCCGAGCCGAAGACCAGACCGACCGGCGCGAGCGTCGAGGAGTTCCTCGCCGCCGTGGCGGACGACCGCCGCCGGGCCGACGCCCGGGCGCTCTGCGCGCTGGTCGCGGAGGCGACCGGGGCGCCGCCGGTGATGTGGGGACCCTCGATCGTCGGCTTCGGCACCTACCACTACCGGTCGGTGAGCGGCCGGGAGGGCGACTGGCCGCCGGTCGGCCTCTCGCCGCGCAAGCAGGCGCTGACGCTGTACATCGCCGAGGGCTTCGACCGGCACGGTGAGCTGCTGGCCCGGCTCGGCCCGGTCACCACCGGCAAGGGCTGCCTGTACGTCAGACGGCTGGCGGCGGTGGACCAGGACGCGCTGCGCGAGCTGGTCACCGGCGCCTTCGAACGCCTGAACGGCACGACGGTCAGCCCTTAGGTCCTGCCTTCGGCACGGACCCGGGGGAAGCCTTGAACATCAGCACGTCCTACCGCGTCTCCTTCGAGGAGCTGCTCCGCGGCTCACGGCTCGGCCTGCGCCGCGGCGCCGAAGCGCGGCACGGACGCCGGGCGGCGGGACGCGCTCGCCGCCTTCGTCGCGGCCCTCACCGGCGTCACGCCGCCCGCGCGGCGGGAGCCCCTCCCCCGGGCGTCAGTCCCAGTGCGCACCGAGCTCCAGCAGCTCGTCGCGGTACTCGATCCGCGCCACCCAGTCGGCCGGCCAGGCCGCCTCGCCGTGCCGGGCGCCCGCGAAGGCGCCGGTCAGGCAGGCCAGCGAGTCGGAGTCGCCGGAGGAGTACGCCGCGCGGCGGACCGCCGCCACCGGGTCGTCCGGCAGCAGCAGGAAGCACAGCAGGGCCGTGCCGAGGGCCTCCTCGGCGACCCAGCCCGCGCCGGTGATCTCGCACGGGTCGGTGTCGAGCGAGGGCCTGGCGAGCGCGGCGTCCAGCCGGTCGAGCTCGAACAGGCACTCGTCCCAGCCGCGGGCCGTGAACTCCTCGGGCGCGTGGTCGTGCGCGTGCGCGGCCAGGTCGCCCAGCCAGAACGCGTCGTAGTGGGTGCGGTTGGCCCGGGCGTGCGCCCGCAGCAGGCCGGGCAGGTCCGCCGGCTCCGTGCCGGCGGCCAGCAGCCGCACGGTGAGCGCGGTGAGCTCGCTGGCGGCGAGTGCGGTCGGGTGGCCGTGCGTCAGCGCGGACTGGAGCCGGGCCGCACCGGAGAACTGACGGTCGGTGAGGCCGGGCAGCAGGCCGACCGGGGCGACCCGCATGTTGGCGCCGCAGCCCTTGGAGCCGAGGTCGCTCGCCTCCTGCCAGCGGCGCCCGGGACGGCTGAGCCGCTGGCAGGCCCGCAGGCAGGTCATCCCGGGGGCGCGGTTGTTCTCCGGGGAGCGCCACCAGTCGACGAACTCCTCGCGCACCGGCCGCTCGACCCGCAGCGGGGTCAGCGGGCCGCGCTCCGCGGCGGTGCGCAGCCCGCGCGCGAGGGCCAGCGTCATCTGGGTGTCGTCGGTGACCCGGGCCTGCTCCGGCAGCGGGAGTTGCCGCCAGTCAGGGCAGGAGGCGGCGATCTCGTCCATGGTCCGGAACTCGGTCGGATGCCCCAGCGCGTCCCCGATCGCCAGGCCCAGCAGGGTGCCCGTCGCCCGCCCCATCACGTCTCCTCAGATCTCGACCAGCAGCTCCGACAGCCCCCGGATCACGTATCCCGGCCGCCACGCGGGCTCGCGGACCAGCCGCAGGCCCGGCGCCCGGCGCAGCAGCGCACCGTACGACTCGGCGAGCTCCAGTCTGGCAAGCGGAGCGCCGAGACAGAAGTGGATTCCGGCGCCGAACGTGACGTGCGGGTTGTCGGTGCGGCCGAGGTCCAGGCGGTCGGGGTCGGTGAAACGGGCCGGGTCGCGGTTGGCGGAGCCGAAGAGCAGCGCCACCTCCGAGCCGCGCGGGATCGTCGTGCCGGCGACCTGGATGTCCTCCAGGACCCAGCGTTCGAACATCTGCAGCGGGGTGTCCCAGCGCATCAGCTCCTCGACGGCGGTGGGCAGCAGCTCGTCCACCGACCCGCGCAGCCTGGCGAGTTCGCCGGGGTTGCGGAACAGCGCCCACCAGCCGTTGCCGGTGGTGTTGACGGTCGCCTCGTGCCCGGCGTTGAGCAGCAGGACGCAGGTGGAGACCATCTCCTGCTCGCTGAGCGCGTCCGAGCCCTCCTGGGCCTGGATGAGCGCGCTGATCAGGTCGGTGCCGGGGGCGGTGCGGCGTTCGCGGATCAGGGCGCGCAGGTAGTCGGAGAACTCGATGCTGGCGCGGACGGCCCGCGCGGCGGTCTCGGGTGCGGGGTTGAGCTCGAACATCCCGGTGATGTCGGCGGACCACGGGCGCAGCAGGTGCCGGTCGGACTCGGGGACGCCCAGCATCTCGGCGATCACCGCGACCGGCAGCGGCTCGGCGGCGGCGGCGATCAGGTCGCCGCCGCCGTCCGCGAGCAGGCCGGAGACCAGCTCGTCGGCGAGCCGGGCCACGGTGGGGCGCAGCGACTCGACCATCCGCGGGGTGAAGGCCTTGGAGACCAGCCGCCGGATCCGGGTGTGGTCGGGGGCTTCGAGGTCGAGCAGGCCGTGGTCGTTGAGGGTGTGGAACGGCTCGTGGGCCGGGTCGGGGGCCGGGCGGCCGAACTCCTCGTGGGTGTAGCGGTGGGTGTAGGTGCGGCCGAGCCGCCGGTCCCGCAGCAGCGCGCTGACGTCGGCGTGGCGGGAGACCAGCCACTGGTCGGTGGGTTCGTAGTGGCTGACGGGGGCGTGCTCGCGCAGCTGCGCGTACGCGTCGTAGGGGTGTGCCACGAACGCGGCCGACCACGGGTCGAAGGTGCCGATCGCCATTGATCACTCCTGCTCGTCGGGGCTGTCATCGTAATGACCCGCGACTTCCGAAGTGATCATCGGACTGCTAACTTCTCGGTGCCGATCGTCAAGAACCTCGGGGGAGTTCGCCATGCGCAGGACAGCTGGAGCCCGTCTCTTCCTGGCCGCGGCCGTGCTCACGGTCTCGGCCTGCACGGGCGGCGGGTCGAAACCCGCCGACAGCGGCGCCGCCGCGCCCGGCCCGCCGCTCACCGGCAAGGACAGCATCGTGGTCGCCTGGTGCGACCGGTTCGCGGCGCAGTCCGCCACCGCACCGGACACCAAGGTCCACGTGGTCACCCTGGCCGCCCACTCCGCGGCGGACGGCACCCGGACCGCCGAGCGGTCGGCCGCGCTCCCGGACGGCGCCGTCGTCGAGCCGCTGTGCGGACAGCCGCGGCGGACGACGGCCGCCGCCGACCGGCAGCTGTTCGACCCCGGCTTCGGACTGATCGCCGGGACGGTGCCGGGCCCGAACGGCTCCGCGCCGGTGGCCACCGCGTTCACCCTGCCCGGCGGCCGGGCCGCCGTGGCCGCGCCGGCCGAGGGCCGCGGACCGGCCTTCCAGGCGGGCACCTCCGTCCTGTGGTACGAGGGCGCCGACCACCGGGTGGTCAGCCGCGACCTGGCCGCCGGCGCCGGGCCGCAGGACCACGGCGTCGCCCCCGGCCCCGACTTCGCCCTCGTCGACGGCCGTCCCTGGCTGACCCGGCCGGTGGACACCAAGGCCGACCAGGTGGCGGCCGCCCCCGGCGGCGAGGTCGCGGCCGGCAGCGGACTCTGGCACCGCACCGACCCCGCCGCGAGCTACGACCCGCAGTACGTCGAGCCCGCGTCCCTCGGCCCGTCCGGCAACGGCCGCAGCACGCTGCCCGGCAGCGAGCGACTGCCCGGCTGCGCGCCCCGGCTGTGGACCGACCAGCGGACCCTGCTGTGCGTGGACAACGAGCAACTGCTGCTGCTGACCTTCGCGCCCGACCACGGCCGGCTGGAGGGCTTCGTCCCGCTGCTGCCGGCGGCGCCGCGGTTCGTCGAGAGCGCGGTGCTCTCCCCGGACGGCCGGTCACTGGCCTACCTGGACGCCTACGGCGGCACGACCACCCTCTACCGGCTCGACCTGACCCCGGGCGCGCAGCCGGTGCGGCTGGGCCCGGTCGCCACCTCGACGGCCGACGAGCAGACCGCGGGCAGCCCGCACCTGGTCGCCTGGCAGTAGCCCGACCGCCGCCGCCCCACCGCCGCTCCCCCGGCCGTCACTCCCCCGCGACCAGCCGGCGCACCAACTCCGGCAGCGCGGTGGAGATCGGCTCCCGGATCACCTCCTCGGCCACCGGGTCGTACGGGGTGGGCTCGGCGTTCACGACGACCAGCCGGGCACCGTGCTCCAGCGCGATCTGCGGCAGCGCGGCCACCGGGTGGACCTGCAGCGTGGTGCCGACCGCGACGAACAGGTCGCAGGCCTTGGCGATGGCCTCCGCCTGTTCGAGCACCACCGGGTCGAGCAGCTCGCCGAACATCACCGTGCAGGGCTTGAGCACGCCCCCGCAGGCCGTACAGGCCGGGTCCGGCTCGCCCGCCGCGACCCGTGCGAGCGCGTCCGCCATCGCGCTGCGCACCCGGCAGCGCACGCACTGCACCCGGTGCGCGGTGCCGTGCAGTTCGAGCACCTTGCGGGCGGGCAGGCCGGAGCGCTGGTGCAGGCCGTCGACGTTCTGGGTGAGCACCCGCACCGGCAGCCCGCTGCGCTCCAGCTCGACCAGCGCCCGGTGGCCCGGGTTGGGCTCGGCCGCCAGCGCGCCCGCCTCGGCGCGCATCAGCCAGGAGCGGCGCCGCACGTCCGGGTCGGCCAGGTACGGGCCGATGGTGACCAGTTCCTGGGCCTTCGGGTCGCGCTGCCAGAGGCCGTTCGGGCCACGGTAGTCGGGGATGCCGGAGTCGGTGGAGATGCCCGCGCCGGTCAGGACGGCGATCAGGGGGCGCTTCGCGTTCACACCCCGCGACGCTACGGGCCGCGGGCCGGTCACGCGAACGGTTTGCGTGCCCCTCGAACGCCTCCGCCGGCCGCGGGCGTTCCGTTACCGTGGCCGGGTGACCAGCGCCGAAGCCCTCCAGACCTGGCTGACCACCCGCACCCCCGCCCAGCTGACCGAACTGCTGGAGCAGCGGCTGCTGCCGTACTCGGGCGGTCCCGGCCTGGACGACCCGGCGCGGCTCGCGGAGCACCTGATGGGCGCGTCCTCCACCCTGACCGCGATGGGGACGCTCGACCTGGCCGAACTCCAGGTCCTCACCGCGGTCTCGGCACTCGCCGAGCGACTGCACGGACCGCTGCCGGTCACGGCGGACGGCACCGGCCCGGCGGGCTTCAGCGGCGGACGCCCGTCCTTCCGGCCCGGCGGGTACACCGTCCGGCCGCCCGACCCCGCCGAACGCACCGTCCCCCGCGCCCTGGTGCTCGCCGAACTGGGCGAGGCCGCCGGCCCCGTCCTGGACGCGCTGGCCGAACGCGCCCTGATCCTCCCGCCGCACGGCCCGCAGCTCACCCTGCCGGCCTTCCTGCACCAGCGCTCCGCCGAACTGCGCGGGCTGGGCCGCCCGGCCGCCGTCCTGCTCTCCGACGCCTACCGGGCCGCCGAGATCCGCCTGATCGAGGACACCCTCGGCCTGGACCCGGCGCCGAACCGGGACGCGGCGCAGCGCCGGATCGTCGCACGGCTGGAGGACGGTGCGGCGGTCCGCCGGCTGGCCGAGGGCGCTCCCCTCGACGCGGTACGGCTGCTCGCCGCCCTGGTCACCGACGGCCCGGTGACGCACACCCGCTGCTTCGAGGCGGACGCCGTCGGCTACTACGGTTCGGCACTCAAGTACCGCCTGCGGCCGGACGGTTCGGGCGACCCGGGGGCGGACTGGCTGGCCGCGCGCGGCCTGCTGGTCCCGGTCGGGGCCGACCTCGCCGAGCTGCCGTACGAGGTCGGCACGGCCCTGCGCGACCCGGACGCGGCCCACGACTTCACCCCCGAGCCGCCCGCCGTCCACGGCGCCCGGCCACTGCCGGCCCGGTCCGCGGGTGAGGCGCAGGCCGCCGCCACCGCGGCCGTCTCCCAGGTGGAACTGCTGCTCAGGGCGACCGCCGCGGCGCCGCTCGCGGTCCGCCGGACCGGCGGCATCGCCGTCCGGGACACCCGCCGGCTCGCCAAGGCGGTCGGCTCCGGCGAGCAGCTCACCCGGTTCTGGCTCGACCTCGCGGCCAACGCGGGCCTGATCTCACCGCACCGCGACACCCCGCCGGCGACCCGCAGCCGCAAGCCCGTCCCGCCGCCGCCCGCCCGGGTGCTGCCCACCGACCGCTACGACCGCTGGCTGGCCGCCCCGCCCGCCGACCGTCTGGTGCCGCTGATCGCCACCTGGGCGGTCACCCCCGAGGTCTTCACCCACTGGCCCGACGGGGGCGACCCGCCGGTCGCCCTGGCCACGCCGCAGGATCCGGACGCCGTACCGCTGCGGCGCGCCCTGCTGGAGGCGCTGGCGCTGCTGCCCGAGGGGTCGGGCGTGGGCGCCGCGGCCGGGCTGGACGACGACGTCCTCACCGGGCTGACCGACGCCGCCCGCTGGCACCTGCCGATGGCCATGGCCACCGCGGCCGCACGGCCCGCCCTGACCCCGGCCACGCTGACCGAGGCCGAGCTGCTCGGGGTGGTCGCCCACGGCGCGCTCACCCCGGTCGGGCACGCCGTACTGGCGATGCTGCGCGCCGGCGCGGACCGCTGGTTCCCCGCCGTCCCGGGCGCGGGGCCGTCCCTGACCGGTCACCCGGACCTGGCGCGCGCCGTCGGACAGCTGCGCACCGCCCTCGCCGACCTGGTGCCCGTCCCACTCACCACGGCCCGGTTCCAGGCCGACCTCACCGTCGTGGTGCCCGGCGTCCCGGCACCCGAACTGGCCGACCTGCTCGGCTCGGTGGCCGACCGCGAGTCCGACGGCCACGCCGTGGTCTGGCGGATCGGCCCGGCCGCCGTCCGCCGCGCCCTGGACGCGGGCGCGGCCGCCGACGGCCTGCTGGCCCGCCTCACCGAGGTCTCCGAGGGCGCTCTCCCGCTGCCGCAGACCCTGGAGTACCTGGTCAGGGACACCGCCCGCACCCACGGCCGGGTCCGGGTGGTGCGCTCCTCCTGCTGCCTGCGCTCCGACGACGAGGCCCTGGTCCTGGAGCTCTCCAAGGCCCGCGCCCTCACCCGGCTCGGCCTGCGCCGGATCGCCCCCACCGTCCTGATCAGCACCGCCTCCCCCGCCGACACCCTCGCCGCCCTGCGCCTGGCGGGCTACGCGCCGGTCCTGGAGGCCGAGACCGGCACCACCGTGGTCGAACGCGCCCCCGAGGAACGCGCGGCCACCGAGATGCCCGAACTCGACGCCGCCCGCCCCCACCACGGCCGCGGCCCCGCCTCACCCGCCGCCCTCACGGCAGCCCTGCTGGGCTGAGCGAAAACCGGGTGCGGCCCCGGCCCGGCGGGCCCAGACTGCACGGGAATCCACGTACCGAAGGAGTCCCGTGCAGGGTGCCGTCACCGTCTCGCCGTCCGAGGTCCCCGAGCTGCTGCTCGGCCTGGCCACCGTCCGGCCGGTGTTCCTGTGGGGCGCGCCCGGGATCGGGAAGTCCTCGCTGGTACGGGAGTTCGCGGACTCGCTGGGGCTGGAGTGCGTGAGCCTGATCGGAACCCAGCTCGCGCCGGAGGACCTGGTCGGTGTCCCGCAGATCACCGCCGACGGCCGCTCGCGGTTCTGCCCGCCGGAGTCGATCGCCCGCGAGGAGCCGTACTGCCTGTTCCTGGACGAGCTCAACGCCGCCACCCCCGACGTCCAGAAGGCGTTCTACTCGCTCATCCTGGACCGCCGGATCGGCTCCTACGAGCTGCCGCCCGGCTCGATCGTGATCGGTGCCGGCAACCGGGCCACCGACGGCGCGCTCGCCCGTCCGATGGCATCCGCCCTGGTCAACCGGCTGGTCCACGTGCACCTGCGGGCCAGCGCCACCGACTGGCTGGGCTGGGCGGCGGGCCACGGCATCCACCCCTGGGTGACGGACTACCTGACCGACCGCCCCGACCACCTGTGGTCCGCACCGCCGAAGACCGAGGAGCCGTTCTCCACCCCGCGTGCCTGGCACATGCTCTCCGACGCGCTGCACTCCTTCGGGCCCGCCCTGGAGGAGCCGACTCTCAAGGTGCTCGCGCACGGACTGCTCACGCCGCAGCACGCGGTGGGCTTCTGCGGCTACGCCAAGATCGTCCGCAACTCCTACGGCCTGGACGCGATCCTCAAGGGCGACGCCCGCTGGCCGCACCGGCCCGAGGACCGCGACCTGCTCTACTACCTGGCCGACTCCTTCCGCACCCGGCTGGTCAAGGAACTGCCCGCGCGCAAGGAGCACGTGTCCAACGCGCTGCGGCAGACCGCCTACCGGGCCAAGTCCCTGCTGGTCCAGCTGGCCGAGATCTCCGTCGAGGTCGCCCAGACCGTGATCGCGGACGGACCGGACGGCAACCCCGTCCTGCCCGCCTGGTTCCTGATCGAGGCCGCCCGGGACATGCCCCGCCTGGTCGAGGCCCGCCGGTGAGGCACCGGAGGGCCGGCAAGGCCGACGAGCCCACCCCCGACCCGAACGCCGAGGCCTTCGCCGCAGGCGTCCGCCTCCTGCACGCCAACCACGCGCTCGCCGCGGTGGCCACCCGGATCTGCCGGTCACCGGAGTGCGAGCTGTGCCCGACCAACGGCTGGGCCGTCGCCGACTCCAACGGCACCGTCCACGCCGCCCCCCGCCGCCGCGCCGAACCCGCCGAGTGGGCCTGGGTGCTGGCGCACTGCCTGCTCCACCTGGGCTTCGGCCACGTACCTGCCGCCGAGGGCCGCCGCACCCCGCCCGACGAGCACGAGCTGGCCGCCCGCTGCGCGGTGGCCATCCGCTTCCAGGCCACCTTCACCACCGGCCGCCCCCCGTTCGACCTGCCCGTCCTCCCCGCGGGGGACGAGGAGGAACTCGCCGCCCGCTGGCGCCGCGACGGCCTCCCACCGCTTCCGGACGTCGGCGGCCCCGGGCCCGACCAACTGCTGCTGCCCTGGCCCGAACAGCGCGGCCGGCCCGAGGACTGGACCGTGGCGTTCGCCGCCGCGCTCACCCGCACCATGTCCGCCGCGATGGACGTGGCCGGCGGCCGCCGCGACGAACTGACCGGCGAGCGCACCCCCGAACGCCCCTGGACCAGGGCGCTCAACTGGTTCATCTCCTCGTACCCGCTGCTCGGCGGCCTGGCCGCCGGCATCACCCTGGTCGCCGACGCCGAACTCGCCCGCGCCCGCGGGATCACGATCGCCGCCGTCAGCGCCGAGGCCGGCGAGATCTACCTCAACCCGCTGCGCCACCACAGCGACCAGGAGTGGCGGTTCATCCTGGCCCACGAGATGCTGCACGCCGCGCTGCGGCACGGCGACCGCTGCGGCGCGCGCGACCCGTACCTGTTCAACGTGGCGGCCGACTACGTGATCAACGGCTGGCTGCTGGAGATGGGCGTCGGCGAGATGCCCGAAGGCCTGCTGCACGACCCCGGGTTGAAGGGGATCTCGGCCGAGGAGGTCTACGACCGGATCGTCCGCGACCAGCGCCGCATCCGCCGCCTGGCCACCCTCGCCGGCAAGGGGCGGCCCGACGTGCTCGGCGAACCGCTCGGCCCCGCACGCGACTACGTCGACCTGGACGACTTCTACCGCCGCGGCCTGCAACAGGGCTTCGAACTGCACGGACGCGAACGCGGCCACCTCCCGGCCGGACTGGTCGAGGAGATCCGCGCCCTCGCCCACCCGCCGCTGCCCTGGGACGCGCAACTGGCCCGCTGGTTCGACGAGTTCGTCCCGTCCCCGGTCCCACGGCGCAGCTACGCCCGCCCCTCGCGCCGCCAGGCCTCCACCCCGGACATCCCACGCGCCGGACGGTACTTCCCGCCCGAGGAGGTGGCCCGCTGCACCTTCGGCGTCGTCCTGGACACCTCCGGTTCGATGGACCGGCGGCTGCTCGGCAAGGCCCTCGGCGCGATCGCCTCCTACGCCGCCGCCCGCGACGTCCCCGCTGCCCGGGTGGTGTTCTGCGACGCCGCACCGCACGACGCCGGCTACCTGCCCGCCGAGGACATCGCCGGCCGGGTCCGGGTCCGCGGCCGGGGCGGCACCGTCCTGCAACCCGGCATCGACCTGCTGGAGCGCGCCGCGGACTTCCCACCCGGCGCACCGGTCCTGGTGATCACCGACGGCGCGTGCGACGTCCTGCGGGTCCGACGCGAGCACGCCTACCTCGTCCCCCGGGGCGCCGGCCTCCCCTTCACCCCCCGCGGCCCGGTCTTCCGGTTCCACTGACGCCCCGGCACCCGGGCACCCCGGCACCCCGAGCTCACCCCCGCCCACCGCGGTCCGACCGTCAGAGCAGGCGCTTGATCTCGCCGCGCGCCCGGTAGAAGCCGCCGCGCTCGGAGGTGTGGACCTCGGAGACCAGGTAGCGGGCGCCCGGGACCCGGATGTCCTTGGGGAACTGCACCCGCCAGGTCGGGTCGAAGCCCGGCGAGGTGACCCGCACCCGGGTGCGGCCGCCCTCCTGGACGCACTCCACCTGGATCCCGCCGAGCGCGCTCACCTCGGCGACGGTCACCGTCTCCGGGTCGACGCCGGGCGCGACCCGCTCCCAGCCCGAGGACCGGACGTCCGTGGTGGTCGGCAGCTGCCCGCCCTCCGCCGCCCGGACGGCCGCCTCGCTCGCGTCGATGCAGGCCAGCGAGCCGTCCGTGGTGACGATGTAGAGCCGCTCGTCGCGGTACTGCATGCTGTACGCCGAGCCGCAGCCGGTGCCGAGCTTCCACAACCGGGTGCCGTCCGCCGCGAAGCAGTACACCGACGAGGAGTTGTCACCCGCGAAGACGTACCGGCCGTCCGGCGAGGCGGCGCAGGAGAAGACCGAGGCGTCGCAGCGGTAACGGGCGACCTGCGAGCCGTCCGACTTGGCGAGCCGGTAGACCCAGCCGCGGCTGGTGCCGGCGAACACCTCGGTCCGCTCCTGCCAGCCGAACAGCACCGAACCCTCCGTCCTGACGTGCCACACCTCCTCGCCGCCGCGCGCGGAGTAGCGTGCCACGCCGGCCGAGTGCCCGTGGTAGACGCCGTCGGCGTCGCAGCGCACCATCCAGCCGGAGGTGCCGCTCGCGGAACGCCGCCACTGGAACTCGTCCTCGTGGTCGACCGTGGTGATGCCGCCGCGCGCGTCGGCGACGCCGAGCACGCCGTCGTGGATGTCCAGCCAGTAGATGTCGACGTCGGCGGCGATCTCGTACGCCACCCGCGGCACCTTGCCGCCGAGGTCGTAGACCCGGCCGTCGTCGCAACCCGCGTAGATCCAGTAGTCGTCCGCGACGATGCACTTGACGCCGTCCGGCAGGCCGAACCGGCCGGTGACCTCGCCGTCGTGGGTGAGGGTGTAGACGTCGCCGGCCTCGTTGCCCACCCAGGCGTGCTCCTCGCCGACGAAGATGCCGAACGCGTCCGCACCGGACCTGAACCTCCAGAGCACCGGGGCCTGACGGGCCGTCGAGCGGGTGGACACGATCTGCCGCCGCGTCACCGCCCGCCGCTGCCGCACCCCGCGGACGGCCGGCGCGTACCCCTTGCGGACCTTCTCGCCGACCTTCCTCGCGGCGGCCGCGGCGGCCTTCTCGGCCGTCGGGTAGCCGGTCGTCCTGGCCTGCCCGGGCTCGCCGATCCGCCCGTAGGTGATGGTGAGTTCGGCGCCCGCCTGCCGCACCTCGTAGAACTTGTGCGCACCGCCGCCGTCCTCGGACAGCTCCAGGTAGGTGACCTGCTGATCGGTGGCGACGGACATGGCGGAGCCCCTTTCGGGCGGACGGGGAGGGTGTCGGCGGGCCCGCTCGGCCTCGCCCGACACCC
Source organism: Kitasatospora sp. NPDC088346 (assembly GCF_044740765.1). Lineage (NCBI taxonomy): Bacteria > Bacillati > Actinomycetota > Actinomycetes > Kitasatosporales > Streptomycetaceae > Kitasatospora > Kitasatospora sp. NPDC088346. Next base: position 244,790 of record NZ_JBIURH010000003.1, read on the forward strand.
CTCAACCTAGGCCGCGGCACTGACAGCGCCACGGCCCTCCGGCGCCGGCGACCGGACGGCCAGCGGCGCCAGCGCCGCCAGGTAAAGCGCCGCGCCCAGCACCATCAGGTCGAGGTCGGCGGCCATCACGGCGGTCCCCGCCAGCATCAGCACCGGCCCCCGCGGCCGGACCAGGCGGACGGCGCCGACCAGCAGCGCCAGCAGCCCGACGTAGAACAGCAGCGGGCCCACCGAGTAGAGCGCCGGCACCACACCGGGGTGGTCCTGGATCCGCTCGAAGAGCTCCCGCTGAGCCGCCTTGTCGGCGGCCACCGCCCCGACGTAGAGATCGACGCCGACCTGCCCGAGCGAGGCGGCCAGCCCCAGCGCCGCCGTGCCCAGCGACAGCCCGGCGAGCACCCTGCGCCGCCCGGCCGCCCGGTGCAGCGCCACCAGGACCACCCCGAACAGCAGCATGCCCGCCAGCAGCGCGGCGTGCCCGGCCAGCCAGCCGGCCCCCGGTTCCTTCGAGCCCGGCAGCAGGCGGACGGCGCCGTACACCGCGAGCAGCACCGGGCCTCCCACGGCGGCGACGGGGATCGGACGGGTGAGGTGAGCGACCATCTCGGACTCCTTCGGATCGGATTCTCCGGTCCGCATCCTGCTCGTCACGGCCCCTGCGGGGATCGCCCGCACCGGTGAACCGACGGCTCCCCCGCAGGAGGGAGCCCGGCCTCAGCCCTCCCCCGCCACCACCGCACCGGACTCGTACGCGAAGACCACCGCGTGCACCCGGTCGCGCAGCCGCAGCTTGCTCAGCACGTTGCTGACGTGCGTCTTGACGGTGTGTTCGCTGACCACCAGCTCGGCGGCGATCTCGGCGTTGGACAGCCCCCGCGCCAGCAGCCGGAGCGTCTCCCGCTCGCGTGCGGTCAGCTGCTCCAGCAGTCTGGACGGCGGTCGCGGCGGTCCGCCGCCCGGGCCGCCCGGCCGGCGCGCGGCGAACTCGCCGATCAGCCGCCGGGTCACCGACGGCGCCAGCAGGGCCTCGCCGGAGGCGACCATCCGCACGCCGTGCGCCAGGTCGTCCCGGCGGACGTCCTTGAGCAGGAAGCCGCTCGCCCCGGCGTACAGCGCGTCGTAGACGTAGTCGTCGACGTCGAAGGTGGTCAGCATGATCACCTTGCAGTCCGGGAACTCGGCGCAGACCCGTCGGGCCGCCTCCAACCCGTCCATCACCGGCATCCGCACGTCCAGCAGCAGGACGTCGGGCCGGTGCGCGCGGACGGCCTCGACCGCCTGCGCGCCGTCCGCCGCCTCACCGACCACCTCGATGTCCGGCTGCGCGTCCAGGATCATGCCGAACCCGGCGCGCACCAGCTCCTGGTCGTCCGCGACGACCACCCGGATCGGATCCACGCTCCCCCTCACCGTCCCTCCCCGTCCAGCGGGAACCGGGCCCGCACCACGAACCCCCGGCCGTCCGGCCCCGGCCCGGCCTCGGCCCGACCGCCGCAGGCCGCGGCGCGCTCCCGGATCCCGACCAGGCCGCGTCCGCCGGACCAGCCGCTGGCCACCGCACCGGCCGCCACCGGCACCCCGCGGCCGTCGTCCGACACCACCACCTCCAGCACCCGGCCCACCCGGCCGACCCGGACCACGGCCGCACCGGCCGCCGCGTGCTTCACCACGTTGGTCAGCGCCTCCTGGACGATCCGGTAGGCCGCCGCCTGGACGTCCGGCGCCACCGCCGGGGCCGCCTCCCCCCACGTCAGTTCGACCCGCAGTCCGGACCCCCGGACCCGCTCGGCCAGCGCCGCCAGCTCGGCCAGGGTCGGCTGCGGGGCCAGCTCCCGGCCCGCGCCCTCCTCCCTGAGGACGCCGAGCACCCGGCGCAGCTGCACCATGGCGTCCCGTCCGGAGTCGGCGATGGTGTCGAAGGTGCGGATCGCCCGATCCGGGTCGCTGCGCACCACCAGCGGACCGGCCTCGGCCTGGATCACCATCAGGGAGACGGCGTGCGCCAGGATGTCGTGCATCTCGCGGGCGATCCGGGAGCGTTCCTCGGCGACCGCGCGGGCCGCGTCGGCGGCCGCCCGCAGGCCGGTCTGGTGGGCCCGTTCGGCGGCCTCCCGGGCCCGGTCGGCGGACGCCGCGGCCCGCCCGCGCAGCTCGCGCACCAGCGAGCCGACGATGAACGACCCGACCGAGGTCAGCAGGCTGAAGAGCATGCCGTTCGGTGAGCGGGTGCCCAGGATGTTGGCCGGCACCAGGATCACCAGGATCAGCCAGCGCTGCCAGTCCCGGCCCCGGTCCGCGACGGTGTAGGTGACCAGGACTCCGTGCAACGGGATCTGCGGGGCCACCGAGTGCGCCACGATCGACTGCACCAGCGACAGCAGGCCGACCACCAGCCAGACCGTGAACGGCGCCCGCCGCCGCCACGGCAGCGGCGCCGCGGCCGCCAGCACCAGCAGGTAGACCCACGGCGGCCAGTCCCGGTCGTCGTGGACCACGGCCCAGACCGCGATCGCCGCTGCCACCACCGCCAGGCAGCCGTCCAGCGGGTACGGGCTCGCCGCACCGGGCCCCGCGCCGCACCGGGCGGCCGCGGCGGCGAGCCGCCCGCGCAGCCGCGGAGCCCGTTCCCGGACGTCCCCGTTCATCTCAGCCCCTCCCCCGTGGCCGACCAGGGACGATCATGCCCTACCCGGGCGGGCTCAGGCATTCCCGACCGTCACGTCACCGGTCCCGGTCCGCGCCGTGATGGTCCGCGGGGCGTCGTCGCGCCGCGGCACCGAGACGCTCACCCTGCCGGTGTCGGTGCCGGCGGTGACGGCGTACTCCTCGCGCCCGGGCACCCTGACGCTGACGCTGCCGGTGTCGGACCTCACCTGCACGCCGGTCGGACCGGCGGCGAAGTCCACCGCGACGTCCCCGGTGCCGGTGGTCAGCCGCACGGCCGCGCCGGCCAGGCCGTCGGCCTCGATCGAGCCGGTCGAGGTCGCCGCGTCGACGGCCGCGGTGAGCCCGCTCAGCCGTACCCCTCCGGTGGAGGTGGCCACCCGGACCTCGGTCCCGGCCGGCACCCGCACCTCGTAGCCCACCCCGCAGCCGTCCTGCGGGCAGCGGTAGCCGAGCGTCAGGGTGCCGTCGGCCACCGTGTGGGTCGCCTCGGGCTCCTGGTCCCGGTACGACAGGTGCTCGGTGACCCGCACCCCGTCGCCACCGCCGACCACCCGGATGTCCCCGGTCCGCCCCTCGATCACCAGGACCCGGACCGGTTCGGTGACGGAGTACGCCACGTCCCGGTGCTCGTCCTGGTCCAGGAAGCACCCGGACATCCCCAGCACCACCACGGCGGTGATGGCGGCGTACGGCAGCGGTCGCTTCACGGCAGGCTCCCCCGTTCCGGGCCGGACCCCCACGGCCCGGCGCCTCTCCGAGCCTTCCCGGTTCCGCGCCCGTGCGGATCACCCGCACGAGCGGTCTGCCGCCCTCCCCCGCGCGGGGGAAACGCCGCAGGGCGGCCACCCCGAGTGGGGTGACCGCCCTGCGATCGGGAACCTCGACCTCAGCCGGTGTACGGGCCGTAGTCGTAGTCGTCCAGCGGAACGGCCTGGCCGGAGCCGGCGCCGAAGGGCGACAGGTCGTAGTCGTCGTAGCCGACGGCCGAGTACATCGCGGCCTTGGCCTCCTCGGTCGGCTCGACCCGGATGTTGCGGTAGCGGGGCAGACCCGTACCGGCCGGGATGAGCTTACCGAGGATGACGTTCTCCTTGAGGCCCAGCAGCGGGTCCGACTTGGCGTGGATCGCCGCGTCGGTGAGCACCCGGGTCGTCTCCTGGAAGGAGGCGGCCGACAGCCAGGACTCGGTGGCCAGCGAGGCCTTGGTGATACCCATCAGCTGCGGACGGCCGGAGGCGGGGTGACCGCCCTCGGAGACCACGCGACGGTTCTCGGTCTCGAAGCGGCCGCGCTCGACGAGCTCGCCCGGGAGCAGCTCGGCGTCGCCCGACTCGATGATCGTCACACGGCGGAGCATCTGCCGGATGATGATCTCGATGTGCTTGTCGTGGATCGACACACCCTGCGAGTTGTAGACCTTCTGGACCTCGGCCACCAGGTGGATCTGGACGGCACGCTGGCCCATGATGCGCAGGACGTCGTGCGGGTTCATCGTGCCGGCCGTCAGCTTCTGGCCGACGGAGACCGCCTCGCCCTCGCTGACCAGCAGCTTGATGCGCTTCGAGATCGGGTAGGCGATCTCGTCGGTGCCGTCGTCGGGGGTGACGACGATCTTGCGGGTCTTCTCGGTGTCCTCGATGCGGACCCGGCCGTCGGCCTCGGAGACCGGGGCGACACCCTTCGGGGTACGCGCCTCGAAGAGCTCGACGACACGCGGCAGACCCTGGGTGATGTCGTCACCGGCCACACCACCGGTGTGGAAGGTACGCATGGTCAGCTGGGTACCGGGCTCACCGATGGACTGGGCGGCGATGATGCCGACCGCCTCACCGATGTCGACCAGCTTGCCGGTGGCCAGCGAGCGGCCGTAGCACATGGCACAGGTGCCGACCGCCGACTCACAGGTGAGGATCGAGCGGGTCTTGACCTCGGCGATGTTGTGGCGGATCAGCTCGTCGATCAGCACGTCACCGAGGTCGGTGTTGGCGGTGGCGAGGAGCTTGCCGTCCACCGTGATGTCCTCGGCCAGCATGCGGGCGTAGACGCTGGTCTCGACGTCGTCGGCCTTGCGCAGGATGCCGTCCGAGCCCACGGAACCGATCGGCAGCTTGAGGCCGCGCTCGGTGCCGCAGTCCTCCTCGCGAATGATGACGTCCTGGGAGACGTCGACCAGACGACGGGTGAGGTAACCGGAGTCGGCGGTACGCAGGGCGGTGTCGGCCAGACCCTTACGGGCACCGTGGGTGGAGATGAAGTACTCCAGCACGGACAGGCCCTCACGGAACGAGGCCTTGATGGGACGCGGGATGGTCTCGTTCTTGGCGTTCGACACCAGACCACGCATACCGGCGATCTGCCGCATCTGCATCATGTTTCCACGGGCACCCGAGTCCACCATCATGAAGATGGGGTTGGTCTTCGGGAAGTTCGCGGACATGGCCTCGGCGACCTCGTTGGTCGCGCGGGTCCAGATGCCGATGAGCTCGCTCTTGCGCTCGTCGTTGGTGATCAGACCGCGCTCGTACTGCTTCTGGACCTTCTCGGCCTGCGCCTCGTAGCCCTCGAGGATCTGGGGCTTGCTCGGCGGGACGATGACGTCCGAGATCGAGACGGTGACGCCCGAACGGGTCGACCAGTGGAAGCCGGCCGCCTTCAGGTTGTCCAGCGTCGCGGCGACGACGACCTTGGGGTAGCGCTCGGCCAGGTCGTTGACGATCGCGGAGAGCTGCTTCTTGCCCACCTCGTAGTCGACGAACGGGTAGTTCTCCGGCAGCAGCTCGTTGAAGAGCGCCCGGCCGAGGGTGGTGCTGAGCCGGAACGACTCGCCCTCGAACCAGGTCGGCTGGCCGTCCTCGTCGACCGGCACGGTCCAGCCGCGCGGCGGCACGGTGCCCGCGGGCAGGCGCAGCTCGATCGGGGCCTGGACGTCCAGGTCGCGGGCGTCGAAGGCCATGATCGCCTCGGCGGTGGAGGAGAAGGAGCGGTTGGCGCCCTTCACCTGCTCCCGGTCCGAGGTGAGGAAGAACAGACCGAGCACCATGTCCTGGGTCGGCATGGTGACGGGGCGACCGTCGGCCGGCTTCAGGATGTTGTTCGAGGACAGCATCAGGATGCGGGCCTCGGCCTGCGCCTCTGCGGACAGGGGCAGGTGGACGGCCATCTGGTCACCGTCGAAGTCCGCGTTGAACGCGGTGCAGACGAGCGGGTGGATCTGGATGGCCTTGCCCTCGACCAGCTGCGGCTCGAAGGCCTGGATGCCGAGGCGGTGCAGGGTGGGCGCACGGTTCAGCAGCACCGGGTGCTCGGCGATGACCTCTTCGAGGACGTCCCACACGACCGGGCGGGCGCGCTCGACCATGCGCTTGGCCGACTTGATGTTCTGCGCGTGGTTCAGGTCGACCAGGCGCTTCATCACGAACGGCTTGAAGAGCTCCAGCGCCATGGCCTTCGGCAGACCGCACTGGTGCAGCTTGAGCTGCGGGCCGACGACGATGACCGAACGGGCCGAGTAGTCGACGCGCTTGCCGAGCAGGTTCTGACGGAAACGACCCTGCTTGCCCTTGAGCATGTCGGACAGCGACTTCAGCGGACGGTTGCCGGGGCCCGTGACCGGGCGACCACGACGGCCGTTGTCGAAGAGCGCGTCGACGGCCTCCTGGAGCATGCGCTTCTCGTTGTTCACGATGATCTCGGGCGCGCCGAGGTCGAGAAGCCGCTTCAGGCGGTTGTTGCGGTTGATCACGCGGCGGTACAGGTCGTTCAGGTCGGAGGTCGCGAAGCGGCCACCGTCCAGCTGCACCATCGGACGCAGGTCCGGCGGGATGACCGGGACGCAGTCGAGCACCATGCCCTTGGGCTTGTTGCTGGTCTGCAGGAACGCGGAGACGACCTTGAGGCGCTTGAGCGCACGGGTCTTCTTCTGGCCCTTGCCGGTGCGGATGATCTCGCGGAGGCGCTCGGCCTCCTCGGCGAGGTCGAAGCTCTCCAGGCGGTCCTTGAGCGCCGCGGCGCCCATCGAGCCGGAGAAGTAGGTGCCGAAGCGGTCGCGCAGCTCGCGGTAGAGCAGCTCGTCGCCCTCCAGGTCCTGGACCTTGAGGTTCTTGAAGCGGGCCCACACCTCGTCGAGGCGGTCCAGCTCGCGCTGGGCGCGGTCGCGCAGCTGCTTCATCTCGCGCTCGGCGCCCTCGCGCACCTTGCGGCGCACGTCGGCCTTGGCGCCCTCGGCCTCCAGCTCGGCCAGGTCGGTCTCGGCCTTCTTGGCCCGGCCTTCCAGGTCGGCGTCGCGGCGGTTCTCGATCTGCTGGCGCTCGACCGAGATGTGCGCCTCGAGGGACGGCAGGTCACGCTGGCGGCGCTCGTCGTCCACCCAGGTGATCATGTAGGCGGCGAAGTAGATGACCTTCTCGAGGTCCTTCGGCGCCAGGTCCAGCAGGTAGCCCAGACGGGACGGGACACCCTTGAAGTACCAGATGTGGGTGACCGGGGCGGCCAGCTCGATGTGGCCCATCCGCTCACGGCGCACCTTGGCGCGGGTCACCTCGACGCCGCAGCGCTCACAGATGATGCCCTTGAAGCGGACGCGCTTGTACTTGCCGCAGTAGCACTCCCAGTCCCGGGTGGGACCGAAGATCTTCTCGCAGAAAAGGCCATCCTTTTCCGGCTTCAGCGTGCGGTAGTTGATGGTCTCCGGCTTCTTGACCTCGCCGTGGGACCACTGGCGGATGTCGTCGGCGGTGGCCAGGCCGATGCGGAGCTCGTCGAAGAAGTTGACGTCAAGCACTGGTCGTCAAGCCCTCTTTCGTAATTCGAGAGTCTTATCTGTGGTCTGAGGGGGGCCTGGGGGCGGGCCGGCTGCCTAGGAGGGGCAGCCGGCCCGGCCTCCGTCAGACCTCTTCGACGCTGCTCGGCTCGCGCCGGGACAGGTCAATGCCGAGCTCCTCGGCCGCGCGGAACACGTCCTCGTCGGAGTCCCGCATCTCGATGGACTGGCCGTCCGAGGACAGCACCTCCACGTTGAGGCAGAGCGACTGCATTTCCTTGATGAGGACCTTGAAGGACTCGGGAATGCCGGGCTCGGGGATGTTCTCGCCCTTGACGATGGCCTCGTAGACCTTCACGCGGCCGAGGACGTCGTCGGACTTGATGGTGAGCAGCTCCTGGAGGGCGTAGGCAGCGCCGTACGCCTCGAGGGCCCACACCTCCATCTCGCCGAATCGCTGACCACCGAACTGCGCCTTACCACCGAGCGGCTGCTGGGTGATCATCGAGTACGGACCGGTCGAACGGGCGTGCAGCTTGTCGTCGACCAGGTGGTGCAGCTTCAGGATGTACATGTAGCCGACCGAGACCGGCATCGGGAACGGCTCGCCGGAGCGGCCGTCGAAGAGCCGGGCCTTGCCGGTGGAGTTCACCAGGCGGTCACCGTCGCGGGTGAGCGTGGTGTGGTCCAGCATGCCGGTGATCTCGTCCTCGCGGGCACCGTCGAAGACCGGGGTGGCGAGGTTGGTGCCGCCCTGGACCTGGTCGGCGCCGATCGCCTGCAGGCGCTGGGCCCACTCCTCCGCGAGGCCGGAGACGTCCCAACCCTGCTTGGCGAGCCAGCCGAGGTGGATCTCCAGGACCTGTCCCGGGTTCATTCGGGACGGGACACCCAGCGGGTTCAGGATGATGTCGACCGGGGTGCCGTCCTCCAGGAACGGCATGTCCTCGACCGGCAGGATCTTGGAGATGACGCCCTTGTTGCCGTGACGGCCGGCGAGCTTGTCACCGTTGGTGATCTTGCGCTTCTGGGCCACGTAGACGCGGACCAGCTGGTTGACGCCCGGGGGCAGCTCGTCGCCCTCTTCGCGGTCGAAGACGCGGACGCCGATGACCTTGCCGGACTCACCGTGCGGCACCTTCAGCGAGGTGTCGCGGACCTCACGGGCCTTCTCACCGAAGATGGCGCGCAGCAGGCGCTCCTCCGGGGTCAGCTCGGTCTCGCCCTTGGGCGTGACCTTGCCGACCAGGATGTCGCCGGTGACGACGTCGGCGCCGATGCGGATGATGCCGCGCTCGTCGAGGTCGGCGAGGACCTCCTCGGAGACGTTCGGGATGTCCCGGGTGATCTCCTCGGGGCCCAGCTTGGTGTCACGGGCGTCGACCTCGTGCTCCTCGATGTGGATCGAGGAGAGGACGTCGTCCTGCACGAGGCGCTGCGACAGGATGATCGCGTCCTCGTAGTTGTGACCCTCCCAGGACATGAACGCCACGAGCAGGTTCTTGCCGAGGGCCATCTCGCCCTCGTCGGTGCAGGGGCCGTCGGCCAGCACCTGGTTGACCTCGACCCGGGAGCCCTCGTCCACGAGCACCTTCTGGTTGAAGGCGGTGCCCTGGTTGGAGCGGGTGAACTTGGCGGCCCGGTACGTGGTGTAGGTGCCGTCGTCGTTGGCCACGGTGACGTAGTCGGCCGAGACCTCCTGGACCACGCCCGACTTCTCGGCGGTGATCACGTCGGCGGCGTCGACCGCGCAGCGGTACTCCATGCCGGTGCCGACCAGCGGGGCCTCGCTCTTCAGCAGCGGCACCGCCTGGCGCATCATGTTCGAGCCCATGAGCGCGCGGTTGGCGTCGTCGTGCTCGAGGAACGGGATCATGGCGGTCGCGACCGACACCATCTGGCGCGGCGAGACGTCCATGTAGTCGATCTCGGTGCCCGGGATGTAGTCGATCTCGCCGCCACGGCGGCGGACGAGCACGCGGGGCTCGGCGAAGTGGAGGTCGTCCGTCAGCGGGGCGTTGGCCTGCGCGATGACGAAGCGGTCCTCCTCGTCGGCGGTGAGGTAGTCGACCTGCTCGGTCACGACACCGTCGATGACCTTGCGGTACGGGGTCTCGATGAAGCCGAACGCGTTGACCCGGCCGTAGGAGGCGAGCGAGCCGATCAGACCGATGTTCGGGCCTTCGGGGGTCTCGATCGGACACATGCGGCCGTAGTGCGACGGGTGCACGTCTCGGACCTCGAAGCCGGCCCGCTCACGGGACAGACCACCGGGGCCGAGGGCGGACAGACGGCGCTTGTGGGTCAGGCCCGACAGCGGGTTCGTCTGGTCCATGAACTGGGACAGCTGGCTGGTGCCGAAGAACTCCTTGATGGAGGCGACGACCGGCCGGATGTTGATCAGGGTCTGCGGCGTGATCGCCTCGACGTCCTGGGTGGTCATGCGCTCGCGCACGACGCGCTCCATGCGGGCGAGACCCGTACGGACCTGGTTCTGGATCAGCTCGCCGACGTTGCGCAGGCGACGGTTGCCGAAGTGGTCGATGTCATCGACCTCGATGACGATGTCGCGACCGTCCTCGTCACGCCACTCGACCTCACCCGCGTGCAGCTTCACCAGGTACTTGATCGCACCGATGATGTCGGGCTCGGTGAGCACGCCGGAGTCGAGCGACTCCGCGTTGCCGAGCTTGCGGTTGACCTTGTAGCGGCCGACCTTCGCGAGGTCGTAGCGCTTCGGGTTGAAGTAGAGGTTCTCCAGAAGGGTCTGGGCGGCCTCACGCGTCGGCGGCTCGCCCGGACGCAGCTTGCGGTAGATGTCCAGCAGCGCGTCGTCCTGGCCCTGGGTGTGGTCCTTCTCCAGGGTGGCGCGCATCGACTCGTACTCGCCGAACTCCTCGAGAATCATCTCGTTGGTCCAGCCGAGGGCCTTGAGCAGGACGGTGACCGACTGCTTGCGCTTGCGGTCGATGCGGACACCGACCATGTCGCGCTTGTCGATCTCCATCTCCAGCCAGGCACCGCGCGAGGGGATGACCTTGCAGGAGAAGATGTCCTTGTCGGACACCTTGTCCAGGCTGGAGTCGAAGTAGACGCCGGGAGAGCGCACCAGCTGGGACACGACGACACGCTCGGTGCCGTTGATGATGAACGTGCCCTTGTTGGTCATGAGCGGGAAGTCGCCCATGAAGACCGTCTGGGACTTGATCTCACCGGTCTCGTTGTTGGTGAACTCGGCGGTGACGAAGAGCGGGGCCGCGAAGGTGAAGTCGCGGTCCTTGCACTCGTCGATGGAGTTCTTCGGCGGCTCGAAACGGTGGTCGCGGAAGGTCAGCGACATCGAACCGGAGAAGTCCTCGATCGGGGAGATCTCCTCGAAGATCTCCTCCAGACCGGACTTGGTCGGGACGTCCTGACCACTGTCCAGAGCCGCCTCGACCCGGGACTTCCAGGCCGCATTACCGAGCAGCCAGTCAAAGCTCTCGGTCTGCAGGGCCAGGAGGTTCGGAACCTCAAGAGGCTCCTTGATCTTCGCGAACGAGACGCGGAGCGGGGCGGTGGATGCGGCGGAATTGTTCGAGGCGTTGCGCGGCGCGGCCAAGAGGGGGGTCCTTCCGAGGGCTCGGAGCTCACTACGCGCATACCGGCCGGACCTTAGACGAGCCAGGATCCACCTCCGGCCGCCGACTCCGCCGGGGGTGAATCCCCAGGTCAGAACCGCTGTACGGAGGCGGTGCCAGGCCCCTTCAGGGCAACGCCGACTCCGGGCGACGAGTCACGGAGCAGCTAACAGGCAGCGCAAAGGGACAGTGTAGCCAAAAGGCACACTGCTGACAAGCCCTGATTCGGAGACCGAATCGGACGCTCCCTCCGGTCGCGACCCGAGCGCCGGCCGCCCCCGTCAAGGGGCTCCGCCGCAGGGGTTGCCCTGCCCTCGTACAACCGGACGACCCGGGACTCCCGGGCCGTCGCACCTCACATGTAGTCAGTTCCCAGCGGGGCCCTCGTGTAACCACCCGGGGCTCTCCGGACTGTCCGGGGACCGACTTCCACGCTCGGCGCGCGCCTCGAGAATCGCGCGCCGGGTGCCGTTCGTCAAGGCCCCCACCACAGTGCGGACCTCGCACGGACCATCGTTCGGGGCCTCCTGCGCGTTACACAACGCCCGAGGCCGGGACCGGTGGCCACGACAGCGATCACCATACCGGGGCGCACCGACAGTGGCCCAGCCCGCGCTGGGCCGGACCGGCGACACAAGATCACCGGGCCTGTGCACCGCATACGGAAAGAGGCCGGGCCGACCACCCGCAGGGGTGATCGGCCCGGCCTCCCGCGCCCTCTCAGAGAGGGCGAGAAGTCACTTGACGGTGACCTTGGCGCCAGCGGCCTCGAGCTGGGCCTTGGCCTTCTCGGCGGCGTCCTTGGCAACCTTCTCCAGGACCGGCTTCGGGGTGCCGTCAACGAGGTCCTTGGCCTCCTTCAGGCCGAGGGAGGTCAGGGCGCGCACCTCCTTGATGACCTGGATCTTCTTGTCGCCGGCCGACTCGAGGATGACGTCGAACTCGTCCTGCTCCTCGACGGCCTCGGGGGCGGCAGCGGCGCCACCGACGGCGGCAACGGCGACCGGGGCGGCAGCCTTGACGTCGAACTTCTCCTCGAACGCCTTGACGAACTCGGAGAGCTCGATCAGGGTCAGGGTCTCGAACTGCGCGAGCAGCTCGTCCTGGGACAGCTTCGCCATGGTGGCGTCCTTCCACTTAATCGGCAGGTTGGTGCCGGATGTACGGGATGGCGGGCGTACGGGCCCGCAGCGAGGCGTGAGCCTGCGGAACTACTCCGCGGCCTCGTCCTCGGCGGCGGGAGCCGGCGTACCGGCACCGCCCTGCTCGACCTTCGCGCGCAGCGCCTCGGCGGTGCGAGCGAACTCGACCAGCGGAGCCTGGAAGGTCGCCGCGGCCTTGGCCATGGACGCCTTCAGGCCGCCGGCCAGCTTGGCGAGCAGCACCTCGCGGGACTCGAGGTCCGCGAGCTTCTTGATCTCATCGGCGGACAGCGCCTTACCGTCAAGGACACCGCCCTTGATGATGAGAGCGGGGTTCTCCTTGGCGAAGTCACGCAGAGCCTTCGCCGACTCCACCGGGTCACCGGTGACGAAGGCGACAGCCGTCGGACCGGCGAACAGGTCGTCCAGCGCAGAGATCCCGGCCTCGTTCGCCGCGATCTTGGTCAGCGTGTTCTTCACCACGGCGTACTGGGCGTTGTCACCCAGCGAGCGACGCAGATTCTTCATCTGCTTCACCGTCAGACCGCGGTACTCGGTCAGCACGGCCGCGTTCGAGGCACGGAACTTGTCCGTGATCTCGGCGACGTCAGCAGCCTTGTCAGGCCTTGCCATAGGCTTACGCCTCCTTCCGTGATGTCGAAGTCGGGCCGACCTTTGAGGAGTCGACCATCGAACACCTGGGACACACCGGCCGGAAGGAAGAGGCCCTGCGGAATGCTCCGCAAAAACAAATCGAGCCCCAGTGCGCAGTCGCACGGGGCTCATGACGACCTCGACAGTCGCACGGCGAACCGTACGGACCGGAAGTCAAAGCTCCAAACACTCCTGCGCGGGCCGTCTGCGCGTAAGCGCAGATCCTTCGGTCGCCCGCACCCGTGAAGGCGCAGGAGAACAACCAGCGGTCTTTGGCAAGCCCCACCGTACTGGACACCTGCCGAACCGGGCAAATCCGGTCCGTCGGCCTTCGACCCGCAGGCCCGGCGGACGGCTACAGGCCCGGCAGCGGCGGCAGGGCGGCGGTGCCCCGGTCCACCACGTCGGCCTCGGCGGGGGCCTGGAGCGAGAGCGGGCCGGCGATCTCGGCGTACCCGACGGTCGCCGCCGGGCCCGGGGCCTGGCCGGTCCGGCGGAGCTGGACCAGCTGGTCCTTGTCGTTAAGCCAGAGGTCCAGGGTGAGCACCCGCCCGGCGTCGGACCCGAGCGCCTCGCGCAGGGCCCGCCGGCGCTCCGGGGCCAGCTGGGTCTGCGCCGCCGTGTAGGCCTCCACCGTGGTGCTCACCCGGTAGTGGGTGACGGTGGAGTCCTGGAGCTGTTCCTCGCCGACCAGCTCCGGCCGCTCCGCGGCGCACGCGGCGGTCAGCGCCACCATCGGGTTGAGCTGGTCGATCAGCCCGGAGTACGGGATCTCCTTGGCCCCGGCGGACGCGCCGGGCGTGGCACCGCCGTACTTCTCCCAGTGCCGGCCGCCCAGCCGGGCCGCGGTGTCCGGGTCGCCGCCCAGGTAGGCGGTGGTGTCCAGGACGATCAGCTGCTCGGCGCTGCCCGGGCGGTCCAGCCGAAGACCGGTCTTGGGCGCCCAGAAGATCATTCCGCCGGCGCCCTCCTGCGGCAGCCGGAACTTCGCCCGCCGGGCGTCGCGCATGGCCAGCTGGGCGGTCAGGAGCATCCCGTGCGGCGAGTGGTCGGTGGGGGTGGCGAGCGCCGAGCTGGCGGCCGGACTGCCGGTGGCCGGGCCGGCCTCCGCGGCGCCACTGCATCCGGCCGCCCCGGCCAGCAGGGCGGCCAGCACCGCGGCGGCGGCCTTGTGCCGGACCGGCATGCGGACCCTCCCTGCTTCGATTGCTCGCTCCCCCACCTTGTCACGCCTCGCTTCAGGAGGTCGGAGCGGATCCGCCGGCGCCCTGCGCACCCTTCATCAGCTGGGCGAAGTCCACCGTGTCGGACTGGCCCGGGGCCCGGACGGCCGCCGGGGTGCCGTAGTCGGTGTACAGGGCGGTGGAGGTCACCGGACCGGCCGCGGTCTGGACCTTCTCGACCTTCTTCACCAGGAGGTCGTCCTGGCTGACCCAGACCTCGATGTGCTCGGTGGTGATGCCGGCGGCCTTGAACTGCTTCTGCAGGCCGTCGATCTGCTCCGGGGTCAGGCCGGTGGCGGCGGCCTGCGCGATCGCGGCGGCCGACAGGTCACCGGTGTAGCGGGTGGCCTTGGTGCCGTTCACGTCCTCGGTGCCGGCCTTGGTGACCTGGCCGGAGGCGATCAGCGCGCGGACCGAGTTGACCGGGTCGGCGCTCTGCAGCTGCTGCTTGAGGCTGTCGCCGGCCGGGCCCATCAGCTTGGCGAGGTCCGCGTAGCCGTACCGGATCCAGTGCGCGCCGCCCAGCTGGGAGGCCATCCCGTCGCCCATGTTGATGAACATCGCGTCGCTGAGGTAGCGGGCGGTGAAGGTGCCGTCGCCGCCCGCCTTGGAGATCGCGTCGGCCATCGGGCCGCCGGCGTTGCCGGTCAACTCACCCTGGAGGCCGTCCGCCCAGGAGATCGAGCCGTGCATGGCGGTCTTGCCGGTGGGGAGCTCGGTGACGCCCTCCACCTTCGCCGACTTGGCCGCGCTGGTCTTCTCCCCCACCAGCTTGAGCAGTGCGGCGGGCGCCACCTCGACGGCCTGCGCGCTGGGCGCGGCGCTCGCGGCGCCGGTGGGCGCGGCCGTCGGGTCACCCGTTCCGGTGGCGTTCTTGGTGCCGCAGCCGGTGGCGGCGAGCGCCAGCACGACGGCGGTGGCGGCGAGGTACGTACGTCCGGTCTTCATCATGATCCATCTCCCCCTGGGACGGACCCGGGCGCGGCGGTGCCGCGCCCGGGGATCTCTACGGAACTCAGCTGGTGCCGAGGCTCTTCAGCAGCTCGGACATGTCCGCGACGTCGGCCGCCGGCGGGGCGGTCGGCGCGGTGGCCTTGCCCAGCTCGGTGTACTTCAGGATGGTCGCCCCGGCGGTGGAGGCGGCCGCGGCCGCGCCCTTGCCCGGGTTCAGGTCGGTGCCGCCCATCTGGACGAGCTCGGCCTTCTCGTTGATCCAGAAGTCCATGCTGGAGTCGGCGCCCTCCTTGGCGATCTCCTTCAGGAGCGTCGCCTTGACCTCGGGGGTCAGCCCGGTCATCGCGGCGACCAGGTCCTTGCCCGCGACGGTGCTCTTGTAGTGCACCGTGTCGACGCCGTCGATCTTCTCCGGGCCGACCTTGGTGAGCTTGCCGGCCTGGGCGTTGGCGGCGAGCTCGACAGCCGGGTTGAGCAGCTGGAGCATGCTGCCGAACGCGTTCAGGTCCTCGGCACCGGGGATGGCGCCGGCCTTCGGGTCCAGCTTCATCCACTTCTTGCCGCCGAACGCCGCGGCCATCTCCGCGTCGGCACCGACGTACATCACGTCGCCGACGAAGAGCATCTTCATGTCCTTGCCCTCGTCCTTGACCGAGAGCTCGAGCGCCTGCGGCGCCTTCCAGGAGAAGACGCCGGTGCCGCCGTCGTCGCCGGTGATGGTCAGCTTGGCGTTGCCCGCCTTCTCCATCACCGCGGCGGAGGCCGCCAGGGCCTCCTTCGGGTCCAGGTCCTTCTTGGCCGCCGGCGCGGAGGCCGCGGTCGAGGCGGCGCCCGAGGCCGCACCGGCGGAGTCGCCACCGGACTTGCTGTTGCAGGCCGACAGGGCGCCGACGAGCACGGTGGAGACGACCACCGCAGATGCGATGCGCAGGGTACGCACAGATCCCCCTCTTATGTTTCTCTCATACTTGCCTGCGGGACTCTAGTCGATCCGTGCGACAGACCCGCAACGGGTTATGGACCGTTCAGCACCAGGGTGTCGGCCGTCTCCGGAGCGGTCACCGCGACCTGGGTCCCCGGGTCCGTGACCACCTCCACGATGGTGTCCGAACCACCCTTGCCCTTGGTGCTCTCCTGTGCCTTCAGCAGCCGGCCGTTCTGGTCCAGCCAGTAGTCGTGCTCGACCGACTCCACGCCCTGGCGCTGGTAGTAGGCCAGGGTGGCCGCCCGCTCCTGCTCCGAGAGCCCCTGGTCGGCGGCGTGGTACGCGGCCACCGGCGCCGTGCCGCGGTAGTGCGTCACCGGCACGCCGCCCAGGTCCTCCCGGCCGACCTCGGTGAGCTGCCCCGACGCCGCCATCAGCCGCAGCGGCGCGGCCGGCCCTGCGGTGATCCCGGTCAGCCAGATGCCGGTGAAGTTCTGCGAGACCCCGGCCGGGGCGCTGCCGGAGTCCAGCTGCTCGGCCACCTCGCGCGCGGCCTGCGCCCAGTGCCGGCCCCTGAGCTCGGTCGTCAGCCACGGGTACGAGGCGTAGTGCACCCCGCCGACCAGCCGGAGCCGGCCCTTGCCGCGGCTCTCGGTGATCGTCAGATCGGCGTCCCCGGACTTCCAGGAGACCAGGCCCTCCACCGTGCTGCGGCCGTACTGGTGGTTGTCCTCCTCGACCCGCAGCCGGGCGCTGCCGGCCTCGTCCAGCGCGTCGGCGGCGGCCTCCACCACGCCCTTCGGCGTGCTGGGCCGGGCGCTCGCGGTCGCGGACCGCTCCGGGGCGGACGCCGTGGGGTCGGAGCCCGCGCCGGCGCCGGCGCCGCTGCAGCCGGCCGAGCAGCCGAGCAGCAGGGCTGCTCCGGCCAGGGCGGCGATCCTGTCGATACGCACGAGTGCACTCCACTGGGGGTGGGCTGGCTGGGGGACGGGGTCCGCAGAGCCTAACCGCCCGGGTACGCCGACGGGCCCGCACCCCCTGTGCAGGGGATGCGGGCCCGTCGAAGCGGAATCAGTCGCGCCCAGGACGCGGCCGGTCAGAGCACGGGGGCTCAGACGGCGGCCGGGTCCTCCTCGACGAGGAGGTTGCGGGTGCGGTTCGGGTCCACCAGGATGCCGGGGCCGATCGTGGTCGAGACCGCGGTCTTCTTGATGTAACGGCCCTTGGCGGCGGCCGGCTTGGCCCGGAGGACCTCCTCGAGCGCAGCGCCGTAGTTCTCGACCAGCTGCTCGTCGGTGAAGGAGACCTTACCGATGATGAAGTGCAGGTTCGAGTGCTTGTCGACGCGGAACTCGATCTTGCCGCCCTTGATGTCGTTGACAGCCTTGGTGACATCGGGGGTGACGGTGCCGGTCTTCGGGTTCGGCATCAGACCACGGGGACCGAGCACGCGGCCGAGGCGGCCGACCTTGCCCATGAGGTCCGGGGTGGCGACGACGGCGTCGAAGTCCAGACGACCCTTGGCGACCTCGTCGATGAGCTCGTCGGAGCCCACGATGTCGGCGCCCGCAGCACGCGCGGCCTCGGCACGGTCGCCGGTCGCGAAGACCAGGACCCGAGCGGTCTTACCGGTGCCGTGCGGGAGGATCACGGTGCTGCGGACCATCTGGTCGGCCTTGCGCGGGTCGACGCCCAGACGCATGGCAACCTCGACGGTGCCGTCGAACTTGGAGGTGGAGGTCTCCTTCGCGAGGCGGATGGCCTCGAGGGGAGCGTAGATCCGGCTGCGGTCGACCTTGGCGTCCGCGGCCTTGAGAGCCTTGCTGCGCTTCACTGCTTCTCCTGAAGATTGGGCCCCTCCAGGCCGTTGACGGGCGAGGAGGGCGGAGGAGTCGTGGTGTGTACGGGCCGCGCGGGCCCTACCACGGTGGACTGACGGGCTGATCAGCCCTCGACGGTGATGCCCATCGACCGGGCGGTGCCGGCGATGATCTTCGCCGCGGCGTCCAGGTCGTTGGCGTTCAGGTCGGGGAGCTTGACCGTGGCGATCTCGCGGACCTGGGCGCTGGTGAGCTTGGCGACCTTGGTCTTGTGCGGCTCGGCCGAGCCCTTGTCCACGCCCGCGGCCTTCAGGATGAGGCGCGCGGCCGGCGGCGTCTTCGTGATGAAGGTGAAGGAACGGTCGTCGTAGACCGTGATCTCCACCGGCACGATCATGCCGCGCTGCGACTCGGTCGCGGCGTTGTAGGCCTTGCAGAACTCCATGATGTTGACGCCGTGCTGGCCCAGGGCGGGGCCGACCGGCGGGGCCGGGTTCGCGGCACCGGCGTTGATCTGGAGCTTGATGAGCCCCGTGATCTTCTTCTTCTTGGGAGGCATTTCTCTCCGGGTCCTTCCGAGAGGTGATTGCTGGTGCGTCCGCGGCAGGCGCGACACCCGGCCGGGCGGACACACATCGGACCAGGCTAACGCGGATGCGCCGCTGGACCAAAACGGATTGAGGGCGGAGCAACCGCTCCGCCCTCAACCCGAAGGTCTGTACTAGTTCTTCTGGATCTGGTCGAAGGACAGCTCGACCGGGGTCTCGCGGCCGAAGATCTCGACCAGGCCCTTGACCTTCTTCGAGTCCGGGTTGATCTCGTTGATGGTCGCCTGCAGGGTGGCGAACGGACCGTCGGTGACGGTGACCGAGTCGCCGACCTCGAAGTCGAGCACCTGGACCTCGACCGGACGGACCGGGGAGGCCTTGCCGGCGTCCTTGGCCGCCTGGCGCTCGACG
This sequence comes from Kitasatospora sp. NPDC088346, assembly GCF_044740765.1. NCBI lineage: Bacteria > Bacillati > Actinomycetota > Actinomycetes > Kitasatosporales > Streptomycetaceae > Kitasatospora > Kitasatospora sp. NPDC088346. The sequence continues at coordinate 263,513 of NZ_JBIURH010000003.1, forward strand.
TCCGGGGCGAGCATCTTGACGACCTCGTCCAGGGTCAGCGGGTACGGGTCGTAGGCGTTGCCGACGAAGCCGGTGACGCCCGGGGTGTTGCGGACCACGTTCCAGGACTCGGCGTCCAGCTCCATCCGGACCAGGACGTAGCCGGGGAGCTTGTTCTGGCGGATGGTCTTGCGGTCGCCGTTCTTGATCTGGACGACCTCTTCCTGCGGCACGGCCGACTCGAAGATGCGGTCCTCGACGTTCAGCGAGACCGAGCGCTGCTCGAGGTTCTGCTTCACCCGGTTCTCGTAGCCGGCGTAGGTGTGGATGACGTACCACTCACCCGGCGCGAGGCGGAGCTGCTCGCGGAACTCGGCGACCGGGTCGCTCTCGGCCCCGGCCTCCTCGGCGGCGTCCTCGGCCTCTTCGGCCTCGTCGTCGGAGCTCGCCTCGGCGGCGTCCTCGTCGTCGGCGGTCGCCTCGGCGCCGTCCTCGTCGGCCGGCACGCCCGCCTCGGCCTCGTCGGCAGCCTCGACCTCGTCCTCGTCGGCGTCGGCGGCGTCCAGGATGTCCTCGGCCGCCTCGGCGTCAGCAGCCTCGGCCGCGTCGAGCTCGGCCGCGACATCCGCCTCGCGGACGGTCTCGTCGGCGTCGTACAGGGGGGACTCAGACACGGTCGCTGCTTCTTTCCTGGTTGTGGAGATGGAACGGCTCCGGGCCGCCCGGCTGCCCTCAGGCGTACGGGCGGGAAAGTCTCGGATACCTCAACAGTACCGAGTCAACGGTAGCGGGCTCGTCCGGTCGGCGCAGACGGCTCGACCCGGGCCGCCCCCGTCCGTGCGGAAGGGTGCCGACCCGGGTCGGGTGTCACTGGCTGCCGAGCTGGTCAGCCGAAGATCCACAAGCTGAGCTTGGAGAAGCCGTAGTCGATGCCGTAGACCAGCATCATCATCACGACGACGAAGGTCACCACGACGGTGGTGTACTGGATCAGCTCGTTGCGCGTCGGCCAGACGACCTTGCGCAGTTCCGCGATGATCTGGCGGTAGAAGACCGCCGCCCGGGCGAAGAGGCCCTTCTTGGCCCGCTTCCCGGGCTTCTTGGCACCGTCACCGCCCGCGGCCCTGTTGGCCCGCCGACGCTCGCGCCGGGAGAGCCCGTCCGTGGACGTGGTCTCGGCCGCGCCGTCGGCACCCTCGGGGTTGCCGCTCTCAGGCGTTGCGGTGGAGCCCGTGGTCTCCGTCACTCGTCCTCACCTGAATCCGGGTCCTGCCGAGCGCGACTGCGTGCGTGTGCCGCACGAGCGATCCGGCGAAAGCAGTGCTTGGTGGGGCCCTCTCCGCATCAAGCCCGCTCGCTCTGTGGAGCGAACGGGCTCGGTACGGATCAAGCTGCAGGGCACGAGGGACTCGAACCCCCAACCGCCGGTTTTGGAGACCGGTGCTCTACCAATTGAGCTAGTGCCCTTCGGCGCCTCGCGGCACCGGACTGCGCCCAAACCTACCGCATCCGAGCCGCTGCGTGGTGTACGCGGCGGAGGATCCGCACCTCGGGAGCCATCGAGCAGTGAGTGTACGTGTTCTTGAGCGTTTGGTCGAACCTCATTCACCGCAGCCCCACCCCCCGTACCGGCGGGACACATCGTGGACGGTCCGGTACGCATGCTGAAACCGTCGTGCCCACGGGGCGCCGACTCTGGGACGATGCAGACATGAGCGCTTCCACCCCCGCCAACCGTCCTGCCGACCGCCGGGTCTCCGCCCGGGTCGGCGCCATCGCCGAGTCCGCCACCCTCGCCGTGGACGCCAAGGCCAAGGCCCTCAAGGCGGCCGGCCGTCCCGTGATCGGCTTCGGTGCCGGCGAACCGGACTTCCCGACCCCGGGCTACATCGTCGACGCCGCCGTCGAGGCCTGCCGCGACCCGAAGAACCACCGCTACACCCCGGCCGGCGGGCTGCCGGAGCTGAAGGCCGCCATCGTCGCCAAGACGCTGCGCGACTCCGGCTACCGGGTGGACGCCTCCCAGGTGCTCGTCACCAACGGCGGCAAGCAGGCGATCTACGAGGCCTTCGCCGCGATCCTCGACCCGGGCGACGAGGTCATCATCCCCGCGCCGTACTGGACCACCTACCCGGAGGCCGTGAAGCTGGGCGGCGGCGTCCCGGTGGAGGTCGTGGCCGACGAGACCACCGGCTACAAGGTCTCGGTCGAGCAGTTGGAGGCGGCCCGCACCGAGCGGACCAAGGTCGTCCTGTTCGTCTCGCCGTCCAACCCGACCGGCGCGGTCTACACCGAGGCCGAGGCCGAGGCGATCGGCCGCTGGGCGCTGGAGCACGGCCTGTGGGTGCTCACCGACGAGATCTACGAGCACCTGGTCTACGGCGACGCCACCTTCACCTCGCTGCCGGCGCTGCTGCCCGAGCTGGCCGACAAGTGCATCGTGGTCAACGGCGTGGCCAAGACCTACGCGATGACCGGCTGGCGGGTGGGCTGGCTGATCGGCCCGAAGGACGTGGTGAGCGCCGCCACCAACCTGCAGTCGCACGCCACCTCCAACGTCTCCAACGTGGCGCAGGTCGCCGCGCTGGCCGCCGTCTCGGGCGACCTGTCGGCCGTCGACGAGATGAAGACCGCGTTCGACCGCCGCCGCCGCACCATCGTGCGGATGCTGAACGAGATCGAGGGCGTGCTCTGCCCCGAGCCCGAGGGCGCGTTCTACGTGTACCCGTCGGTGAAGCCGCTGCTGGGCAAGGAGATCCGCGGCCGCCGCCCGGCCACCTCCGCCGAGCTGGCCGCGCTGATCCTGGACGAGGCCGAGGTCGCGGTCGTCCCCGGCGAGGCCTTCGGCACCCCGGGCTACCTGCGGCTCTCGTACGCGCTGGGCGACGCCGACCTGGTCGAGGGCATCGGCCGGGTGCAGAAGCTGCTGGCCGAGGCGCGCGACTGACCTCCGCACTCCCGGTCCGCCCCCTGTCACCCCTTCGGGGGATGTGCAGGGGGCGGTTCCCGTTCCGGGCCGGGATGCGGCAGTATCGGCAAATGGATCGCCAGCGTGATGTCCGAGGCCTCCCGAAGGCCCACCTGCACCTGCATTTCACCGGTTCGATGCGGCCCGCCACCCTGTTGGAGCTGGCCGACAAGCACGGAGTCCGGCTGCCCGAGGCGCTCAGTTCCGCCGAGCCGCCGCAGCTGCGGGCCACCGACGAGCGGGGCTGGTTCCGGTTCCAGCGGCTCTACGACACCGCGCGCTCGGTGCTGCGGGACGAGCAGGACATCCGGCGGCTGGTGCGGGAGACCGCCGAGGACGAGCGGCGGGACGGCTCGCGCTGGCTGGAGATCCAGGTCGACCCGACCTCGTACGCGCCCCGGCTGGGCGGGCTCACCCCCGCGCTGGAACTGATCCTGGACGCCGTCCGGGACGCCTCCGAGAGCACCGGGGTGGGGATCCGGGTGCTGGTCGCGGCCAACCGGATGAAGTCCCCGATGGACGCCCGGACGCTGGCCCGGCTCGCCGTCCGGTACGCCGACCACGGGGTGGTGGGCTTCGGCCTGTCCAACGACGAACGGCGCGGCCTGGCACGGGACTTCGACCGCGCCTTCCGGATCGCCCGGGACGGCGGGCTGCTCGCCGCGCCGCACGGCGGCGAGCTGGCGGGGGCGGAGTCCGTCCGGGACTGCCTGGACGACCTCGGGGCCGGCCGGATCGGCCACGGCGTCCGGGCCGCCGAGGACCCGCGGCTGATGCAGCGGCTGGCGGACCGGCAGGTCACCTGCGAGGTCTGCCCGTCCTCCAACGTCTCGCTCGGGGTCTACGAGCGGGCCGAGCTGGTGCCGATGCGGACGCTGTTCGACGCCGGGGTGCCGATGGCGCTCGGCGCGGACGACCCGCTGCTGTTCGGCTCCCGGCTGGCCGAGCAGTACCGGCTGGTCCGCGAGGTGCACGGGTTCTCCGACGCCGAACTGGCCGAGCTGGCCCGGCAGTCGGTCCGGGGCTCCCGGGCGCCGGAGGCCGTCCGGAAGGAACTGCTCGCGGACATCGACCTCTGGCTGACCGAGTAGCCGGCCGCGCCTACAGCCGGACGCCGACCATCACCGGCTCGTTGACCAGCTCGACGCCGAACGCGGCCCGGACGCCGTCCCGGACCTCACGGGCCAGTGCGAGCAGGTCCTCGGTGGTCGCGCTCCCCCGGTTGGTCAGGGCCAGGGTGTGCTTGGTGGAGAGGGTGGCCGGGCCGGCGCCGTGGCCCCTGCGGAAGCCGGCGTGGTCGATCAGCCAGGCGGCGGACGTCTTGGTGCAGCCGTCGGCGGCCGGGAAGGCGGGGGCGGTGCGGTCGCCGAGCCGGGCCGTGAAGGCGGCGTACTGGTCGGCGGTCAGGACCGGGTTGGTGAAGAAGGAGCCCGCCGACCAGGTGTCGTGGTCGTCCGCGTCCAGCACCATGCCCTTGCCCGCGCGCAGCTTCAGCACGGTGTCGTGGGCGGTCCGCAGGTCGACCCGCTCGCCGGCCCCGACGCCCAGCGTCCTGGCCACCTCGGCGTACCGGACCGGGGCGGACAGGCCCGCGGCGTCCTCCAGGGCGAAGACCACCCGGAGCACGACGTACCGCGCGGGGTCGGCCTTGAAACGGCTGTGCCGGTAGGAGAACGCGCACTCGGCGGCGGAGAGGGTGACCCGCTCGCCGGCCGCGCGGTCCCAGGCGTGGACCTCGGTGACGGTGCCGGACACCTCCTGGCCGTACGCGCCGACGTTCTGCACCGGGGTGGCGCCCGCGGAGCCGGGGATGCCGGCCAGGAACTCGATGCCGGCCAGGCCGTGCTCGACCGTCCGGGCGACCGCGTCGGCCCAGACCTCGCCGGCCGCCAGCTCCAGCCGGGTGCCGTCCAGTTCGAAGCCCTCGGTGGCGATCCGCAGCACGGTGCCGTCGAAGCCGGCGTCGCCGATCACCAGGTTGGAGCCGCCGCCGAGCAGCAGCAGCGGCTCGCCCGCGGCGTCGGCGGCACGGACGGCGGCGATCACCTCGTCGTCGGTCCGGGCGGTGACCAGCCGGCGGGCGGGGCCGCCGAGCCGGAGCGTGGTCAGCGGGGCGAGCGGGGCGTTTTCGAGTACCTGCACGCCCACCACGGTATACGGGCCGGACGGCGGGTCCGTTCCGGCGCCCGGAGCAATGTGGAGAGATAAGCTATCCATATTGGTCCGGCCGGGCTCGCCGCCCTCCCCGGGCCCGACGGCTTCGGGAGCGGGGACGCGATGCGCATCGGGGAGTTGAGCAGGCGGGCCGGCGTACCGGTGCCGACCATCAAGTACTACGTGCGGGAGGGCCTGATCCCCGGCGGGCGGCGCACCGGGCCGAACCAGGCCCAGTACGGCGAGCCGCACGTCCACCGGCTGAAGCTGGTCCGCGCGATGGTCGAGGTCGGCAAGCTCTCGGTGGCCGCCACCCGGGAGGTGCTCGGCGCGATCGACGCGCCCGACAGCAGCCTGCACGAGGTGCTCGGCATCGCCCAGGCCGCCGTCACCCCGCAGGTCACCGTCACCGACCCGGCCGCCTGGGCCCCCGCCGAGCAGGCCGTGGCGGACCTGGTGGCGCGGCGCGGCTGGGTGGTCAAGGAGACCAACCCGGCCCGGCAGGCGCTCGCCCAGCTGGTGATGACCTTCCGCGACCTCGGGCAGGACGACCTGCTGGACATCCTGGACGACTACGCGGGCGTCGCCGAGCGGCTGGCGGCGGCCGAGCTGGCCGCGATCGGGCACCGCGAGGGCGTCGACAGCAAGGTCGAGGGGGCGGTGCTGGGCACCGTGCTCGGCGACGCCCTGATCGGCGCGATGCGCCGGCTCGCCCAGGCCGACGCCTCGCACCGGGCCTTCGAGACCGCCCCCGTCCGCCGCTGAAACGGCCCGCGGCCCTCCCGGTGGAGGGCCGCGGGCCGCTCGGGGCCGCCGGGGCGGCGTCAGACGCCGGCCGGCGCCGGCTCGTCGGCCGGGCGGCTCGGCTCGGACTGCTCGACCGGCCGGGGCGGGCGCGGGATGAACAGCGCGCACACGCCGCCGAACAGGACGACGGCGACACCCACCCAGACCGCCGGGTGCAGCCCGTCCACGAACTCCGCCGGGCTCCGCTCACTGCCGTGCGCCAGGAAGACGCTGCTCAGCACCGCGATGCCGAAGGCGCCGCCGATCTCCCGGACGGTGGTGTTGGCGCCGGAGGCCTTGCCCCGGTGCTCCGGGCCGACCGCGCCGAGCACCACCGCCGCGGTGGGCGCGATGGCGAAGCCCATGCCCGCACCGGCCACCAGCATCGCGCCGACCAGGTGCGAGTACGGGGTGTCGGCGGTGGCCGCCAGGTTGATCCAGGCCAGACCGCCGGCCTGGAGGAAGAGCCCGAGCGCCATCAGCCGCCCGCCGCCCACCCGGTCGGTGAGCGCCCCCGCGACCGGGGCGATGAACATCGGCATCAGCGTCCAGGCCAGGGTCAGCACACCGGCGTGCAGCGGCGTCCGGTACGGGGCGATCTGGAGGTACTGGGAGAGGAAGAAGATCGAGCCGAAGACCCCGAAGTACATCGTCGCCGAGACGATGTTGGTCAGCGTGAAGGCCCGGATCCGGTAGAAGGAGAGCGGGAGCAGCGGGTGGGTCTGGCGGCGCTCCCAGAGCACGAAGGCGATCAGCAGGACGCCGCCGGCCACGAAGGCGGAGACGATCCTGGTCGAGGTCCAGCCGTCGGTGCTGCCGTTGACGATGCCCCAGACCACGGCGAGCAGGCCGGCCGCGGCCAGCAGCATGCCGACCAGGTCGAGACCGGCCCGCTCACCCTTGCTCTCCCGCAGCACCTTGAAGACCAGCGGGATCGCGACGATGCCGACCGGGACGTTGATCCAGAAGATCCACTCCCAGGCCAGGCCGTCGACCACCGCGCCGCCGACCACCGGGCCGAGCGCGATCGCCAGGCCGCTGACCGCGCCCCACAGGCCGAGCGCCAGGCTGCGCATCTTCTCGGGGACGGCCTGCGAGAGCAGCGTCAGCGAGAGCGGCATGACGGCGGCGGCGCCGAAGCCCTGGACCGTGCGGGCGGTGATCAGCTCACCGCTGGTGCCGGCCAGGCCGCAGGCGATCGAGGACAGGGTGAAGATCGCGATGCCGATGGCGAAGACCTTCCGGCGGCCGAACCGGTCGCCGAGGGCGGCGCCGATCAGCAGCAGGCAGGAGAAGCTCAGCACATAGGCGTTGACGAACCACTGAAGGTCCTTGGTGTCGGCCTTGAGGTCGACGGCCAGGGTGCGCAGGGCGGTGGAGACGACCAGGTTGTCCAGCGCCACCATGAACATCGGCACGCTGCACGCGACGATCGACAGCCAGAGCGGGACCTTCGGCCCCTGGGCGGCGGGGCTCGGCGAGCCGGCCGCCGTGAGATCGGGCGAAGCCATGACTCTTCTCCTTCGGGAGTGCGAGGTGTGCGGACGCGGGGGTGCCGGGGTGCTCGTGGCGCCGGGTGGCGCTGGTTGGTGCTCGTGGCGCCGGTGGTGTTCGCGGCGCCGGGGACGCTCAGGCGCCGGGACGCCGGGACGCCTCGTCGGCGGCGGCCTCGTCCGCGCGCCGCTGGTCGGCCACCCGCTGCTTGGCGTCGGCCCAGGTGATCGGGAGCTGCTCGGTCGGCACCTCCCAGAAGACGAAGGTGGAGCCGTTCATGGTCGACCGGAGCGAGGTCATCGTGGAGTAGTGCGGCTCGGTCCGGACGTAGGTGTTCAGGCCCTCGCGGGACTCCCAGGCGGAGAGCGTCCAGAAGGTCCGGCGCAGCGGCTGGGCAATGAGCGAGGCGCCGAGGGCGCCGGGGGCCTTGCGGACCTGCTGCCAGACCGCGAGGGACTTGAGGAAGAAGCGCGGCACGTCCTTGAACGAGGCGACCTGTAGGCGCGAGGCCATCACCAGGGCCCGGGTCTGCGGGCGGGCCGGGTTCGGGGTGGTCCAGGGGAGCGTGGGCATCGAGATCGGCCTTCCTCGTCGGTCGCCGGCCCGGCGCGCAGCGGAGGATGCGCTCGCCCGAGTCGATAGTGGAACCTAGCGCTATCCATTATAGGGAGTGGCACTGCCCGATGGCCAGTGCGGAAACGCCGGGGCGGGCCCGGCCCGCTCGGCCGACCCCGCCCCCGTCCGCGACCGCCGCGGACCGCCCCGCCGGAGCGCCTCAGGCCCCGAGCTCCCGCAGCAGTTGCTCCGCCGCCTCCAGCCCGGAGGAGAACGCCGCCTCGTGCGACCCGATCTGGTCGTGGTGCAGCTGCTTGGAGTGGAAGTAGGAGCCCGCCAGCTTCACCCGGGTGCCGTCGTTGACCCGGTAGATGGTGCTCTGCAGGGTGCGCAGGTCCATGTCGATGACCGGGTGCTCGTAGTGCAGCTCCCTGATCACCAGGTCCTCGCGGATCGGCCGCGGGTAGTCCAGGGTCACGAAGTAGTCGTGCTCGGACTCGAAGCCGTGCAGCCGGTTCATGTAGTAGACGACGTAGGGGCGGACCGCGCCGTCCACCACGACCTTGCCGTAGTTCCAGTTCTCCCAGCGCGAGCGGTCCTCGGGCATCACCGAGGCGTCGGTGTGCAGGACGACCCGGGAGGGGTTGTAGCGGATCTTCGCCAGGGTCCGCCGCTGCAGCTCGGTCGGGTCGGTGAGCAGCGCCCGGGCCTGGTCGCCGTGGACGGCGAGCACGGCGTGGTCGAAGCGCTCGGTGCCGGCGGCGGTGGTCACCTCGACGCCGTCCGCGGCCTCCCGGACGCCGGTGACCCGCTCGCCGAGCCGCAGTTTGGGGTCGACGGCCGCCAGCGCCCGCCGGACGTAGCTGATCGAACCGCCGCCGACGGTCCGCCAGTCCACCCGCGCGCCGCCGAGGCCGCCCTCGTCGTGGGCCATGAAGAAGGCGATCACCGTGGTGGCCGGCATCTCCCAGATCAGCTCGGCCGGCACCGACCACACGGCGGTGCAGAGCAGGATCACGTACCCGTGCCGGAACTCCTGGCTGTAGCCGCCGCGGTCGAGGTACTCGCCGAGCGGCAGGTCGGTGCGCTTGCGCAGGAAGTCCCTGCGGCCCTCCTCGTGGAAGCGCCGAGCCTCGCGCCGGATGGTGCGGAACTCCTCCGGGTAGCGGCCGGCCACCTCCTCCTCCGGCAGGACCATCTCCTCGGTGCCGAACTGGAGGCCGGTGTCGAGATCGAAGAAGTTGAAGCCGCCCCGGTGCTCCCGGAACGGCACCTCCAGCTCGTCGAAGAACCGGGTGAGGTTGGGGTAGCTGGGCCGGTTGAAGATGACGAACGCGGTGTCGATGCCCAGGGTCCGGCCGGCGTCCTGGACCTCGATGGTGTGGGCGTGGCCGCCCGCGCGGTCGTCCTGTTCGAAGACGGTGAGCTCGGCGTGGTGGCGCAGCCGGTACGCGGCGGAGAGGCCGGAGACTCCGGCGCCGATGATCGCGACCCGGGGCTTGGCCGGTGCTGACAGCGGTGCAGACATGGGACGTCCTTAGCTGGCTGGGGCGTTGGGGGTGTCGGTGCGGGCGCCGGTCTCCAGGACCGGGCCGAGGACGGCGAGGCCGGCCAGCCGCTGGAGCCAGGCGCAGGTCTCCCGGCGGAGCTCCTGCCGGCAGGCGGGGCAGAGCTTGAGGTCGCGGTCGAGCCGGTCCTCGGGCGTCGCGGCCCGGCAGCCCGGGCAGGGCAGCAGGCGGGTGGCGGACGGGTCGGCGGTGGTGCGTCTCGGCACGTCGCGGGTCCTTCCCGGTCCGGATCAGATCTCGGCGAGGCTGAGGTCCCCGCGCTCGGCGAGCCGGAACTGCCAGTGCGAGAAGAGGCGGTTCTCCTGGTGCAGGCGGCGCAGCACCGCCATCACCTCGTCCACCGCCCGGCTGTCGGTGACCGCCTCGTGCGGGTGCAACTGCTTGCGCAGACGTTCCAGTTGGAGCAGCAGCAGGGCGGCGCTGGGCAGCGGGTCGGCGGGCGTGGCGGCGGCGGCCCGCAGGTAGGTGTGCAGGCAGGCGGCGACCGCGTGCAGCAGGCAGTACTGCTTGGCCAGGTCGAAGAGTTCGGCGGACTGGCCGTACTCGCGGCCGAGTTCGGCCCGCAGGGCGGCCGAGCGGTCGCGCAGGGCGGCGGCCGAGCCGAGCAGTTCCGCGGCGACGTCCGCGGCCCGGGTCAGCCACTCCCGGTCGTCGCCCTTGGCGGCCGCGGCGTGCTCGCCGAGCGCGCGCAGGGCGGCGGGGGCGGCGAGCAGGGCGTCGTCCCGGCCGCGGCTGAACAGCTCCTGGTCCCAGGGCCGGTAGAGCGGCAGGTCGCGGTCGAGGCCGTAGAGCGTGGCGACCCGCTGCTCGGCGGCGGCCCGCGCCTCGCCGGCCGGGCCGGTGGCGGCGGCCAGCAGGCCGTCCAGCTGGAGGGCGAGGTTCTTGAGGTTGACCACGGTGTTGCCGTCGGCGAAGTTGGCGACCAGCATGTCGCGGAGCATCTTCTGGTGGATCCCGTAGTGCGGCTCGGCGCGCAGGTAGAAGCGGGCGCCGAGCACCACGTTGAGCCGGGACATGGTGGTCTCCAGCAGCGTCGGCACGAAGTACTTCACCACCGACGACCAGACGCTGGCCTGTTCGGGCACCAGCTGGAGGCTGCGGACGGCACCCAGGCTGACCGCGTCGGCGATCATCAGGTCGGCGAAGCACTCGGCCAGCTGCCGCCGGGAGTACGGGATGTCGCTGACCGCCCGGCCGAAGATCACCCGGCGCTCGGTGAAGTCCAGGGTGATCCGCAGGGCCGTGTCGACGGCGGAGAGGGCGATCGAGCCGATCAGGGTGCGGGCCACCTGGGAGGTCTGCAGGGCGATCTCCAGGCCGGCGCCCTCGGCGCCGAGCCGGGCCGAGTCGGGGACGAAGACCCCGTCCAGCCGGATCCCGCTCATGTCCAGGGCCCGCAGGCCGTGCAGCCGTTCGTTCGGGAGCTCCTCGACCGCGCCGGCCGGGGTGCGGCGCTTCTCCAGCAGGAAGATGGAGTAGCCCGCCGGGCCTCCGCTCGCCCTGGTCCGGGCGAACACGGCCAGCCCGTCGGCGACCCTGGCGTTGCCGATCAGCCACTTCTCACCGGTCAGCAGGTAGCCGCCGGGGACCTTCTCGGCGGCGAGCTCGTTGCTGAGCACGTCGCTGCCGTGGCTGCGTTCGGACAGTCCCCAGGCGTACCGGCTGCCCCGCTTCATGGCGTCGCTCAGGTACTGCTTCTGCTCGTCCGTGCCGGCGATCCAGGCGGGCAGGAAGGCCAGGCTGGTGATGATCAGCGCGGTGGCGGTGGTCGGGTCGCGGCGGGCGATCAGCCGCAGCAGGTTGAAGCCGGTCTCCACGTTGCCGGCCAGCCCGCCCTGGGCCTCGGGGATGTTGTACTCGTGCACGCCCCAGCGCTGGAGCAGGTTGACGAAGGCGTACGGGTACTCCTCGCGCTCGTCGTGGTCGAGGATCCGTTCGTACGGCATCCGGCTGGCCGGGTCGTGCGGGTCCCCCAGGTACTCCTCCAGCTCGGCGGCGAGTCTGGGCAGGTCTGAGCTGTTCACCGGTCCTCCTGTCGCGGGACGCCCCACCGGTCACACCACCGGCCGGGCGAGGGGTACGGGGGCTGCGGAGAACAGCCGGTGTTCGGTCCGCAGGTCGAGCAGGACGTCGAGGGCGGGCAGCAGGTGCGCGGCGTCGGCCCGGGCGGGCCGCTGGTCGGCGCGGGCCAGCAGGTAGCCGAGGCAGGCGCCGAGCCAGCCGGCGGAGCCGGGCTTCTGCCCGTACAGCGGCAGGTGCCGGCCGGCCCACCACAGGTGGAGGCAGCAGGCGGCGGCGTGCAGCCAGGCGAAGCGTTCCGCCAGGTCGACCGGGCCGGTGCCGGTGCCGGCCGCCGCGCTCTCGCCGGGCAGCGCCAGGACGGCGGCGAGGAGGCGGTCCGCCAGCTCCGCGACGGCCGGCGCGCCGGCCTCGGCGAGGGCCCGGGCGGCCGGCCGCGCCACCGCGGCCAGGGTGCCGGTGGGCAGGTCGCGCCCGCGGGCGTTGAGGTCGAGCCGGGCGGGGTCGTACGGCGGCAGCGGCTCGTCCAGGGCGAAGACGGTCCTGGTGGCCGTCCCGTCCCCGGCGCCGCGCGCGGCGGCCGCGGCGAGTGCGGGCAGCTGTCCGGAGAAGGAGCGCAGGTTGGCCAGGGCGCTGGTGTCGACCACCCGGACCAGGGCGGCGTCCCGCTGGAGCTTCTGGAACACCCCGCCGCCCGGGCCCTCGGTGCGCAGCACGGACCGGGTGGCGAGGGTCGCGCCGCAGCGGGCGATCGCGTCCTCGACCGCCTCGGCGACCACGTGCTTGGCCGCGCAGCCCCAGACGCTGAACTGTTCCGGTGCCACGTGGATGCCCCGGGCGGCGGCCAGCGCGACCGCGTCGGCGGCCAGCAGGGCGGCCGACGCGATCGCCAGCTCCCGCCGCTGGTAAGGGGTTTCCAGCAGGGTCGTCCGGCCTACGCGGCGCTCGGCGGCGAAGTCCAGGGTGAGCCGCAGGGCGGTGTCGGCGCAGCCCAGGCTGCCGGCGGTGCTCATCAGCCGCACCACCTGCTGGGCCTTGACCGCGACCTCCAGGGCCTCACCCGGGCGGCCGACCAGCTGGTCGCGGCCGACCGGCAGCCGGTCGAACCGCGGGTGCGCGAAGTCGATGCCCCGCATGCCGGAGGCGGGTACCGGCCCGCCGCGGTCCAGCCGCCCGGCCGCCCGGGTGAGGTCGAGCAGGACGGCGGTGAACGCCCCCGGCCCGCGCTCGCCGGTGCGGGCGACCAGGTAGAGCGCCTCGCAGCGCTGTCCGAGGCCGACCATCCACTTCTCGCCGCTGAGCCGCCAGCCCTCGCCCTCCGGCTCCAGCCGGGCGGTGTTGGCGAGCAGGTCGCTGCCGTGCTCCTGCTCGGACAGGGCGAAGCCCACCGAGCCGCCGCGGCGCAGCAGTTCGGCGACCCGGTGCTGCTGCTCGGGCGAGCCGTGCAGCCGTACGCAGGTGGCGGCGGTGATCGAGAACATGGTGGCGGGCATGACGTTGAGGTCCCGGCGGGCCGCCGCGCGGACCAGCAGCAGGCTGCGGTCGAAGGACTCGAAGCCGCCGCCCCACTCGGCCGGCAGGTGGTCCAGGTGGAACCCCGCCTCGCGCAGCACCCCGGCGAGCTCGTCGGGGAACTCGTCCCGCTCGTCCCGGCGGACCGCGGCGGCGAAGCCGTACGGGCCGTACGGGTCGCCGGGGTCGCCCAGCAGGAGTTCCAGCTCCGCCGCCTTCGCGCCGAGCCGCCCGATCACAGCGCACCGCCGAGGGCGGCCACCGGCGACTCCAGCGGCACCGGGCGGTAGTCGGCGACGGCGGCCGGCAGCTGCACGCCGGCCGTGCGCAGGGCGGCCACCCGGGTGTGGAAGGCGGCGCCGCGCATCAGGTGGTGGGCGACGTCGGCGACCCGGCGGTTGCCCGGGGCCTTGAGGTAGCTGGCGGTGACCCAGTCGTTGAAGCTGCCCATCGCCGGGCCGCACCAGATCTGGTAGTCCAGGGTCCGGTCGGGGTCGCCGACCGTGGCCCACCGCGAGGACATCCCCAGGTACCAGCGGAAGACCAGTGCCATCCGCCGTTTCGGGCTGTCCTGCGCGCGGGCCAGCTGCTCGGGGTCGCGGCGGCGGAAGTAGCCGACGCACTCCTGCCAGACGTCCTCCAGCGGCCGGCGGAAGACCTGGGCCTCCAGCCGGGCCCGTTCGCCCTCGGGCAGCGCCTCCAGTCCGTCGTGGGCCTGGTAGAGCTCGTAGAGCTTCTTGGCCCGCATCGGGAACAGCGTGCCCTTCTTGAGCACCTGGAGCTCCACGCCCAGTTCGAACATGTCGGCCGCCGGGGCCATCTCGCAGTCGGCGATGCCCGCCTCCGCCAGCAGGGCCTTGGTCGCCTTGGAGGCGCCCGACTCGACGCAGGACTGGTTGACCGAGCCGGTCACCACGTAGGCGGCGCCCATCGCGAAGGCCGCGGCCACCGCGACCGGGGTGCCCAGGCCGCCGGCCGCGCCGACCCGGATCGGCGCGGGGTAGCGGTGCTCGCGCTGCACGCTGTCGCGCAGCCGCAGGATGCTGGGCAGCAGCGCGGGCAGCGGCCGGCGGTCGGTGTGACCGCCGGAGTCGGCCTCCACGGTGATGTCGTCGGCCATCGGCACGTACCTGGCCAGCTCGGCCTGGAGCGGGCTGATCAGGCCCTGGGCCAGCAGCGCGCTGACGGTCGCGGCGGGCGCCGGGCGCATGAAGCGTTCGGCGGTCTCGGTCCGGGAGATCTTGGCGATCACCCGGTGCTCGGCGACCACCTGCCCGTCCGGGCCCTGCCGCAGGCCGGCCAGCCGGTAGCGGACGATGTGCGGGCTGAGCGCCATGAAGGCGGACGCCTCCACGCAGCGCACGCCGTGCCGTAGGAACAGCTCGACGGCCTCGCGTTCCAGCCGCTCCTCGCTGGGGCTGTGGATCAGGTTCACCGCGTACGGCAGGCCGGGGATCTCGGCGGCGAACCGGGCCAGTGCCTTCTCGATGCTCTCCGGCAGCAGGCCGGCCGCGCCGAAGGAGGCCAGGAAGCCCTCCCGGGCGAGGGCGACGACCAGGTCGGCGGAGGCGATCCCGCCGGCCATCGCCCCGGCCAGGTACGGCTGGCGGACCCCGTGCGCGGCCAGGAACGCCGCCGAGCCGAGCCGGTGCGGCGGCAGCGGGGCGACCGCGGCCAGCAGCGGCAGGCCGCCGGGTGCCCCGGCGGGCACGGCCCGCCCGGTGGCGGCGGCGCCGATGCCGCGCGGGGTGCGGACCACGAAACAGGGCCGTTCGAGGTCGGCCAGGGCGTGGTAGACCCCGGCCGGGTCGGTGCTCGGGTACTGCTCCCCCTGCCAGAGCAGCGGTGTCTGCGGGCGGTTCATGTCGGTTCGGTCTCCTCAGGCGGGGGTGGTCAGTCGGTGGCCGGAAGGACCTCGATCGCGACGCCGGTGAGCTCGTAGATGCGCAGGCCGGGCTTCCACAGGTCGGCGTCCGCGATCACCACCACCCGGCCGCCCTCGCGGCGGATCTCCCGGACGTGCACGTCGAAGCGCAGCTCGCGGTCGTGGCGCAGGATCTGGCCGCGGTACTTCCAGCCCGTCTCGACGCCGGTGGCGAGCCCGAAGCGCGGCCGTTCGACGCCCTCCGCCAGGCCCTGCTCCAGCACGAACAACCGCAGCGCCTGGAGCACCGCCTCGACGCCGAGCGAGCCGGGCATCACCGGGTCGCGGTGGAAGTGGCAGTCGAAGTACCACTCGTCGGGGCGGACCTCCCGGTGGCCGTGCAGGTAGCCGAGCCCGTGCCGGCCGCCGTCGGCGACCAGGTCCACCCGGTCGACCAGGTGGAAGTGTCCGCCGGGCAGGTGCAGCCGGCCGCCGGACGGGTCGGTGAAGGCGGGTGCGTCCCCGGTGAGCTCGATCCGGCGGACCCGCGCCGGGTCCGGCCGCTCCTGCTCGATCCACGGCGCGACGTACGTCCCGGCGTCCAGGCCGGCCTGGTTGGCCAGCGCGGCCTCGCTGAAGTACCCGAAGAGCGACTCGCCGGTGTAGAACACCTCGCCGTCGGCGGAGAGTTCGTAGCTGAAGTTCTGCAGCACGGCGCCCTGCACGGCGCTGGTCATCAGCAGTCTGGAGTGGTGGCGGACGGTCTTGCCGCGCAGGTCGACGTCCCTGACCAGGGTGGCCCGGCCGTCCAGGTTGCGGATCGCGTACTCGGTCCGCGGCTGCTTCAGGGTGGCGCCGAGGTAGTAGCCGAGCAGGATGGCGGCCTGCAGCGAGGTCTCCATGAGGACGGCGTTGGGCAGGTGCGGGTGGGAGTTCTGGGTGTAGTACCAGGCGTCGTCCGGGGAGTCGTACTCGGTGACCATCTCCGAGCCCGGGCCGAGCTCGCCGCGGGTGCCGGTGAGGGACATGATCCGGTCGACGAACTGGAAGTCGCCGTTGGGGATGTACGGCGCGCGGCTGTCCCGGTAGACGTCGAACTCCGGGCCCATGGCGGTGCCGAGATCGCCCTTGGCGGCGTGCGCCAGGTGCAGTTCGTTGATCATCGCGGGCTCGCCGGAGCGGTTGCGGCGCCCCAGGAAGGCCGGGACGCCGCCGCGTTCGGGCCGGTAGGGGGTGCCCTCCTTCTCGCGGATCTGGATCCCGAAGTTGCGCATCCGGATCACAGGCTTGTCGCCCAGGTACACCAGGATGTCGGCCACCACCGACGGGCGCGGGAGCAGGGTCAGCTCCATCACCTCGATCTCGTACCGGATCTCCCGGTGCTCCGGGGTGATCTGGCCGCGCACCTGGACCTCGGTCTGCAGGCCGACGATGGTCTGGAAGCGGGCGTCCGGCAGCACCAGGTGCATGCCCTGGTGCAGCAGGTACGCCTGCAGCGCCTGGACCGCGCCCTCGGCGACCATCGAGCCGGCCAGCACCGGGTCGTCCGGGAAGTGGCACTCGAAGTACCAGGCGTCGGGCTGGAGTTGCTTGTACGCGGTGAGGGCGCCGAGGCCGCGCGGGCCACCGGTGCGGTCGATCCGCAGGTCGTCGATCATCCGCAGCCGGGCGTCGGGCAGCCGCAGGGCGGGGTTGAGGCCCTCGTCCTGGGCGTGCTCGGGGCCGAACACCTCGCCGGGCCGGCCCTGGGCGAGCAGCTCCAGGTCGGCGGCGGTGAGGTGGTCGTGGTCCGTCCGGGCGAGCGGCTTGAACCATCCCCGGGGCAGCGCGGCCCGGGCGGCCCGCTCCTTCTCGGTGATCACCACGCCGAGCGGGGTGTCCAGCTCGGCCTGGGTGAAGAAGCCGGCCGAGGCGTCCTTCAGCTCCAGGATCAACTCCCCGTCGGCGTAGCAGAGGTAGCTGAAGAAGAAGAGCGTGGTGTCGCCCTGGGTGACGAACCGGTTGATCGAGATGTCGTACCGCAGGGTCTGCCCGGCCCTCGGCAGGTCGCCGTGGAAAACCAGGGTGGAGTCCAGCAGCCGGTAGACCCGTTCGCCCTTGTTGCGGAAGTCGATGCCGAGGTAGCTGATCAGCAGCAGGTCGCACTGCCCGGCCTCGATCGCGACCGCCGGCGGCACCCCGCCGTCGACGGTGTACCAGGCGTCCGCCGGCACGTCGTACTCGGTGCGGATGAAGGAGGGCCGGTAGACGCCGGTCTCCGCCTTCAGGTCCGTCACCCGGGTGACGAAGTGGTACGGCGGCGCGGGCAGCCGCACCCGCTTGCCGTAGCCGTCGATCTCGGCGAAGGCCGGGCCGAAGACGGCCGCCAGCGAGCCGGTGGCGAACTCCAGCAGGTCGGCCTCGTCCCAGATCACGCCGGGGGTCCCGGCCGCCTCCGGTTCGGGCTCCTGAGCCGGCACGGGGGTCGGGGCGGCGGGCAGCTCGGCCCGCGGGGTGAAGGCGATCGGCTCGGGCGCCGGGGCCGGCGGCAGGGTCGTGGGCACGGCGGGGGCGGCGAGCAGAGCCTCCGTCCTGGCCAGGGTGTTCTCCTGGAGCACCCGCTGGGTCTCCATCACCACCGAGTGGGTGGCGACCATCTGACGGCGCAGCTCCCGCACCAGGTCCCGGGCGGGATCGGCGTGCACGTCGGCATCGGTGCCCGTGCCGGGGCCGGTGCCGGTGTCGGCGGGGGACGGGCCCGAACGGGCGGGCCGGGCGGCCGGGCGGGAGGTGCGCGCCGCGGACGACCCGGCGGGCGGGCCCGCGGGGGGCTGCCCGGACGGCCCGGCGAACGGCCCGGGCACCGGGTCGTCGGCCCAGGGCAGGAAGGCGATCGGCTCGCCGTCGAAGGTGATGACCTCGGGGTCGGCGAGGCTCGGGTCGGCAGGCATCTGGTCCTCCGGCGGGACGGGACCGGCTGGTCCGGAAGGGCCGGCCGCGACGGGGCCGGCCGGGAGCGGGCGGGGGGTGCCGGGGCCCGCGGGCCCGGCACCCAGGGCGGCCAGGACCGGCGCCGCGAACGCTGGCGGCACGCCCGCGGGCAGCACGGTGGCGGGCAGCGCGGTGGCGGGCTGCCCGGCGGCGGCCCGGGCGGCCGGCGCCTCGGCGGGCTCGGCCAGCAGGGCGGCCGTCCCGGCGGCGATCCGGGCCGGGACGGACGGACCGCCACCGACCGGGAACGCGGCCCGGCCGGGCCGGGCGCCACCGGCCGGCACCGGACCGAGCAGACCGGCCAGGTCCAGCGGCACCCCGTGCGCGATCAGCCGGGCGGCCAGCTGGGCGACCGACCGCGCGGCAGGCACCCCCCGCCGGTCGACCGAGGCGGCGACGTGCGGCGCCGCACCGAGCGTCTCGCGCACCCAGCGGGTGCAGGTGGCGCCCGGGCCGACCTCGACGAAGTAGCGGAACCCGCGGTCGTACGCGGTGCGGACCAGGCGGGGGAAGTCGATGGTGGAGCGCAGCGTGTGGGCGATCCGGTCGGCGATCCGCTGCTGGTCGAAGTCCTCGACCGGGCCGTAGTCGTAGGCGGTGAGCAGGTCGAGGCCACCGGTGGAACCGGTGGGGTGACTGTTCAGCTCGGCCAGCGCCGCGACCTCGCCGTCCACCACCGGGCAGTGCATGACGCCGGTGACCGGCGAGCGCGCCGCCGGGCAGCCCAGCTCGGCGATCAGCCGGCGGCACTGGGCCGGGTCGCCGGCCACCACCACCTCGCCGGGGGTGTTGACGTGGGTGAGGAACACCCGGTCGTACGCCACGAGCGCGGCCCGGACCGTCGCGGGGTCGCAGAGCAGCACGTGGCCGGCCCAGACCTCGGCGTCGGGGGTGCCCGCCGGCAGGTCCCACAGCTCACGGACGGTGTCGCGCGGGCCGTTGAGCCGGTGCTTGAACAGCGGGGTGGCGCTGATCCGGTCGTCCCGGCGGGCGGTGCGCCGCCAGCCGCCGGTGGCGAAGAGCATGCTGCTCTCGCCCAGGCTGTAGCCGAAGGCGCCGTGCACCGGCACGCCCAGCAGGTCGCGCACCAGGTCGGTGTTGAGGATGGCGAAGGTCGTGCCGGTGGCGAGCATGAACGGCAGGTCGTCGGTGAGTTCGGCCTCCAGGGCCATCAGCTCGCGGCGGCCGGGCGCGACCTGGGTGCGCGGGTGGAGCCTCGCCGTCCGGAAGGTCCGGTCCGGTTCGGCCACCTCGGCCTCGAACCGTTCCAGCAGGCCGGGAAAGGCCCGGAACAGGTCCCGGCCCAGGCCCGGGTAGGAGTTGACGGCGCCCGGGTAGACCAGGGCGACCTTGCCCTCGGGGCCGATCGGGTGCGGGGTGTAGCAGCTGCCCGCCGGAGTCGCCCAGTCCTCGCCGCGCTCCTGGGCGACGGGCAGGTCCCGGGCGGCGAGCTCCAGTTGGCGGGCCAGCTCGTCCGCGTCACGGCCGACCAGCACCACCCGGGGGGTGCCGGGGGTCAGCCGCCCGGCGGCCTCCCGGGCCAGCCGGTACGGGTCGGCGCCGCCGGCCAGCAGGGTGCGGTGCCGGGCGACCTCGGCCACCAGGGCGGCCGGGTCGGGGGCGCCGAGGGCCAGCAGGACCGGCCCGCCGGCCCGCTGCCAGTCGCGTTCCTCGGTCCGGCCGCGGGTGCCCTCGGCGGACAGCACCACCTGCCCGTGCGCCCCGCCGCCGCCGATGAAGGAGACGGCCGCGTACCGCCGCCCGTCGCTCCGGGCGCGCAGCCAGGGGCGGGAGGATTCCGGCAGGTAGCAGCCGGTGGCGGCGAGCGCGGCGGCCCGGTTCGCCGCCGGGCGCTGCCAGCCCGGTACGCCGGGCAGGTAGCCGTGGTGCAGGCCGAAGACCGCGCGCAACAGGCCGGCCATGGCGGCCGCGCCCTGGGCGTCGCCGAGCTGGGCCTTGGCGCTGCCGAGTGCGGGGCCCGGGGCGCCGGCCGGGTGGATCCGGGCGAGCGCGGCCAGTTCGGCGGCGTCCTGCGCCTCGGTGCCGCCCGCGTGCAGTTCCAGGTAGCCGAGGTCGCCGGCCGCGATGCCCGCCTCGGCGAGCGCCTGCTCGGCGGCCCGGGCCAGCGCGTCGGCGTCGGCCTCGGGCAGCTCACCGTCGACCGGGACGGCGTGCCGGACGGCGACCGCGTCCAGCCGGGCGTACGCGGGGCGCGGGCCCTCGCCGGGCCGGGTGAGCACCACCGCACCGGCGCCCTCGCCGATCCGCCAGCCCTGGCTGCCCTCGCCGTAGGTCAGCCCGGGTCCGCCGACCGGCCGGCCGTCGCCGCCCTCGATGCGCAGCAGCAGGCTCTCGGGCGAGCCGGCCAGGTCCACCGCGCCGACCAGGACGGCTTCGACGGTCTCGTCCAGCAGCAGCAGCCGGGCCAGTTCCAGGGCCTGGGCGGTGCCGGCGGCCTCGGCGGAGATGGTGAAGGAGGGGCCGGTGAGGTTCCACAATGAGGAGATCCGGCTGGCCATGATGTTGCCGATGTAGCTGAGCACCTCGTTGGCGACGATCGGCTCGTGCACGCCCTCGCGGGCCAGTGCGGTGAGTCGCTCGCGCTGCGCGTCGGTCAGCTCCAGGCCCGCGGAGTCGAACAGCTCGCGCAGGTGGCCGCCGAGGCCGTGGCGGGCCAGGTGCAGGTGGGCGCTGGGCTCGATCTCCATCGCGACCACCACGGCGACCCGGCGTGGTGCCGGGCCGCCCCTCCCCGGGCCACCACCCTCGCCTGGCGCGGCCGTTCCCGGTGCGGCCGCGCCCGGTGCGGCGGTGCGGCTGAAGCCGGCGTCGGCCAGCGCCTCGTCGGCGACCCGGGACATCAGCGCGTGCTGGAGGTTGTAGTTGCGCAGGTCGGCGGGCGGGATCCGGTGGTCGACCGGATCGAGGCCGACGGTGTCCACGAACGCGCCGGCCGGCAGCGACTCGCGGGTCAGCCCGGCGGCGGCCAGGGCGCCGCCGCTCTCCTCCAGACCGCGCCAGCGGCGCTCGGGCAGCGGGCCGAAGGCGTCGAGCCCGTCGTGGACGGCACGCTCGTAGGCGGCGGCCGAGGTGAACGAGCCGAAGTGCGCGCCGACGCCGACCACGTCCAGGGCGGGCGGTGCGGTGGCGGCCGGCTGCGGTGCCGGGACGGCGGACGCGTCGGAGAGCACCACGTGCGCGTTGGTGCCGCCGAACCCGAACGCGGAGACGGCGCCGCGGCGCTCCCCCGGCGGAGCCGGCCACGGCTGCCCGGTACGGACCAGGGCGCCGGCCACCGGGCCGTCCGGGCCGGTCACCGGCTCGGTCACCCCGATGGTCGGCGGCAGGTGGCCGTGCCGCATGGCCAGTACCACCTTGAGCATGCTGCTGAGCCCGGCCACCGTCAGCAGGTGGCCGATGTTGCCCTTCACCGAGCCGAGCAGCGGCACCTTGCCGGCCGGGCCGAAGAACCCGGCGACCGAGGCCGCCTCGGTGGAGTCCCCGATCGGGGTACCGGTGGCGTGGCACTCCAGGTAGTCGATCCCGTCCGGCGCCACCCCCGCGTCGGCGTAGGCGAGTTGGTACGCCCGGTGCTGGCCGGCCTCGCTCGGGACCAGCAGGTGCCGGCCGGCGCCGTCGTTGGACAGGCCGATGCCGTCGATCACGGCGTGGATCCGGTCGCCGTCGCGCTGGGCGTCGGCGAGCCGCCGGACCGCGAACATCCCGGCGCCCTGGCCGGTGAGGATGCCCGCCGAGCGGCTGTCGAAGGGCTGGCTGAACCCGTTCGCCGGGTAGGCGTGCAGGTCGGAGAAGCTGAGGTGGATCAGGGTCGGGTCCGGGGCACAGACACCGCCCGCCAGCACCAGGTCCGCCTGTCCGGCCGCCAGGTGGTCACAGGCCAGCTTCAGCGCGTACAGCGCCGAGGAGCAGGCCGCGTCCAGCGCGTACCGCGGGCCGCCGAGTCCGAGCGCCGCGCCGACGACGCGCGCCGGTGCGCCGCTGACCCGGGCGTCCGCCGGGTCCGCCGCGGGCGCGGCGGGCGGGTCGCCGAGCCCGGTCAGCCCGCCGGCCACCAGTCCGTCGCGAACCGCCCGCTCCACCAGCGGCAGGCTGATCCGGGCCGAACCGGGCGTCGGGAAGGAGTAGTTGCCCAGCACCAGGCCGGTCCGGCCGAGGAGTTCGGTGCGGTCCAGGTGGCCGCTGTCGCGCAGCGCCTCGCGGGCGACGTACAGCGACCAGTGGAACACCCGGTCGAGCCGGGCCAGCCGTTGTGGCGCCAGCCGGTAGCCGGTCGGGTCGAAGGTGAAGTCGCGGACGAATCCGCCCCTGGTGCAGGTGATCGGGTGCTGCGGGTCGAGGTCGCGGGGGTCGGCGGGCGGTCCGAAGACCTCCGGGCCGCCCTCGGTGCGGCTGTCCGCGCCCGCGCTGAGGTTCTGCCAGAACTCCTCGGGGGTGGCCGCACCCGGGAAGAGGCAGGAAAGTCCGACGATGGCGTACTTGCTCATGGGAGCCGGGTCCCTCCGGGCTGTGGTCGGTCCGGCCGGCCGCGCTGGGCGGCCGGCCGGACCGACCGGGTCGGGTGCGTCAGCTGCTGACGAACTTGGCGGCCAGCTGCGGGGTGGAGACCAGGCTGACCCCGGTCAGGCGGGCCAGCACCCGGCCGTCCGGGGCGACCGCGGTGACCGTCAGCGCGGCGGAGGTCCCGTTCACGGCGCCGGGCTCGACGACCGCCAGGAACGTCCCACGGTCCGGCAGCGCCCGGTGGAACTCGGCCCGGGCGACCGAGAGCGGCAGGCTCGCGGTGGACCGGAACAGCCGCATCCAGACCAGGCCGGCCTGGAGCATCAGGTCCGCCGCGCCGGGCCGGTAGAGCCGTCCCGCGTACGCGCCGCCGGCCGGGTGCGGCTCGGTGAGCGAGCACTCCAGCACCAGCCGGTCCTGCTCCTCGGAGAGCACCCGGCGCACCCCCTGCAGGGCCGGGCCGTGGAAGAGCGTGCCGTCGGTGTAGAACCCGCCGGCGTCCCGGCCCCGCCCAGGTGCCGGCAGCCCCGCCACCGTCGGGTGGTTGAGCTCGGACGCCGGGTCCGCGCCCAGCACCACACCGGCGGCGTAGTGCGGCCGGACCGTGCCGTCGGCCGCCACCGAACGGATCACCACCTCGGTGGTGGCCAGGTCGCCCGCCGGCGTCGCCGCCAGCTGCAGGCGGCCCGGCTCACCGCCGTCCAGCACCAGCCCCTTGTGCACCGCGAAGTCGCGCACCTGCCGGACCGTGCCGCCGCTGAGCCGCTCGACCGCACCGATCGCCCAGCCGAGGGCGACCGCCGCCGGCAGCACCGGGACCCCGCCGATCAGGTGGTCCGCCACGATCGGTTCGGCCGACAGCCCGGCCGTCGCCCGTTCCAGCACCGCGGCGGCGGGCGGCGCGGCCCTGCGCACCGACAGCGGGGTGGTCGGGCCGAGCACGGTCACCGTGTCGTGGCCGTGCTGGGCGGCGAACTGCCCGGTGAACAACGCGGTTCCGGTCTGCTCCGGGATCAGCGTGATGCCGCGCTCCTGGAACACCGCCTTGATCTGCGGCGAGACCATCCCGCTGTCCCAGGCGCCCCAGTTGAGCGAGGAGACCCGGGCCTGCGGGTGCCGCCGCTTGAAGGAGCTCGCCCAGGCGTTCAGCACCTCGTTGGCCATCGCGTAGTCCGACTGGCCCTGGTTGCCGAAGAACCCGGCCACCGAGGAGAACAGCAGCACGTGCCGCAGCCGGTCGGCCCGCAGTGCCTCCACCACCGCCCGCAGCCCGCCGAGCTTCGGGGCGAACACCCGCTCGATCTCGGAGGCCCGCTTGTGGGCGATCAGCTGGTCGGCGAGCACCCCCGCGCCGTGCACCAGACCGGTGACCCGTTCCGCGTACGGCGCCAGCGCCCGGGCCGTCGCGGTGGCGTCGGTGATGTCCACCGCCAGGTACTCGGCGGTCGAGCCGGCCGCCCGCAGCTCGGCCAGGGTCTGCCGAATCTCCCGCTCCCCGACCACCGCCCGGTACAGCTGCTCCACCCGCTTCGGGGTGGGCTTCTCCCCCGCCGCCCTCAGGTGCGCGGCGGCGGCCGCCTTGAGCTCCGCTCCGCCGGCGACCCCCACGGCCCAGGCGGGCTCGTCCCCGAGCGCCGTACGGCCGAGCAGCAGCAGGCCGGGCCGGTACGCGCCGGCCAGGTCGACCACGCAGCGGGCCGTGATGCCCCGCCCGCCGCCGGTGACCACCAGCAGGTCCTGCGGGCCGAGGTCGTCGGCCACCGGGACGGCCGGATCCGCGGCGAGCGCGGTGGGCGACTGCGCCAGCGTCAGGGCCACCCGGCGGCGTCCGTCGTGGCCCACCTGCACCGGCTCGGCCGAGGCGTCGTCGATCTCCGCCATCAGCAGGTCCGCGGCCGCCTGCGGCTCCAGGCCCGGGGCCAGGTCCACCGCGCGGCAGAACAGCTCCGGCGCCTCGACGGCCAGCGTCTTGACCAGCCCGCCGAACCCGCCGGCCGGGACGAGCTCCTCGGCCACCCCGGTCAGGCCGAACGCCCCGTCCAGCCGGGTGACCGTCAGGAATCCGGCGCGCCCGCCGCCGGCCTCCTTGGTCAGCGGCTCCACCAGGTGTTTGGCCACCAGCAGGGCGTGCGACAGCCTGCGCACGCCGTCCGCCCAGTCGGTGTCCTGCCGGGTCGCGAGGTTCACCACCAGACGGACCGGACGCTCCAGGACCTCGTCGATCCGCTCGGTCAGCTCGGTGACGCCCCAGCCGGACAGCCCGGAGCCCGCCGTGCCGTCGATCGTCCGGGCCACCGACGGCAGCCGCAGCACCCGGACGTCCCAGCCGCCCGCCAGCAACCGGGCGGCCAGCAGCGGGGTCAGCTCCCCGCCGTCGTCCACCAGCAGCGCGCCGGCACCGGCCGGGTACGCGCCCACCAGGGCGTCCGGGGACGGCAGTTCGACCAGCGCGGCCTGCGCCCGTCCGATCGCCGGCAGGTGCGGCGGCGCGGCGGGCGCAGCGGGTACGGCGGCCGGGGGCGCGGCCTGCTCGCGGGCGCGGTCCGGCTCCGCCCCCACCGCGGCGGGGGCGCCCGAGACGCCGGCAATGAAGTCGACGATCTGTCCAAGCGTCCGCAGCTCACCCAACTGCTCCGGACCCACCGGCGTCTCACTCGGGAACCGCTCCGACAACACCCCCAGAATCTCGACCCGCTTGATCGAATCGATGCCGAGATCCGCCTCGACATCCATCCCCAACTCCAACATCTCCACCGGATAACCGGTCTTCTGCGCCACCACCTCCAACAACGCGGCCGACACCGCCCCCGCATCCACCACCCGAACAGCGGGCACGACCGACACGGCCCCGCCGGGAACCACACTGCTCATGAAGTCGACGATCTGCCCCAGCGTCCGCAGCTCACCCAACTGCTCCGGACCCACCGGCGTCTCACTCGGGAACCGCTCCGACAACACCCCCAGAATCTCGACCCGCTTGATCGA